>DATDKX010000188.1:0-8500 GCA_036519615.1 Propionibacteriaceae bacterium
TGCGTTGAAGTTGGCCGAGCGGCTCCCGAGCGGCATTGTGCACATCAACGACCAGACGGTCGACGACGAAGCGGTCGCCCCGTTCGGAGGTGTCGCAGCCTCTGGTACCGGCGGCCGGTTCGGCGGCTTCGAGGCCAACGCCGAGGCGTTCACCGAGACCCGCTGGATCACCGCGCAGGGATCGATCGAGCGCTACCCGTTCTGACCGGCCCAGCTTCCAATGTGCCGAGCAGCGCACCGGGTGATGCGCCGCTGGCAACTCTCGCGGCATTCCTCGCCAACCACGCAGAGAGGAGCAACCGCGCGGTGGATCAGAGATCGGTGGTCACCGCGCCAGTTACCTGGTGGCGACCGTCGACCAGTGGTGTCGCGGGCCACCGGTCGAAGGCGCCGCCCGGATGGCTGACTCCGAACGACCACACCTCGCCCAAGCCGATCTGTAGTTCCTCCGGTACTTCGAGAAACGCATGCTGGTCGTTGAGCTTGGTGACCCGCACACGCGGCCTGAACATTCATGACCGGCCGGGGGCAGACTTGGAAAGCGGGCATTGTGCTGGCAGCCCATGCACTCAGGCCCAGCGCCCGCAGCGGACCTGCAGCAGGAAACTGCAGCAACAAACGCGCGATTCAGCGGTTCCGGATGCGCGCCTTCGCGGCTGGCCAGGCAGGAACGACGCTCAACGGGGCTCGCTCCGCCACTTTGCAAGCAGGGGGCCTCATTCGGTCGAGGGCTAATTCGAACAATGACTTGCCGCGTGCCCAATTCGTGCCCAATATGGCGCGCAACTGCGGTCACTCACGGTTAATCATGGTCAGCCATTTTCTTTGCATCTAAGGAAACCTGCCTTGCCAGAGCATCACGGTTCTCGTCTTCCAAGCTGGCCATGCGAGTTCGATTCTCGTCACCCGCTCCACGTGAAGGCCCTAGTCAAGGGCCCCTTCGCAATGCCGCTGTGCTTCTGCGTGACAGCTCGCCGGGGTCGGGCCGTTACGCGGGCCATTGGGTTCCGGCGCCACCAACTGGCCCATCGAGCCCCAGCTTTTCGGTCTGCGTCGATGCGCTTGGTGATGACGGATTCGCCCAGGTTGCGGTTGGCGCGAGGCGTCGACGGCCGACCCACCCGCCTGGGGTCAAAGAACCGCTCGAACGGGGCGAAGAACACCGGATCATCCAACAAGGCGTCCACCCAAGCCAGCTCCATCGACAACCGCCGCAGCTCCTTCGGCAAAGATCGCTCCCAGAACGTCGGCTGATCAGCTACCGCGCAACACGAATGGTCCTAACCCCTTCTAGCGCAAGGGGTTAGGACCATTCTCCCTTGTCAGCGCCTACTTCAGCCCTCGACACCCCCGCCTTTTTTTGGTGGAAGTAACTATCCCGGTCGATGCGACCGCCTCTCTTCTGAGAGCCGGGAGCGCTAGGTACGCCAGAAGCAGCAGCGACAGTCCAGTAGTGCACGCGAATGGGTGACTGTCAGATCAGATTGATCATGAGATTCCTGCCGGCTAGCTGTAGGCAGGAGCCTCGAGCGAGGTGTCGACCGGGCTTCCCGTCGGCTCCACCAATGGAGTTGTAACCGTCGATTGGCGATCCACGGGCACAGCCGACCTCGCCGGAACAGCGAGCACTGTGACTGCGTATGGCTCTGACCGATCAACCTGAGCCGGCTCTGTCCATGCCAGAACCCCATTCGGTCCAACGAAGAGCCGAAGGCCTGTGCCCGACCGCTGACCAGCGTCCGCAAATGCACGCAGCAGTTGCCGCGCGCGGCTCCACACACCCGGTGCATTCGCCTCGTGAGCTTTGCTGCTGGACCTGTTCATCTCACGACTCCTCCTTCTTTCGGGTTGGTTTGAGTCCATGACATGAACTGTGCTGATCGTGACCATGCTCCGTATCCGAGGCGGATACGGATCTATCGGATTTCCAACACGGGTTTTCTTTGTGATCGCGCGGCCTCAATGCGTTGGGGTTCGGAGGCGATCTGGATCAGAATGCAACGTGGGGACAGACCTGCCGCTGATCGCTCGACGCGCCGAGCTTGCGATACTGACGGGCGCGATCGAGGTCACTAGGCGCGGTCAGGGCGACGCTGTGCTGCTCACCGGCGAGGCCGGAGTGGGAAAAACCCGTCTGCTGATCGAGACGCAACGCGAGGCGGAGCGCCGCGGCGTGCTCGTCTTGAAGGGCCGCGCCGTCGAATCCGGCGGAGCCTATCGACCGCTAGTGGAGGCATTCGCCCGCGCGTCGGCTCCACTTGCTCAGGAGACCGCGCTAGCGGCGGTGCGGCCGATCCTCGCACGGGTACTGCCCGGCTGGATCAGCGACCACGATGTCCTGGCTCCGATGGCCGATCCCGCCGCCGTGCTCGCAGAGGCTCTGATTCTCTTGCTGCGAGCCATGTCCGCCGACGGCGCCGTGCTACTCATCGATGATGTGCACTGGGCCGACGAGGACACCGTATCCGTGCTCAGCTATCTCGCCGACTCACTCGACCAGCTGCCGCTTGCACTGATCATGACAGCTCGCAGCGAACCGCTGATTCCCGAACCGCAGGAACGGCTGAGCGCTGCACCATCGATCCGCAAGCTACGGCTCAGCCGGCTCCAGGCACGTGAGGTTGCAGACGCCCTCCGCGCGCAGGAGTTGCCGGGGCTCGCGCCGGAGACACTTGCTCAGCTCGTCACCGCGGTCGATGGGCTGCCGCTGATTCTCGACGAGTTCGTTCGGCAGCTTCGCGAAAACCCAGCCAATGCGATCGACATGAAACATACGACGCTGGCTGCCGCGGTCCAGAAACGACTCCGTAGCCTTCCTCCGGATGCCCGGGTCGTTCTCGACGCCATGTCGGTGCTGGGGGATACAGACAGCGAGATGTTAACCGTCATCACCGAGCTCGACGACGCGAAGTTGAGCACTGCCATCCACCACGCCGTCTCCAGCACCCTTTTGGTCAGCGCACCCACATCGCTCGGTGTTATGTGGCGGCACCCGCTGATGCGTGATGCGGTACGGGATCTGTTACTTCCCCTTGAGCAGCAGTCGCTGGCCCGCCGCGCCGCCGATCACCTGGCGAACCGCACGACGGAACCTACCGAAGGGCAGCTTCGGCAGGCCGCCGAGATGTATGAGCTGGCCGGGTATCCCGACCGGGCCGCGCGGCAGTTAATCCGCGCAGCCCGCGCGGCGGTCCGCGGCGCGGCATTGGATGTTGCCGAGCAGCACCTGACCGCGGCTCATGCGCTGACCGGCACGTTGCCAGACGCAGCCTTGGATGTGCTGATCGAGCGCATCGACACTCTTACGCTGGCGGGTCGCGCCGCGGACGGATATCACAGCGGGATCGCTGCACTCCAAAGCGCCGCCGCTGGCGACAGCCGTCGACTACTGGTCGCGACAACCCGCGCCGCCTATAGCGCCGGCCTGCGGGCGGAAGCTGCGCCGCTGCTAGCACGGCTGGAGCAGGTCGCCGAACCGACAGATTCCGACCTCATGGTGCTCCGAGCCGATGCCGCGTGGGCGTACCGAAAGTCAGAGGCCATCCAGTTAGGGCAACTGGCAGCGGCACGGGCGCTGGACGAGGGTCGCTTCGAGCTCGCATGCGAAGCCTTGCTGGTTGCTGGGACTGCCGCCCAACGGCGCGACATCGATCTTGCGGCACGCATCCTGCACCAAGCGCTGGCGTTGAGCGAAGCGCACCAGTTATCCATCTGGCAGGTCCAGGCTCTCGCCGAACTTGGCGTGGTTGACTTGGCCACAGATTCGGATCCCACCCGGAACTATCAGGCTAGAGAACGTGCGACTGCAGCCGGCATGCTCGGCACGGTTGCCGTTATTGACACCCAGATCGGCGCCGTGACCGCCTTCCGCGAGGGGTTTTTGGCCGCATACCCCATCTATCTGCGCGCGGACGCGCAGGCCCGGCAGCTGCAGCTGACCGGTCCCTACGCGGTGACTCGCGCTCATCTGGCTCTGTGCGTGCTCTTTGCCGACGACCAACCATTGCCCGGGCGGACACGTCCCGCGGCGCCGTCGGAGTTCGATGATCTGATCGCCGAGGCGCTCGCTGCGGGCAGGAAATCCGGGCGAGCACCATGGGCGCGAAGCCTTTACGGTCTGCGCGCCTGGCTCCATGGCGACAACAGCACCGCCATCCGGCTATTCGACGAGGGCATGCGTAACGTGCAAGACGAATGGCACCTCATACCGTGGTGGGGAGTTGGGGCTGTGCTGCGCGTCCTCGCTGGCACCGACCTCGAGGAGGCGTTCGGCCCTCCTGTACTGATCGGACACCACGCCAACTGGGCGGCGCGCGGCTATGGCACGGCCGTTTGGGAGCTTCGAAAGGGGCGATCTCCGTCAGGGTCGATCGCCGAAGCGGATCACCTCGTTCGGCACACTCCGGTCCACCGCCACATGCTGCGTACGACCATCGCACCGGTTGTCTACCAAGCGGGCATGAAGTCGGTTGCCGAGGGCTGGCTGCGCGAGGCGGACGCATTCTGCAGTGCGGCCGGCGAACGCGCCCTGCAACGTCTGGTCCGCCGCACGCTCGCCTCGGTCGGTGCCAAAGTCCCGAAGGGTTCAACATCAGCCGTCCCACCACACCTGGCCAGACTCGGGATCACCGCACGCGAGACAGACATTCTGCGGCTTGTCAACGCCGGCCTGAGCAATGCCGACATCTCCCATCGCCTGTTCATATCGACCAGAACCGTGGAGTCCCACGTCAGCAGCATGCTGCAAAAGACCGGCCTGACCACCCGGGAACAGTTGCCGTCAGCCAGTACCGCTGAGGACTGAACCGCACAATCTATCTTTCCGACTAGCTATCTCTCCGACTAGCCGTAACGTTGTTGCAGGAGTTCGGCTACGCCCAAGTCGGCTAGCGCCTGGGCGTAGCGCGGGAAAACGACATTCCAGAAACCATCCGGCGTGGCGGTCAGGCCGGGATGGTAGCCGACGGCCGCGGCGAGTGAACCTGCCGTCATTACCAGCGCCGTGCGGTAGTCGTCCCAGCACTGCTCAAAGGAGTAGCCGGTGATGCCGTGCTGGATCAGCACTGAGTAGTACATCTCCAGCAGACGATTCTCGTGGCGCCGCCGCTCGGTCGTTTCTAGAGCGCCGACGAGGAAGCCGACCAGATCGGGGCCGGGACGGGCGGGTGTCGTCAGCTGCCAATCGAGAATCGCTAGTGACTGCTCGCCATCTTCGGCCACCAAGAGGTTGTCCCCGTGTGCGTCGTTGTGGATCAGCGTCCGCGGCGGCCCGCTGTACATCGCGACGGAGACCACACCGAGGTAGAGCCGGCAGATGTCGCCCGCAGCCAGGAGATCCTCGGTCACTGGAACGCTCAGCTTCCCCAGGAAAGATTCCCAGTTCTGGGTGAATACGAGCAGTGCCTGGTCGGGCGTCAGCATGCCCTTCATCGCGAGCCAAGGAATCTCGTCGAGATGCGCGTCATTCCACCAAGCGGCATGCAGCTTTGCTACCTCCCTGATGACCAGCTCCGACTCGTCCACAGAGCCGCCTGCCGAGTCCAGGTTCTGCATCCAGCTGAGGTCCTCGAGGAGCAGTAGCGATGCTCCGCTATCCATCTCGACTTCGCCGAAATAGCACCGAGGCGTGCGGACCGGGCAGTCAGCAGCGAGCTCGCGGTAGAACCCGATCTCGCGCTCGTAGAACCCCATCGAGTGCACGGCCGCGCGCAATTCCGGGTCCGTGGCCGAGAACTTCGCCACCAGAGACCTTGGTGCACACGGCTCCGGCTTGTCGTAGCTGATTTGCAATCGTCGGATCTGCCCGGTGAATCCAAGCTGGCCAATGGGCGCGGGCTGGATCGACGTCACCCGCGCCTGATCCAGGGCGCCGGCTTGGTGCAAGGCGGCGGTAAGCCACTCCTGGGTGATCTCGTCAGTATCCGCCGGAACGCCCATGCGGCATCTTCTCCTACATCTGAGGTCGCCAGCGAGAGCCATCTACACGACAATGCAGGCGCCTTGGTGATTTGGTGACTCAAGCTTGCTGATTACAGCCATGACCTCACATCCGTACCGAACACGGACCTATCCGGGCGTGGCCACGGATCCTTAGCGAGCTATCCGATGATGTTCAGTCCGAGTTCAAGCATGAGGGGAGCCAATCTTGGGCCATTAACGGGCCATTACGCACGGTGAGTCGCAGTCATCTAGGGTCAGCTGGAAGCCACGCAGACGACTCGGTGCCCGCCCGCGAGCACGGCGGTCGCGACCTTCCAAGCTGGTCATGCGAGTTCGATTCTCGTCACCCGCTCTGCTGCATTTACCATAGTCAGACCCGAAGCGCTGCGCCCGGTGGTAATCGAACATTGAGGCTTGGTACCGCTCCGTGCCCAAGACGTGCCCAAAAGTTCAAAAGTTCGCCAAGTTGATCTTGAGAGTAGACCCCGATGTGATACGCACGCGCCGGTCGCGGGAACCGCGTCTCAATCCTTCAGCGCTTCGAGCGATTCCGGAAGGATCTGCCCGCCGTCCACGACAATCGTCTGACCAGTGATATAGCCCGCTTCCTTTGAGGCGAGGAACAGCGCGGCGTAACCGATGTCCTCGACGGTGCCGAGCCGCTTCAGCGGGATCGAGGCGGCCATGGTCTTGTGGTATTCCGGCCCGAGCGACTCCAGCCCCTCGGTGATGATGTTGCCGGGTATGACCGCGTTGACGGTGATCCCGTATTCGCGAGCTCGATCGCGGCGGTACGCAGGAAGCCGGGCTGGCCGGATTTCGACGCTCCGTAATGCGTCCAGCCGGGAAAGCCGGTGATCGGACCCGTGATCGAGGAGGTGATGACGATCCGGCCAGCGGCGGATTTCTTCAGGTAGGGCACGCAGGCTTTCACGGCGAGGAACGTGCCCTTCAAATTGGTGGCGAGCACTGCGTCCCACTGCTCGGGCGACATGTCCTCGATCCTCGCCTGCGGAAAGATCCCGGCATTGGCGCAGAGCACGTCGATGCCGCCATTCCGCCGCGCCGCGCTCTTCGCCATCTTCTCCAACTCGGCAAGGTTGGTCACGTCGGCTATGGCGTCGCTCGCATCGCCGCCGAGTTCCTTCGCCGCGGCTTTCGCCTCGGCGCGTTGACCCATGCGCGGGTTGATGAACGAGCAGGCCTTCCGCCCGGGTCGACCTCGAACTGGTTCCGCACCCGTCGGGCGCTACTCGGCGGAATTGTCGACTGGATCGCCGAGCGCGAGCGCGCCGACCTCGAGCCGGCCGCGATGCCTACGATCTCGGGAGTCGACGAGCTGATCGAGGGCTTGTGCGCTATGGCCGAACTGCAGACCGGGCCATTCGCCGCGCGCACCCGCGCACGCTACGCCCTCTTCCTCGAACTCGCCGACGACCCTGAGCTTGGCGAGCCGCTGCGGCGGCAGCGACGCGAGTTCGAGCGGTGGACTGAGAGGATCATGATCGCCGTCGGTATCGCCGACCCCGTGCCGGCGACGAGGGCCCTCATGGCACTCGGGGACGGACTGCTCCTGCACAGGCTCACCGTCGACCCCGAGCTTGACATGCGCCCCGCCATCGAACGCGCAGTGCGCGCCCTCGCGGAGTCCTGACCTGACGCTCCGGCGCAGACAACCAAACACCGCCACGACAGACCTTCCGTCACGCACTACGGCGCTGCCGTGTCTGGCTCCGATTTCAAACCACGGTGCGGTGCGTCATTGCGCCGCGAAGGACGCCGTCACCAAGCGCCCGCTCATGCCGCGTTGAGGTCGCTCATGCCGAGATCCGTGCATCGCCTCCAGCGAGTCGTTCGCCCACTGCTCGCCAGGGGCACAGCGCTTGTGCCCTCGGAAGGTTTCATCTGTGGCATCCCGATTGCCGCCCCGATGTGAAGATTTCGACCGGACGGCATCGGGACGGTCGACCCTCCGCTGGCGCACCTACATGCCTTGTTTCCCGTGGGTGGTTCGTCAATCGGTCCGGGTGCGGAGGCTCCGCGCCAGGGTGGGGATCATCACTGTCGCTGCGACGAGGTGTAGCCCGAGGAGGGCGGTGGTGGTGGCGGGGTTTGCCCCGGAGAGGAGGGGCGGCACCCACGAGATCGCGGTCAACGACACTGCCGTCCACACGAATCGCTCGGCGGGGCGAGCGCTCCAACAAAGAAGAGCGGCGGCAATGACGACGCCCACGGCCGAGAAGAAGCCGGTCACCACGGCGAACCCGGACAGCGGGATCGTCTCGCCGCCATCGGGGATCTCGAAGTCGACGCCGGCGGCCCGGGCCAGCGCGGCGGCGAGGGTGGTGGCCGCCATCGCCGCGAGCGTGGCCAGCAGGCCCGTGCCGGCGAGCCCGCGGAGCCGGTGGGTGTGGCTGGTCCGGCCCGCTGCCGGGCCGGCGACGAGCCCGGTGTCATTCATGCTGTTCATGTCGTTTCTCCATCAGTAGGTCTGACGATGTGCACCCGCGCCGTGCGACGGCCGGGGTTCCGCAGGGCGCGGACGCCGGTGCCGCGGAGC
>DATDKX010000189.1:0-3054 GCA_036519615.1 Propionibacteriaceae bacterium
ATCACCACCAACTTCGGCGATCTGTCGTTCGCCGGCCACCATTCCGATGCCAAGTTGTTCGGGCTGTTCCAGGTCTCGATCCTGCACAACATCGTGCACCTGTTGTTCGGAATCGCCGGCTTGGCAATGGCGCGCACCGCATCGCAGGCCCGCACCTACCTGGTGTTCGGTGGCGCGATCTACCTCGTGTTGTTCGTGTACGGGCTCATCGTCGGCCAGGAATCGGCGGCCAACTTCGTGCCTGTGAATACTGCCGACGACTTCCTGCATCTCATCCTCGGGATCGGGATGATCGGGCTCGGTCTCGCGCTCACGCGGGATCGTAGGGGATAGCTGGCGCCACTAGCTGAGACGCCGGTGGATGGTGACGACCAGCATTGCGCGAAAGACCCCTCCACCACCAACACCGCTTGACGGCGGACTGGGTTCGACCCGGGCCGCCATCAGCTCATTAGGGACCTCCTCGTCAGGCCAGAGCTGGCCTTGGTGCGCTGGTGCTCGGGTTTTTGGCCGGAATTGCGACTACGGTCCTCTTCACCTGGGTTATGACGGCTTTCGGCCTTGTCCAGAAATCGATGCTAATCGCAGAACGACCGATGACCAGCTTCATTTGGCAGCCTGACGCCTTGTCCTGGATCGTCGCTTCCTCGCCGGCGCAGCTGGCGTCTTGGCGCTAACCTCAGCCAAGTCCGGCGCATTAGTCGGAGTGTTGATTTCAGTTACGACCGTTCCTGCCGCGGCAAATGCCGCGGTTGCCGTAGCCGATTGGGTGCCCAGCGAGGCGGTTGGTTCCAAGCATTCAGCTGCTGATCAACCTCGCCTTCCATCGTTCTGGCTGGCGTGCTGACGCTCATCGTTCAGCGAGCACGACAAAATCGGCTGCTAGTTCGCTGAGCCCACTTCATTTGATCATTTCACCGCGGTCACCTGCAGACGAATCCTAAGTGAGGCTTTCCCACGATGGATCGGTTCCGCCGTCGTCATGATGCTACTAATAATCTCGCCCTGTTCTCCGGGTCGACCCAGGGCGTGGCCAGCAACGCGTGCCCTCGGCGGTTCCCCTGATGCTCGCTACCAGTTACAGCCAGCGGCGCCGCTTGAAGACCACGTAGAGCACGGCTCCGAGGGCAGCCATGGCGAGGAGTGCGAGCGGGTAACCCAGTCTCCAGCCGAGTTCGGGCATGTGCTTGAAGTTCATGCCGTAGATAGTGCCCACCAGGGTCGGCGCGAAGAGGATAGCGGCCCAGGCGGAGATGCGTTTGACCTGCTCGTTCTGGTCGAGGCTGGTTTGGGTCAGCCGTTTGATCTCATCGTTTTGGCGCTGACCGACCAAGGTGGCGTTGACTGTCAGCGCGTTCTGGAGCAGGACGCGGAAGGCGTCGGCGTGTTCGACGATCCGCAGGAGGTGGTCGCGGACGTCGCGGAGGTGACGCTGCAGCTCGATGTCGACGTGGTACTTATCGAACCCGCGACCGAGCGCGTCGATGATGTCGAGCAGCGGCTGGGTCGCCCGCTGGACCTCGATCACCTCACGAGTGAGGGTATAGATGCGGCGTGGGACGGTGGGGGCGTTGTTGAAGAGCTGGTCCTCGATTTCGTCGATGTCATTCTCCAGCCCTGCAACGACGGGGGCGTACTCGTCGACGACCTGGTCCATGATGCTGTAAAGGACGGCTTCTGGTCCGAGCCGAAGGAGATCCGGCTGAGATTCCAGACGGCGGCGGACGCTGGCGAGATCGGGACTCTCGGCGTGTCGGACGGTGACGACGAACCCCTCGCCGGTGATCACGTGCAGCTCACCGAACTCGACCTGCTCACGCTCGTCGATATAGCGGGCGGGACGAAGCACGGTGAACAAGATGTCGCCGTACCGCTCCAGTTTGGGCCGTTGGTGGGCGTCGATGGCGTCGTCGACGACCAGATGGTGCAGCCCGAATTCGGCCGCCATTGATCGGATCTCCTCCGGGTTGGGACGGTACAACCCGATCCACGCCATGCCGTGCCGTTCGCGCAAGAGTTCGTAGGTCTCATCCAGCGTCGCCGGATTAGCGGTTCGGATGCCATCGACATAGATCGCGTTATCTACCACACCGCCGTTCACGCTGTTGCTCCTCATCACCCGGCCTTCAGCTTCATCCACGGGCCCGTACGCTACCCTCGCCGGCGACATCGCCCCGGGGCGCGTCGTGTGCTTCGAATCGGTGCTCGGCTGGCCTTGACTCATGGCTTGAGTAGTGCTCGTGCGCAGGTCGACGTCAAGATGTTGTCAAGACCGGGCCTGGTTGTGACCCTGCGTGTGACGATCATTGGCGGAGTGAGTCGCCAAACGCAGCCCCAACCCAGCGCAGGCTCACGGTGGGTTGCAGGTCCGCCGTCCCTCAGCCGCCGTTGTTCGGCCCGGCGAAGACTGCAGGAGGCTGAACTTGCCAAGAGTCACCGCGAAAGATCCAATCTTCGCGACAAGATCGCGCGTACAGCTTGGCGACGCCTTCGTCAGTTGCGATCAGATTCCTCCCGGAGAGGCCGCCAAGTCCCCACGCCGAGAAGTCTTCTCGCCGCAGACCATGATCTAGGTGATCACTCCGACCAGTGTTCGTGGCGTTCCTCGATCAACGCGAGTACGGCGCCGAGCAACAGTTGGCGCTCAGGTGGATCGTTATGCGGGTCCTCATCGCCCAGCAGGTCAAGCAGTTCGCCTGCCGCCTGCTCGATCGTCACCGCTACCTGATCTCGTCGGGTTCCATCCGTCTGAAGATCAGGTACTCCCGGTCCCCACGGACGCTTACGTACCAGACCTTGATCACGTCGTCCGTGACAATCGCCATGCCCTCTGCTCCCAGATGCCCGCGCCAGTCCAGCCCGCGTCTTTGGGCCCGTTGTGACGCGCCACCTCTTTGCCGGTGCTCCAGCTAAATTCCGTGAGGGTGGCAGGGTCCGTCCGATCAGCATTGCCGGTGTAGCGCCACAGTCGGTCACCGAGGGTTGCGCAGCCCTGCATGGTCCATCGATCTTTCCATCCCATCGCCGTAGCTCTCGCCTTGGTGAGCGGGAACG
>DATDKX010000190.1:0-10124 GCA_036519615.1 Propionibacteriaceae bacterium
GGTCGAACACATGCGCGCGGTCGAACTGCACGGCGTGCGCGCGAGCCCGCTCAGCCATCGCGGCTTGTTCATTGCTCGGCATGGTGACCGCCACATCCAGCGCATCGGCGATCGAGTGGGGGCTACCGACCGCGACGATCATGGCCGTGTCGCCAACGGCCTCGGCAATCCCGCCCGTAGTCGTGGTGATCACTGGTCCGCCACCCGCCAGCATTTTCTCCACCAACGCGATCCCGAAGGTCTCGACGAACTCAGGACGCGGCTTGCTAGGCAGCACGAAGGCAGCGCAGCCGGCCATCAAGTGTGGCTTCTCATCGTCGTCGACATCGTCGAGGAAGCTGATTCGGTTCGCCGCCGGCGTCTGTGCGGCAAACTCGCGTAGCTGCTGTGCCTCTGGTCCATTGCCAGCGATTACAAGTTGCAGCTCCTTGCACGCTGGGCTGGCGGTAAACCCGGTGATCAAGTCGTCGACGCCCTTGGCACGCGCCAGTCTGGACAGGAACAGCACATAGCCATCGCGCATCAGCCCTCTCCGGTTGAGGACCTGGTCGGTTTGAGCCGGTGCGATATCGAGATAGTCGGCCGTATTGACCGCCGGATAAGAGATCGCGACGCCCTGCCGGCATCGTTGCCCAAAGCAGGTGCCATGGCGAACGTCAATCTCCTCAGCCGAGGAGATGATCAACTCCTTGGTGTACTCCGAGACTGCGACCGGCAGGTCGCTATTGAGGTAGGCCGACAGCACCTGCGCGGCTGCGCCGAAGCGCCCGTCGCCAGCACAGGAGCGGACCACATTCGTCACGTCGGAGCCGACCGCCTCCGCGATAGTGAAGACGGGGACCGGCAGACCCGTGGAGCGGGCGATGCGTAATGCTTCCGATACGGCAAGCGTGTGCGGGCTGAGATAGAGCGAGATGCAGACTGTGGGGACGCCGTCGGTGAACAGCTCGACGAGGCGACCGGTCATCCCTGCGAGGTGGCGCCCGTCAGGGACCTTGTAGTCGCCGACGGGTTCGGGACGCTCCACTTCGATGCCCTTGCTGTAGGGCAGCACGCCATCGAGCGGCTTCAGCGGAAGGCCGGATGTGACAAGCAAATCCAATGGCCAAGTGACGATCTTGACATCGGTGACGCCGCGGTCTAGCGCAACCTCAGCAAGATTCCGCGCCTCACCGGAGTGTCCACAGATCACCGGGTCGGCGCGGACAACGATGACGAGCCGACGCTCGTACGACTTGTGCCCCGACGTTTCGTCTCTCGATGCTCCAATCATCGGACCCCCCGTGGTCTGAATGTCCTGGTCTGATGCCGCTTAAGTGCTGATATTCGAAGCTGATGGCGGGCGCGTCGTAGTGCCCCAGGCCGATGGCTGCGGACCTAGCTGTAACCGGAGGTGCCCGCCGCGGTGCAGTTCACGTGTTGTCAGCCAAGTCCGATCCAGCGTTTCTCCGTTGAAGATTGCGGACTGCACATACTGCGTCGGACCGCCGGCGGCCGGCTCGACGAATCCGGAGGTGTCGATCAGCAGCTCCTCGTCGGCGAAGGCAATCCGGGACTCGGCAAATGACGGCGCGTTGATCAGATAGAAGCTCTGGCCGGCGACGGGAAACAGGCCGAGCGAAGCCCACAGGTACCAGGAGCTCAAACCGCCGGAGTCGTCGTTGCCCGGCAGCCCGCCACGGCCGAGACCGAACACGTTGTTGACGAGGGCGTGCACCACCTCCGCCGTACGGTCGGGTCGGCCAGCGTAGTGATAGGCCCAGGGTGCTTCCATGTCGGGCTCGTTGTTGAGTCCCTCAAAACGATTCAGCGCGTACCCCGCCGCCAGATCTGCTGCACTTGGCCGTTCGCCCAATTGCTTGACAGGGTCGGCGCCGTAGCCGAAGAACCGGTCCAGCAGGTCAATGAATCGGCTGTCTCCTCCGGCAAGCTCGATTCGGGACTTCATGTCGTAGAGCAAGCGAAACGAGTAGTTCCATCTGCCGCCTTCGTAGTAAGTGGAGTCCAGGAGCAGCCCATCGTCACGGTTGAATGCATTGACCCACTGACCGGCCCAGCGTTCGAACTGCATGGCGAGCTGGTTGTCGCCGACGTAGTGCGCCACCTTTGCCGTGCATTGGTAGCCAATGGCCAGGTCGAGGGTGTGCGAAATGGGCTCGGCCAACCCCCGCAAGAGGTAATCCTCCCCGTAGGTGCGTCGCAGATCTGCGTCCATGTGGCACAGTGCCCAGTCCCAATCGATGCCAGGCACCCCGAGCTGACAGAGATCGGCCAGGAATGTATGGGCTAGCGCACTGCCTTGCCTGGAGAACCGGTCCGCACCTTTGGCCATCCGATAGCCGATCGGCAGGTTGCCCTCTTCTTCGCAAATCAACAGCAACGCGTTGGCCAGTTCGATGGCCCGTGCCGGAAACAGGGCAGTGATCAACGGCAGCTGGGTGCGATAGATGTCCCACATCGTGCAGATGTCGAACACATAGGGCCCGTCGCTTAGCCACATTGGGCTTTCCTCGGGCGCGAAGCAGGGCTTGATCAGGGAGTGGTAGAGAGCAGTGGAGAAGATCGTCTGCCGTGCCGATGAGGAGGTTTCGATCTTGATCTTGTCCAGATGTTGCCGCCACACGGTTGCTGTCTTGGCGCGGCGATCGTCAAACGCCGCTTGGCCCGATCCGCAGTCGGCATGCAAATTCTGTTTGGCCTGTGCTACACCTCGCAGCGAGAAACCGAATCGCAGCTCAAGTACCTGGCCTGGCTTGGTTGGTCCGCGCCACATCAAACCGAAGGGACGTAGCGTGGTTGGTCTGATTCGATCGAAGTCCAACCGGGTGCCCCCGGGCATCAAGCGCCGGTCGTACCACAGCAGCTGCCGCCAATCGCCCGCGTCGCACTCTAAGTGCACTGCCAGTGGGACGCCTTCTACGACGATCTCCGCCTGGGCTACCCCTGGTGCGACGGACTCGATGTGGGCACGCAGTGGAACCGTTGCACCGTATGGAATTGCCAGGCCGCCCATCGAGAAATCGATGACCAGCCGGGCGTCCTTGTGAGCTGGAAAGGTGTAGCGGTGCACGGCGCTCTTCGGACCCACCGTTAGCTCACAGCCGATGCCCGAGCTAAGCGTCGTCGCGTAGTAACCCGGCTCCGCCCGCTCATCAAATAGCTCCCAGGAATTGCCAAGGTTATCCAGCGGCTCCTCCATCGGCGTGACTCGGAAATAGTTGTAGTACTTGCGGATCGCGCCCGTACCGGACTGCTGGAAATGAGTGAATCCCGAAGCGATTTGGGTGTCGTAGAGCTGGGAAGGCACTCCCTCGGTGCTCAGCTGGTAGAGCCCGTAGCCGGTCGGGTAGGCGCCGGAGTACGCGCAGACCGAGACCATGCCGAATGGATACGTTGCACCCGGATGGGTGTTGCCAACCTGGGGCTTGGGCCACCACCAGGTCTCGGCCAGACCCTGTGGGACAGGCAGATCTGTTACCGAGCTACCGATGAAGGGATCCACGTGCTCGAGCAAAGTCAGCCTCCTCGTTGCCCGGGCGGCGATCCCCCGACGGTAGGGGCGTCGCGTTTCAAATACGTTTCGCCGGCATGACGGTCTCGTGGAGGGTTTCCGGATCCGCGACACACCTCGATCGCGGCTGTCAGAAAACTACGTGAACGTAGGTTGCTGCCTGGGCCTGGGTGTCACTCCTCGTACGCTTCGCGGCGAAAGTCCTACGCTGAGGGGCGATAACCTAGTGCGCTGGACTCCATCCCAGCCGGGGATGGCGCCGCGACAACTCTGGAGAACACTTCCGTGACCCCGACCAGCCGACTCGACAGTGTCATTAACTTGTGCAAGCGCCGTGGCTTCGTCTTCCCTTCGGGCGAGATCTACGGCGGCACTCGCTCGGCCTGGGATTACGGACCGCTTGGCGTCGAACTCAAGGAAAACGTCAAGAAGCAATGGTGGCGCTCGATTGTCACTGAGCGAGAGGACATCGTGGGCCTCGACTCCTCAGTGATCTTGCCGCGCCAGGTATGGGTTGCTTCGGGGCATCTCACTGCATTCCATGACCCCCTGACCGAATGTCTGTCGTGCCATCGGCGTTTCCGCGCTGATCATCTGGAGGAGGACTTCGAGGCTCGGAAGGGTCGTAAACCCACCCGTTTCGACGAGATCACCTGTCCTCATTGCGGCACCCGCGGGCAGTGGACTGAGCCGCGTGACTTCAACATGATGCTCAAGACCTATCTAGGTCCGGTAGAGGACGAATCGGGTTTGCATTACCTGCGACCAGAGACCGCGCAGGGTATCTTCGTGAACTTCGCCAACGTGGTACAGGCAACACGCAAGAAGCCGCCGTTCGGCATCGGACAGATCGGGAAGTCCTTCCGCAACGAGATCACTCCCGGCAACTTCATCTTCCGTACCCGCGAGTTCGAGCAGATGGAAATGGAGTTTTTCGTCGAGCCGGGCACCGACGAGAGATGGCATCAGTACTGGATCGACGATCGAACCCGCTGGTATACCGACCTTGGCATAACGCCGGAGAACCTGCGGCACTTCGAGCACCCCCAAGAGAAGCTGTCGCACTACTCGAAGCGGACCGTCGACGTCGAATACCGGTTCGGGTTCCCAAGCAGTGAGTGGGGTGAGCTGGAGGGCATCGCCAACCGGACGGATTTCGACCTTTCGACCCACAGCAAGCACTCCGGTGTCGATCTGTCCTATTTCGATGCGGCGACCGGCGAGAGGTACGTTCCCTACGTCATCGAGCCGGCAGCCGGGCCCAACCGCGCGATGATGGCATTCCTGGTCGACGCGTACGACGAGGATGAAGCTCCCAACACAAAGGGTGGCGTCGACAAGAGAACAGTGCTACGGCTTGACCCCCGGTTGGCACCGGTGAAGGTTGCCGTACTGCCACTGTCGCGCAATGAGGCCTTGTCACCTAGGGCACGAGACCTCGCAGTTCGGCTCCGGCAGCTCTGGAACGTCGACTTCGACGACGCTCAAGCAATCGGTCGTCGCTACCGCCGCCAGGATGAAATCGGTACCCCGTACTGCGTCACAGTCGACTTCGACACGCTCGACGACCAAGCTGTCACGGTTCGAGAGCGCGACTCGATGACTCAGGAGCGGGTGTCGGAGGACAAAGTGACCGAGTACCTCGCACAACGGCTCCTCGGTTGCTAACCACCACTCTCGCTAATGCCGACTTGTCAGAATCCAGTTCGGCTGCGGCTCAACTGGGTTCTGACAAGTCGGCGTTAAGGGTGGGGCCGATAAGGGTTGATCCACCGGTCGTGTTGGCGCCGATGGCGGGCATCACCAACGCCGCGTTCCGGCAGCTCTGTCGGGAACAAGGGGCTGGGCTTTATGTCTGCGAGATGATCACCTCTCGTGGTCTGGTGGAGGGTGATCGCAAGACACTCTCCATGCTGAAGTTCGACCCGGGCGAGCGGGTCCGCTCAGTGCAGTTGTACGGCGTAAACCCAGTGATCATGTCGCGTGCCACGGAGATTTTGTGCAGTGAGTACGGCGTCGGTCATGTCGATCTGAACTTCGGCTGCCCAGTTCCTAAGGTGACTCGCAAGGGCGGCGGTGCCGCGCTGCCGTACAAGCGCGACCGGCTTCAGATGATCTTGAAGGCCACTGTCCAAGCCGCGGCACCATACGGCGTACCGGTGACGATCAAGACCCGGATCGGTATCGACAATGATCATCAGACTTTTCTTGATGCCGGCCGGATCGCCGAGGACTCGGGCTGTGCGGCGATAGCTCTGCATGGCCGGACCGCACAGCAGGCGTACGCGGGCCAGGCGGACTGGAACGCGATTGCAGCGCTGAAGGTGCATGTCTCCATTCCGGTGCTGGGCAATGGCGACATCTGGGAGGCAGCCGACGCGTTGCAGATGATGCGCCAGACCGACGTTGACGGCGTGGTCATCGGCCGCGGATGCCTCGGCCGGCCCTGGCTCTTTCGAGACTTGGCCGATGCCTTTGCGGGCCGCCCTTCGCAGCCACTGCCCGCTCTCGGCGAGGTCAAGCGCATGCTGCGCCGTCATGCCGAACTGCTGGTGGGCCTGTCAGACGAGCTACATGGTCTCAGCGATCTGCGCAAGCACATGGCTTGGTATTTCAAGGGCTTCCCGGTAGGCGGCGAGCTGCGGCACCGCCTAGGAATGGTCTCCTCCTTTGCCGAGCTCGACCATCTGCTGTCCCAACTAGACCCCGATGTCAGCTTCCCAGCCTCCGAATTGGGCTCCCCTCGGGGACGGCAGGGCGCGCCACGCACAAAGGTGGCGCTGCCTGACGGCTGGCTGGCCGATACCTCCGGTCGTGATCTTGATCTAGCCGCTGCCGAGCAGGGCATCTCGGGTGGTTGACGAGGTCACTCCCCGCGCCAAGGCCTGGGCGGACACCATGGCCGGTCATCTCGATGGCGAGTTGGTACGGGCCCACTCGGGTTCGCCCGCACGCCCGGGACCGGGATCAATTGTGGACCGAAAACTGCGCGAGCAACACGAGCGTGCGACGCTTCGACCGAGCTCAGCCTTTGCCGAAGGAGCTGGTAATCGCGCCATTGCGGAGGAGCCTGACGACCAGCGCACCTGCTTTGAGCGTGACCGCGATCGAATCGTGCACTCTACGGCCTTCCGACGACTCGCCGGCAAAACCCAGGTTGTCGTCTTTCCCACCGATCACCAGCGCACTCGACTGACTCACGCTCTGGAGGTGGCTCAGGTCGCAACATCGATCGCTCGCGGGGTGGGTGTCAATGTCACCTTGGTCGAAGCGATCGCCCTCGGGCATGACTGCGGTCACGGGCCGGGCGGGCATGCCAGCGAGGACGCTTTCGACGCCTTCATCCCAGACGGATTTGACCATGGGCCATGGGGTGCAGATGTTGTACTGCAGAGCCTCAATCTCTGCGCTGAGACGTTGGACGGAATCCGCAACCACTCCTGGTCACGGCCGGCGCCACTCACGGTGGAGGGCCACATTGTCAGCTGGGCAGACCGGATCGCCTATTGTGCTCACGATCTTGAGGACGCCATTCATGCCCGAATCGTCGCGTCAGATGATCTTCCTGCCGAGATCATCGAGGTATGCGGGCCGACCCGGCGGGAGCAGCTCAACACCTTTGTCAAGGCAGTGATACGCGCGGTCGCGGAGCATGGCGAAGTCGGGATGGCTCCGGCTGAGGCAGGAGCCTTGGCGGCGCTGCGGACGTTCAACTATGAGCGCATCTACGTACGGCCCGCCTCGCTGGCCCAGTCCCGCGCAGTTATTGAGGTGCTTCGGGCCTTGGTCGAGTACTACAGCGAGCATCCGGAACTGATCCCGGACGAGCTGGAGGTGCAGCCGCGATCGGATGCCGCCGTACGGGCGGCTGTGGCGTATGTGGCTGGAATGACCGACCGGTATGCCTTCGACCTGGCTGTGCAACACCTGAACTGGCCACGGGAGCGGCTGCCGCACGGCATTGGCCGGGAGGGGTAATTCCGGCTAGTCCGCAGAAACACAGCTTGATCAAACTGTCGTTGCAGCGCCAGCGATTGTGTTGTAATCAGCCGGTGGGGCAGCGCGTACGCGACATCAGCAAGGCGTCGTACACCTGGCGCATCGCTGCCACCGTGCTTGGCATCGGATTACTTCTCAACGGCTCATTGCGCATGAGCGACGATGCCTGGCCCTTTGGACCGCTCTCGCAATACGCGTTCTCGCCTGCCAAAGACACGACCATCGTGATCACCCGCGTTGAGGGTCTGCTGGCAGATGGACGCCGCCTCGACCTGCCGCTGCGTGTCGAAACGGCCGGAATCAGCCGTGCCGAGATTGAGGCACGCATCCCACAGATAACCGCTGATCCGTCGCTACTCCGGTCGGTGGCTGATGGATGGAGCTTGCGGCATCGCGGGGAACCCCCGCTTATCCGGGTCTGGTTGGTGCAGGATCAGACGCGGCTCGTCGATGGTCGGCTTGGTCCGACCCGTCTGGTCGAACTCACGGCGTGGGAGCTGCCCTCATGAGGACGCTGCGGTCGGTCGGCTCGTGGTTCATGCCGGTGGTTCCAGAGTCGCGGGTGGCAGTGCTGCGTACCGTGCTCTACCTGTTCGTGATCATCGACATCCATCTTTTCGTCCGCGACCCCATTCCGCTGAGCAGGCATCCCGAGCTTTACCAGCCGCTGATGATCGAGCGCCTGTTTCGCCTCCCGCCGCCTAGCGTGCCGTTGAGCATTACGCTCTACTTGATCTTGATGGTCGGCTGTCTGCTGGCAGCGGCCAATGTGCTGCCGCGGCTGGCCGGTGGAGTAGTGGCTGCAGCCTTCACCTGGTGGACGGCAATCGGCATGAGCTACGGGAAGGTCGATCATGATCATCTCGCGCTCGTCATCGCGCTGTGGGTATTGCCCACGGTAGGTGTGATCGCCGATCGATGGCGGAGCGTGGAACGCTCAGCGCAGGCCGGATGGGCGCTCAGGTGCATTCAGATCTCAGTGATCTTCACCTACTTCTTGTCCGCACTTACCAAGATCCGCAGTGGCGGCTGGAGCATCACCAGCTGGCCGGAGAGTTCGATCCTGATGTGGGCGATCGTCCGGCGACCGCACGGGCTCGGTCAGTTTTTGTTGCCGTATCCGGAGCTGCTTCACCTCATGCAGTGGCTGTCCTTTACAGCTGAGTTGACGGCGGTGGTGGTGCTATGGCTCCGCGGCCGAGCTCTGCTCGCCGCAGCCGTGTTCTGGATGGGCTTTCACGTCTTCACCTTTGGCATCTTGTACATCCACTTCGCGCCAACGGCGATCTGCTGGCTGGCGTTTGCGCCGCTAGAGCGACTTGGTCCCTGGCTGCGCCGGGTCAAAGCCAGCCGGGGGGAGCGCGCAGGCCGGAGATCCGCCGGGCATACGGTGCCGGTTGTTCGCGATCACGCGGTAGATAGCGGCGGCTAGCCTGCGGACGATTGGCAGATCCATTCCATAACCGGCAGCTGCGTAGCTGCCGCCGCGAAACTTCAGCCACGCGGCAAAGGCGGCTGCGCCGCCCTGGATCCTGCCGTCCGTGCTCACCCACAATGCCTCGCTTTGGGCGCGCTCGGCGGTCGTGCCAAGTGCAGCAAGATCTGTGAACTGCCACGGAACGAGCCGGGCGTTCGGCCCGGGCGGCCGGTTGAGGCGCCTGGCCAGCCAGTGTGCACTGGAGGTACAGAATGCGCAGTCGCCGTCGTAGATGAGCCAGGGAACGTCGCCAACCACCGTCTCCACGCCTTCAACCTACCGGCGGCCCAGATCTCCATCTCCTCCGTGCTCGCCTTCCATAACCCGGCCAGTCGGTGGACTTTCGGATGAGTACGCCACGGCGTCGGGGCCGAAACATAGACTCCCGTCCGTGGGCGGGCGGATCAATGACGAAGACATCGCCGCCGTACGCGATCGGGCACGTATCGAGGAGGTAGTCGGCTCCTACGTCACGCTGCGCAGCTCGGGCGGGACGATGAAGGGCCTGTGTCCTTTCCATGATGAGAAAACTCCGAGTTTCCAAGTCACCCCTTCGCGCGGTTACTGGTACTGCTTTGGTGCCTGTGCTGAGGGCGGCGATGTGATCGACTTCATGCGCAAAATCGACAACTTGAGCTTTGTTGAGGCTGTCGAGCGGCTCGCTGATCGAGTGGGTATTCAGTTGCGCTACACCGACGATGCCGGCCCTCGGACTGAGCCTGGTGCACGTACGCGGCTAGCTGAGGCGCTCCGGTTGGCGGCGGAATTCTTTGCCGAGCACTTGAGCAGCCCAGACGCTGTCGTCGCCCGGCAGTTCCTGTCCGAGCGTGGTTTCGATCGGGAAACAGCTGAGCGGTTTCAGGTCGGTTTCTCCCCGCGCGACGGGCGCGCGCTCATCCAACACCTTCGCGGCCGCGGGTTCTCCGATGTCGAGCTGGTATCGGCAGGCCTCGCGCGTGAGTCCGGATGGGACTTCTTCCAGGGCCGCGCGATGTGGCCGATCCGCGACTCGGGACGGCAGGTGCTGGGCTTCGGGGCGCGTCGGCTGTTCGAGGACGACCGGATGCCCGCCAAATACATCAACACTCCAGAAACGCTTCTCTACAAGAAGTCTCACGTGCTCTACGGGCTGGAACT
>DATDKX010000191.1:0-7832 GCA_036519615.1 Propionibacteriaceae bacterium
CTCGGCTGCGAGCGTAGGCATTGCGCGCGCAGCCGCAAGAAACTGGGCTGCGAGCGTAGGCATTGCGCGCGCAGCCGCAAGAAACACAACCGCCCTATTCTGGGCCCATGACCCCACGGGTACGTCGGCTCATCGTCTCCGGCGTACTTGGCAGCCTCGTGCTCATAGTCGTCCTAACTGCCGCATGGAACTGGCTACGGTAAAGGCTGCCGGCGCGTACGCTCACTAGTTCATGGGGCACTGCTCGCGCGCGTTGCGCCGTGTCGGCATCTTGTTGCTGGCCGGCCTGTTCTTCGCCATCATTCCGGGCGTAGCGGCAGCAGAGGACACCGTTGCATTCACCATCAAGGACGCGCGAATTACTGAATCGTCCGGTCTTGCCGTTGATTCGGCCGGGAACATCTACTGGACCGTCAACGATTCGGGCGACCGTGGTGTGGCCTACGGTCTCGGGCTCGACGGAAAAGTTCAGGGCACCCTGAACTTCCGCGCTCAACCAGTCGACGTCGAGGCTGTTGCGGTGCACAACAATCGGCTCTATGTCGGCGACATCGGTGACAACACCAGCAGGCGCAGCTTCATTCGAGTGTTCTTCTTCAACAACCCGCGGGCCAACGGTCTTACCGTGACCTATCACGCGTACGACTTCCGCTATCCGGACGGACCGCGCAACGCGGAGACACTGCTGGTCAATGAGTCCGGCCAGTTGTTCATTGTGACGAAGGGTCCGGATGGTGCTATCTACGCCGGGCCGAAGAAACCGGACCGCCAGGGCATCAATAAGCTCAAGAAGGTTGGATCGGCGCCATCCGATGTCACCGACGGGACTTTCCTCCCCGGCGGTGACAAGATCGCGCTGCTGACCTATACAGCGGTCACAGTGCTCGACGCGAGCACATATGAGGTGCTGGCCAGCTCGCCCATTCCACATCAGCAGCAGGCCGAATCGTTGACGCTGAGCTTGGACGAACAGTCGCTACTGGTCGGCAGCGAGGGCAAAAAATCCAAGGTGTATACCGTTCCGATACCCAGCCAGGCGACACCAACGCCCACTCCAAGCGAAGAGCCGCAAGCCGAAACCGATGTTCCCGATGACCGCTCCGATGCCATCCAAAACCAGAAGGGCACGCTCTTGGCTCTTGGACTTGCCGGGTTCCTAGCGCTCGTTGCTGGGACCGTTGTCGCCTTCGTCCGTAAACCCTGACGCCCGCGGACTTGTCAGAATCCAGTTGACCTATAACTCAACTGGATTCTGACAACTCGGCGAAGTGCCAGACTGACTGGCATGCAGGATCTGTACCGGGAGCGCACCGACTACCGGGGGGAGCATCTGCTTGAGTCGAATGCGCCAGCTGACCCCTTCATGCTCTTCGACGCCTGGCTGGCGGACGCGTTCCACGCTAAGGAAACGGGAGTGTTGCCCGAACCAACCGCCATGGTGATCGCCACTTGTGTGGATGACCAGCCGTCGGCCCGTACTGTGCTGCTCAAGAGTGTCTCGAACGAGGGCTTCACCTTTTTCACCAACTACAACTCACGCAAGGGCAACGAATTAAGCCGCAATCGGCGAGTAGCGCTGGTCTTCGGCTGGTATCCGCTACATCGCCAGGTGCGCGCCGAGGGTACGGCCGAGCTGGTGCCACGGACTGAATCGGAGGCTTACTTCGCGACCCGGCCTCGGGAGTCACAACTAGGCGCATGGGCCTCTGAGCAGTCTTCGACCGTCGCTTCCCTCGAGGAGCTGGCCCGCGCGTACGCCGCGGCTGAACGCCGGTTCCTCGGAGGACCAGTGCCGTGCCCGAAGGATTGGGGTGGCTACCGCGTCATTCCAACCATGATCGAGTTCTGGCAGGGTCAGCCGAGCCGGATGCATGACCGGCTGCTGTACCGCCGGGATGGACTGGGTTGGACCCGCAGTCGGCTCGCACCTTGAAAGTCGATCACGCCTAGTTGATCACTGAATAGTTGATCACTGGGGCCAGGCAGCGATCAATAGTTGATCACTGGGGCGCGATCAAGCCCGCGGTCTGCGCCCTGGCAGCGGCGAAGCGGGCTTGCGCATCGGCCCAGTTGACCACATTCCACCAGGCCTTGGCGTAGTCGCCCTTGACGTTCTTGTACTGCAGGTAGAACGCGTGCTCCCACATGTCCAGCAACACAATCGGGATCTGGGCCAGTGGCAGGTTCGACTGCTGGTCGTAGAGCTGCACGATGTTGAGCCGCTGGCCGAGAGTGTCCCAGACCAGCATCGACCAGCCGGAGCCTTGGATCGCGGTGGCGTTGGCCTCGAAGTGCGCGCGGAACTTGTCAAAGCTGCCGAAATAATCATCGATGGCTGAGGCCAGTTCACCTGCTGGCTTGTCGCCGCCATCAGGTGACATGTTCGGCCAGAACACCGAATGGTTGATGTGTCCGCCGAGGTTGAAGGCGAGGTTCTTCTCCAGCCCACCCACCGAGTCGAAGGAGTCAGTCGCGCGTGCCTCTTCGAGCTTCTCCAATGCAGTGTTCAGGCCCTTGACGTAGGTCGCATGGTGCTTGTCGTGGTGCAGTTCCATGATCTCGCCGGAGATGTGGGGTTCCAATGCGCTGTAGTTGTAAGGAAGATCGGGCAGTTCGTAGGCGGCCATTCCAGTCCTCTCGTTGTTGTGCGGATCAGGAAGTCAAACTGACGCTCATGCTACGACCAGGCATCGTTGATGTGAGGGACCGCCCCCAACTGCGTTGTTGCGGCTCAAAGTTGATTTCACTCGCTGTGTTTGACTGGGCGCATGCGTCACCTGGAGCGCTCAGCCGAGCATCAGCAGCGGCTTGATCAGCGAGCCGCATCGTGACGGCTGCGCTCTCCCTGGTCGGGCTCTCCAAATCGTTTGGACTCAAGCGTGCAGTTGATCATCTTGACCTCGAGGTGCGGCCCGGGTGCATGTTCGGGCTCGTCGGGCCGAACGGTGCCGGTAAGACCACCACGTTGTCAATGGCTACCGGCCTTTTGCGACCAGACGCTGGCACTGCTCGGGTGCTCGGTCATGACGTCTGGGCTGACCCCGCCGCAGCCAAGGCGCTGATGGGGGTGCTGCCCGACGGGCTTCGGCTGTTCGATCGGTTGAGCGGAGCAGAGTTGCTGCATTACGTAGGACTGCTGCGCAGGGTGCCTCCAGCCGAGATTGCCAGTCGTTCTGCCGAGCTGCTCGATGCGCTCGCTCTTGCCAATGATCGAGACACGCTTGTGGTGGAGTACTCAGCCGGCATGACGAAGAAGATTGGGCTCGCCTGTGCACTGATCCACGCACCGCGGCTATTGATCTTGGATGAGCCTTTCGAAGCCGTTGATCCGGTCTCCGGCGAAGCGATTCGCTCGATCTTGCGCAATTACGCCCGCTCTGGCGGCACCGTGGTCATGTCCAGCCACGTAATGGAGCTGGTGGAGAGTCTTTGTGACGAGCTCGCGGTTGTAGCGCAAGGCAGGGTGCTCGCGGCGGGCACCCTCGATGAGGTACGCGCCGGCTCCAGCTTGCAGCAACGGTTCCTAGACCTGGTCGGTTTTACGGCGGCGGGGGAGGAGTCCTTGGCGTGGTTGCGCTCCTCGTCACGCTCAAGCTGACGCTGCTGAAGAACAGCCTCAAGCGCAGCGTCTGGCGTACTGTCGGGCTGATCATCGCGATGGTTTATGCGCTTGGTGTCGTGATCATGGTGCTGGCTGCTCTGGTCGGGCTGCGATACACCTCGCTGACACTGACTGCCGACGTCACAGTGGTCGGGTACGCCGCATTAACCCTGGGTTGGTTGTTGATGTCGATGTTGGTCTTCGGCGTCGACGAGACCATCGATCCAGCCAAGTTCGCCCTGCTTCCGGTGCGGGCCCGGGAGCTGTTACCAGGGTTGCTAGTCGCCGGTTTAATCAGTGCACCCGGGATAGCGACGGTCCTAGTGGGTGCCGGCTTGGTGATCACCTGGGCGCGTACCGTTCCGTTGACGGTGGCCGCGCTGATCGCGACCGGCCTTGGAGTGGTGACGTGCTTCTTGCTCTCCCGAGCGGCGACGGCCGCCTGCGCATCCTTCCTCGCTTCCCGAAGGTTTCGTGATCTTGCATTTGTTGGAGTCGCCCTCTTCGGCGTCGCAGTGGCCATTGCCGGAAACCTGATGAGTGCCATCGTGAGGACCGACATCAATGAGCTACGGCGCAGTCTGAGCAATCTTGCGACGGTCGCCGGTTGGTCTCCTTTCGGCTGGGCCTGGGCTATTCCGGCTGACGTCGCCCGGGGTGCCTGGGCAGTAGCGGGACTTCACCTGATATTGGCGGCCACCTTCGTCGCGCTGCTTTGGATGGCTTGGAGCCACTTCCTCGCCGCCGGCCTCGTCTCACCCATCGAAGGCCATGGAACCTCCAGCAAGGTGCGTGAATCGACCGCCGTTGAGCGGCTCTACCCAGCGACGCCGGCTGGTGGGGTGGCAGGGAGAACGATGCGCTACTGGCGACGAGATCCGCGTTACTTGGCGGGAATCGCCGGGTTCTTGATCGGGCCGGTTGTGCTGATCGTTACCCAGGTGATCAATCCAGATGGAACGGCTGCGGTCGCCGCGTTCGCCCCGAGCCTCCTCGGGCTTCTGGTGGGTTTCAGCCTCGCGCAGGACCTGTCGTACGACGGAACTGCGCTTTGGCTCCATATCTCTGCTGGCATCAGTGGCGCAGAAGATCGCGCCGGACGCGTGATGTCGACGATTACGCTCTACCTGCCACTGACAGTGATCTTGCTTGTCGTCGCCATGATCGCGACCGGTGCCTGGCATCTCCTGGTGCCAGCCGTTGGCCTCACCCTTGGCCTCATGCTTACCGGCCTCGGCGTCGGGTCCTTGGTGGGGACGCTCTGGCAGTGGCCAGCGTCGCCGCCGGGCGCTAACCCCTTTACCCGCGGCAACGCTGGCGGCCTGCCATCGCTGCTTTCTTTTGCGCTAACCATGATCGGCACTTTGATCTTGGCGTTGCCAACAATCGCTTTGGTGGTCTGGTCCTTCTTCACGCCTTGGGTGGCGTACCTGACTTTGCCGGTCGGCCTTTTCTGCGGGTTCGGGGTGCTGCGGATCGGGATTGAGCAGGGCGGCCGAATCCTCGACCGGCGTTGGCCAGAGGCCATGCTTGCGGTCTCTGAGAAGGCCGCTTGAAGCTCCGACGGTTGTCAGAGCTGGATCAGAGCTACAGACCTTCGACGATCGAGCGCTTTTGATCAGTAGTCCTCGGGCAACAAGATCGTCGTTGCCGAACGGTCGGCTTCAGTGATGATCCACATACGGTGCTCGTCGCAGTCGCCGCCGGCGCAGTCGCACACCGGGTAGCTTGACAGGATCCGGAAGCCTTCTCGTAGCGAGAGCTCGTTCTCCTTGACGTCCTCGGCGCAGAGCACGCCCCAGTCTCCTGTGACGTGACGGTCCAGCAGCTGTGCCGGCGTCACCTCGAACCATGCAAGGCGACGAAGTGCAGCAGGCGTAGCAACGGTCTGGCCGAGCGGAAACAACGGCGTCTGAGATGGCGAGTGATCATTCATCATCGGAGGCGTCCTTGATCACGGACTGCTCGATCTCGGAAAGCTCGTAACCCCATGAGCTGATATGCGACAGATACCGCTCTGCGGCCACGGTTCTGGCTCCGCCATGTGTGCCCGCCCAAGTCGGCTTCGTGTGCTCCGAGGACGAGTGCTATGGTGATCATTTGCGCTCGGGCGTCGCCGGCGTTCTTGAGTGTGGCTATCAGTGCGCCGTCGTCGATCATGCCGAGTAATTCGCGGCCGAAACGGTGGCGCTTCTGCATGGCGTCGCACAGCTGGTAGCCGCCGATGGCGAGTTCGGTGAAGATGAACCGCTGAGCACCTTTCGGTGCGCTCTTGCGGGCGACGAAGGTCTTTAGCCAGTCACGCCGGACGACCTCCGCTGCACGCCATGCCTTGTTGTTGCGCAGCACTTGCTGGCGCTCGGCTTTGGCCTCTTGATCGGAGATCTGACTGCCATTGCGTGAGCTGCACAGGGCTGTGGTCGTGGGCTGACGGCTGCTGCGTTGTCGTCGAACTCTGCGACCGCAGCGGCTTGTTCCAAGGTTAGGAAGTCGTAGCGGTTTGTTGCAGCCTTCGCCAGATCCGACTTCGTCATTGCGAGGGCGGTCTTCACGGTGTCCTTCTTGATCTTGGTGCGTTTGGCGATCTGCGCAGCGGAGAGCCCGAACGCATTGAGCTGTTCGACGACACCGAGCTGATCAATTTGCAGCAGTGGGGCACGATGAGCGTTCTCTGCGTGATGTGTGAGGATGCGCTCGATCTGTCCTGCGTCATCGGTTGCTTCGTCGCCAACGATCTCAACGGGAACCGTTGCAAGATCAGCTTCGATAGCGGCGAGTGTTCGACGGTGTCCGAAGCGCACGCGAACGTCGCCGGCGGCCGTGCGTACGGCGATGATCGGCACCAGCACACCGAAGTCCTTGATGCTTGCGACGAAGTCTTTGTCGAGACGTGCATCGGTGCGGATGTTCACGTCGACGAGTAGGTCGCGTGGGTCGAGATCGACGCGAGCGCCCGATGGGGTTGTTGTCATAGCTGTTCTCCTTTGTGAGTGATCAGTACGGATAAATGGCCGGGTGGGACTTGACGTAGTGGCGGTGACGCATCTGCAATCCGGGTGCAGACGGGCGATCTGTGGGGGCGTGAGCCAGGGGACGCTGGTCTTGACGGCCAACCTCGTCGGGCCAAGCACTTCAGCCAGCTCGAAGCCGGCCAGGCGGGCGATGCTGCGAGCGAAGGCTGAACTTCGTCCGTGGCCATTGCCGAGTCCGATGCTGTGTGCGAGCTCCTCGAGTGAGAGGAACGGTGACACGGCTGCCTTTGGCCAAGCCGAGCTCAGCAACCTCGACAGCGCCGTCTTCTTCCCAGACGCTTGCGTCGAAGAAGACCGTCGTGACGTCACGCATCTGGCCGGAAACACGCTCACGGAAGTTGTGGGCGAGGCCAAAGCTGAAGACCTGCTTGCCGGACTGCGTCTGGCGAAGAGCCGGGTCTCGTGTGAGGCGGCCGTTGACGGTGATGTTGATGCTCATTGCATTTCCTCCATTTGGTTCGGGGCGGTTCGTACCGCTCTGGTTGTGGAGGGCCCAGGGATCCGGCAGCGCACGCTGCAAGGAAGCGAAGGAAGAAAGTAGTCGAAGGCGTAGCCGAACGCCTCAGCGGTCGAGAAGTTTGTTCTACAGCCCTTGCGGCCGTAGTGGCGCAGCCTGATCCAAGGTGACCGAAGCAATCCAGGGCGGAAAGAGGACGCACACGATTTCGTTCATGGAGGAGTGCAATGGGCGTCGAGAGTGCAGAGCCGCCTCGAGCCTGGCTCAGGTTCCCGATCGAGTTGCCGGTCGGATTCGGGCAGACGCGCACCGCAGTGCAGCCGTCTTTGACCGAACGATCCAGGTCAGTGTCCGAGAAACCGGGAACGGCTCCCGGGGTCGGTTCTGCGGCCTTACGTGCTGCTCGGGTGGGCGGGGCTCGGTTCGATGCTCCGCACGTTGACGTGGATCAGGCGAGGCTGGTGTCCGGTGAGTTGTAGGCAGTCGACGATCGACTGGCGGACGGTGCGGGCGATCTGACGTGCCGGGGCGAGGGTTGAGGTGGCGATGTCGACACTGACCTGGGTTTCGGCCCAGCCAGTTGGTCCAGGACGGTAGGTGACCGTGATCTTGTCGGAGCCGGCGACCGTGGCGGAGGGTCGGCCGGAGCCGGGCCGTCGTTGTTTGGTGGCGGTCATCAACCGGCCCAGCGAGCCTTGCAGCCTGGGTTCGAGCCGGAGCACCCCGTCGGTCGCGAGCACGG
>DATDKX010000192.1:0-3979 GCA_036519615.1 Propionibacteriaceae bacterium
GAGGTGATCATGGTCGGGGCCGTGGAGCCGCACGTAAACCGTTGTCGAGGTGGCTCGCAGCACACAGGGCAGACCGGCGCCACATCATGCCGCCATCGGTTAATATCCTCAGTCCGGTGAGACAGACATGAGACATGAAGAGGTTTGATGGATTCGGCGCGACTTCACATCATGGGGGAACGGGACGTCGGGCTGTTCTCGCTCATTCAACAGGTAGTTGCCAATATCCCCTGGGCCATCGCTGAGAATCGCGTTCCAGTAGTACGTTTCGGGAACGGCACGTGCTATTGGACACCCAACGGCTACCAGGGCCGTAAGACGGTCTGGGAGTACTACTTCGAGCCTCTGGATCCGAGTTATCCGTCAGCGAAAACTCCAGAGCCCATCAAAGCACTCATGTCTGTGGATCGACCATCTCCCCACGAGGTCGGCTACGGTGCCGGGAAGCACGCGTTCGTGTCGAGTCACTTTGGCGATCATCCGCAGCTGAGGGGTGCGACGTTGCTGATTCCCTACGAGTTTGATGATCCCACTGACACGCTCAGGAAGGAAGCGAAGGCTGTCTTGGATAGCTTCGTCCGACCGCGCGCCTACATCTCGCAAAAGGCTAGGGACTTCTTCACCAGGCATATGGCTGGACACTACGTCGTCGGAGTGCACGCACGGGGAACCGATGCGACTTCCAAGCAGGAGCTTCGCACGTTTCGACAGGGCTCCCTGGTGCTGTCACGATACTGCGCGGAGATCATGCAGATATTGGAGCTTCAACCCAGAGCCAAAATCTTCGTGGCGTCGGACGAGCAGTCTTCAGTGAGGCATCTCGCGGCGGCGTTTCCCGGTCGCGTGATCGCGTACGACAGCATCCGACACCAAAGCGGTGAAGCGGCCGGACAAGGCCCAACGGGATGGATAATGCCCGCCTACATCGCCGCCAACCGCGACGTGGCCGCGAAGAACGGAGAGGACGCCGTCATTGAGTATCTGTTGCTGAGCCGGTGCGACTACCTCGTTCACAACGGGTCGAGCCTGGCAAGAACGGTCCTGCTGAACGCTCCCGAACTGCGTCACACCAATACGCACCGCAGGGTTCCGGAGCTGGTAGCACCACCCGGTTCGCTCGAGCATCGTGATGACATGCACCCGGAAAGTGGATCATCATGACCGCTCTGGACTGGGAGATGATCGAGCGCGTCAAGGCGGACAAAAAACGGCGCAGATCTGCAGCCATCGAATATCAAGATCAGCCCGGACTTGCCTTCATCGTCCAGTCGTTCAACCGTGTCTCCAACATCGAGCAGCTCATCGAGGGACTCCGGGGAATGGGCCAGCACGAGCTGATCGTCTGTGAGGACGGCTCGCTGGACGGCTCCCGTGAAAAATGGATGTCCTATCTGGATCGACCGAACGACTTCTTAATCCAATCCAATGATTTACATGAGATCAGGATCCTTGATCGAGCGATCAGGTTCACCCGTGCAGAGATCGTCTGTCTCGTCCAGGACGATGACCTCATTCCTCGTAACACCGACTGGCTGGACTCCGCGCTTAGAGCGTTTTCCAACCATCCCAGGCTGGCGATTCTGGGCGGCTTCCAGGGGTACCAGAGCTTCGACCCCGATCCCGCAAAGGCCAAGCGCCTGTGGGGAGGGGACCAATTCCGGTTCGTCCATCACGTCAATATCGGACCCTACTTCATCCGTAGACGGAGCTACGAGGCGCTCGGCGGCTGGGAATACTCGTTTTCGGAGGTTGGCGAGCCAGGCATTTGCTTCGACAGCGAACTGTGCCTCCGAGCCTGGATGAACGACTACCAGGTCGGCTACAGCTTCGTCCCGTTCAAGGGCACCTCGGGACACTATCCGGCCGACGGAGGGACTGTGCTGTTCTCCGACGATATCCGGGTCAGGAACTCGGTCCGAAACTCCGACACGATATTCGAAATGTACGGACCACACGCCGGGCGAATCGATGAACTGGTGGCCGCCGCCAATGCCCGCTGCTCCACCGGCACTGGTGACCGGCGCGAGAACACCGGGCGCGACTGACGCGACTAGGGACAACACCCCAGTTGCGTCAGTCATGTCTTGGGCTAGTCGCTTGCAGACCGGGGCGATCCTACAAATCCGAGCCGCCGCAGGCAGTGCCACACGGCACTTGGCCTCCTACCCAACCGCTCCGCAATGTCCACCTGTGACAGCCCCGCCTCATGCAGTGCAACCAACTGAGCTGTCTCAGAGGCAATGAGCCGTGGATGCCGTACCCGCTCGCCGGCGTCCCTGACCAACCGCAGCACGCTGCTCTTAGCAAGGCCATACCGCTGACCCAACTCGGCCGCGGTTGTTCAGTCTAAGTACTCCTCTATTAAATGCTCGATCGCTTCGGCCTCACGCCGCTTGCTAACGCGACGTTCCCGCCGACGGCTGACGCGGCGGCGTGGTCGAACCGGTAGTCCATCCGTCACGTAGGTCAGCACGGCTGGGTTCAATTTGAATCCCCTCAGGCCGACAACTGTCACCCCGACAACGCTCAGTTTCAACGGGCCAAATGGCTCATGTTTGAACCCGCAGAACCCTGCCTCTCAGACTGCCGAGCGCCAGCCCCAAGGCCGACCCAGGGAATGTCACCTCTGGTTCGTGATCTCTTGTTGACCGAGCGCAAGGAATAACCAGTCACCCAACGGGTGGCTCCGGTCGAGGCGCCGGCTTGAAGGCGACGAACGGCCGAGTGTGGACGAACTCTCTCACCGCCGTGTCAGAGCGGAGATCGTCCCAACCCAAGACTTGCGTGAGGAGGCGCAACCGCCCCGGATGCCGGCGTCGGAACTCGACCGCCACCGCGAAGCTCTCGTCAGCAGAGAGGAAGCGTTGCTCCGGGGCGAACGACTCCCGCCCAATCTGAACCTGCAACGCCGGACGGACGCGAATGTTGCGAATCCAGTCGGTGTCCTGCCCCCAAACCGAGCAGATAACAGCCTCCTGGGTCTCTAGGTCATAACTCAATACCATCGCAGCCGTCGAGTGACGCTGGCCTGTCTTGCGTCCGGCGTGATCCAGTAGCAGGAACGTATGGCCCAGGAGCCAGCCCCAGCCCATGCGGTACAACGGCAAGGCAATCGGAAGAGGAAAAGGGCGAGACGGCCTGGCGTCCGACGAAGCCCGAGGATTGGTCGTGTGGATCGACGGATCGGATGCGACGCATCGAAGATTCTCACCACCACCACCTCTAACGACCTCACTCCAGCGAACCCCCGCGTGGAGGCTTGCGCAAGAGTCGATGTCCGGACCTTGACCCAGTAGTCGAGACTCCGTGCCAGGGACGTGACTGAAGAAGACGAACGCTCCGTTGAGCTCATGTGAGCCGACGTCGCAGCCGGCCGTCTACCTTGCTCCCCAAGAGTCCTGCCCGCCGCAGGTAGTGCCACACCGCGCTCGAGCTTCGGCCCAGACGCTCGGCAACTTGATTTGGCGCTGCTAGCGCGGTTCAAACCCGGGCGACACCTGTTCGCCGTCGCTTGGACATACGAGCGCTCGCCAGCCGCATGCGGAGACCCTGCGGCCGCGGTGCGGTGCTGATTCCGTCCTCGCGGTCCTGGCCAAGCCAGCGGTGGGCTTGAAGCCAGTCTGCGGCGGGCCACCCTCGTAAAGACAGCCGCGTGTTCGTTGGGGTCATAAGTCGCAGGCATCCAGGTACTTCGTCCGTTCCGGTAGGTGCTGCTGCGATGAAATACTGCCTGCGTGACTGCCCTGCATACAAACTTGCCTGAAACCCAACCGGTTGCCCCGCAACGCCATCTGATGTGGTTGGGCGCAGGGTTACTGGTGGGGTTCGCCATACCATTCGTCTTCACCGACTTACTGACCTTGCCGCGCGATCTGTACTATGCGATCTACGCGGTCGTCGCAATCGGTTTCTTCGTTCTCTGGTCCCGCTCGACGCAGCAGTCTCTTGCAGCCATGGTGCGCCGCCGCTGGGTGCTCGC
>DATDKX010000193.1:0-2737 GCA_036519615.1 Propionibacteriaceae bacterium
CGCGAGACTGAGGTCCTGCGGGCGCTCGCTGACTATTGCTCCAACGAAGAGATCGCGGCGGATCTCGTCTTGTCCTTGAATACGGTCAAGACGCATATGCGATCGCTGTTCCAGAAACTATCGGTGACACGCCGGGCCGACGCGGTACGTCGAGGTCGAGCGCTCGGTCTCTGTTGACAAGGTTCGCCCCCCGTGTTGCCACGCGGGGGGCGAGTTATCAGGCCAGCGCTGCCGCTTTAAGCTGATCGAACTCGGCCTGAGTAATCGTTCCTGCGTCGAGCAGACCTTTGGCGGTGGCAATTTGCTCTGCGGGGTCGCTGCGGCCGGCCACTTGCTGAATGTAGGAGTCGGTTTGCGCTTGCACCTGACGCATCTCACCAGCCCGCCGCTCGGCCATTCCCTTGCCTCGGGCGATGAGGTAGATCAACGCGCTGACCCAAGGGAAGATGATAAGCGCAATCACCCAGAGCGCCTTCCACCATCCGCTCAGATCTTTGTCACGGAAGAGATCGCCGATGATCTGGAACAAGATCATCAAGTAGAAGACGAAGAAGAAACTCCAAATCAGGAGCCAGAAGAAGTCCCCGAAACTCACGTTGTGTGCCTCCTGCTCTGAGGATGTTCATGGCGTTCAGCTCAGCGGCGCTGAAGAACGGAATCAAGACTGTACTGATGAGGAGCTAGCGCTGCTCACCCGTAGCGGGTGAAATGTGGCATCCAAAGCGTCCTGAGTCTGCAATGGGACCTCAGCCGTCCAATTCGCCTGAGCCTGTCGAAGGGCGCTGCGATTCGGGGCATAAGAGCGCGTGACGCCGTACGTACCACTCCGCACCACTCACTCGAATAGGCATCATCTGCAGCTGAGGCGGAGTTCGAGTGGGCAATGCGGAGTGGAACAGGGAGCAGGGTCCACGTGGGGATTACATGGACAGCGCTTCGTACACCTCAACGCTGCCGCCGGATTGCAGCACGGGGCATCCCTCGGCATTCGTGGCGGCTTCATCGAGAGACTCAGCGTTGATGATCGAGTAGCCGCCTAGCTTGGAGGTTGCGCCATCCCTTGAATCACCATTGGTCACTGTGGTGCCCGCGCCGAAGGGATTGCCCATGTCGACCACTGAGTCGCCGAGCGAACCGAACCAGGCAGTCCATGCCTGCATTTGCTCTTCTTGAGCTTCAGGCGTGTCGGCCATTTGCCCACCGCTGTACAGGTACAGGAACTTCGCCATCGTGTCCTCCTAGATGTTGTTTGTTGAATGGCGTCACCCCTACGACGTACAGACCGAGGCGAGATCGACAGGTCCCCGACGAAATGCAGGACAATCGAGTCGTGCCGAGCGATCTCAGCCTCTCCGACTTTTCTGCGGCGATAGGGGCGGAGTACCGACGGATTTTCAGCGAACGACGCGATGACCTGACTGCGGTGAGCTTCAATGCCGTGCTGGTCACCCTTTGCTGGTTCTTACTGCCCGACAGCATCCGCAACTGGATCTTCACGTTGCACGGCGCGTTGGCGTTTCCCTACGTGCTGGAGATGTGGATGCTCGGTGACACGCCGGCGACGAATGTCGCGGGTCGCGACGCCGTACGCGCGCTGTCGCAGCTACAGGATCCGGCTGCGCTGCGTCTCTGGTTACGCGCAAAGCACCTGGTCCTGGCATCCTTCGTCGGTCCAACGGCCGCAATCGTTGCTGTCGTGATCGGACTCGTGCAGCATCGCTATGAGGCCGCCGCCGCGGTGGCTATTACGCTGCTGTTCCTGCCGCTCGGCGTCTTGAGCGTCGCTGCGTGGGTCGGCCTCTGGCTGCCCTATCACCCCCGAAAGCTGCTGTGGCGTTGGGAGCATCGAACGGACTGGCGCGCAGCATTGCTGCGCTGGGGAGTGCTTGTACTTCTCCCCTTCATGGTCGTGCCGGCCCTCGCGATCATGCTGCTCATTCCGAGCTTGATCATCTGGATCATTGCCCATCAGGGCCACCCGCCACACGAGATGGACCCGGTGGGCCTCTGGATCGGCACGGTGGTGTCCGTTGCGGTCAGCTTGATCATCTTTGTCTGGGCTCCCTCGGTGGCCACAAAGATCGCCCGCCGCCGCTACGCGGAGCTCCACGGTTACCTCAGCAATCCAGAGCATGGCTGAGCAACGCAGTTGGGCAGTGGGCTCGTGGTGGCTACGTCGCTATCGATTGTCGTGTCTCCGTCCTGATCTGATCGCCGGTCTGACCACGGCGCTGTCGTGATTCCGCAGGCCATGGCGTGCGCGGCAATCGCCGGCTTGCCGGTCGCGGACCTCCGCGCCCAGGGCCTCGAGATCTGGGTCGTACTTCCGCGAGGCGAGGCCGCCGAGGCAATCAGCCGCTTTAGAGATGTCTTCGGACCAGCCGAGGTTCAGCCGTTTCCAACCATTTCCGACGCAATTGAGGCGCATCTCGACCAGCTGGACGGCTCGACCGACTAAATCAACCCCGTGAATCACCCACTAAGAGTGAGGCGCCTGTTAGCCGTGTCCTTATGCTTTGGATGGATCGTCTTCCACCTGATCCGCCGGTTATTCATAAGCAGAGAGGATGTACTTCCGCATGGCGACACTAACCGCCTGGGCCTTTGACGACGTCAACGGTGCCGAGCAAGCGGCTCAGAGGCTACAGGGGCTGCAAGCCCAGGAGTTGATCAGGATCGAGGACGCCGCTGTTGTCTCCTGGGAACAGGGAAAGAAGAAGCCGAAGACCCGACAGCT
>DATDKX010000194.1:0-21228 GCA_036519615.1 Propionibacteriaceae bacterium
GAATTGTCGACCAATGCGGACTTTTGACCATAGATCGAGCAGTCACGCTCCCCAGCCGGCCTGTGTGCCACCGGCACGTTCGGACTCGATCTTGCTCTGATAGCCCGACTCGGCATATGCCTTCATTGGATCTGGCGGCAGGTCGCGGGCCCCACGCCACTCAGCCAGCGCGGGGCGTACATCGGTGTAGAAGGCATCCATCAGGATTCCATTGGCGCCCAGCACGTCATTGGCTTCCTGCGCAGCCGCGAGAGCCTCACGATCCACCAGCAGGGCCCGCGCAGTCATCTCCTGCACATTCAGTACCGAGCGGATCTGACCAGGGATCTTGGCCTCCACGTTGTGGCACTGGTCCAACATGAAAGCGACGTCGGAATCCGGCCCGTATCCGCCGCCACGCACGACCTCGTACAGGATGCGGAATAGCTGGAACGGATCTGCGGAGCCGACAATCAGATCGTCATCTGCGTAATAGCGGGAGTTGAAGTCAAACGAGCCCAACTTCCCCAACCGCAGTAGCTGAGCGGCAATGAATTCGATGTTGGTGCCGGGCGCATGGTGGCCGGTATCCAGACAAACCACGGCACGTTCCCCCAATGCGGCGCACTGGACGTACGAGGTACCCCAGTCCGGTACATCGGTGTGGTAGAAGGCGGGCTCGAAGAACTTGTACTCCAACACCAGCCGCTGGTCCTGCCCAATCCGCTCGTAGATCTCAGCGAGACTGTCAGCCAGACGGTCCTGGCGCCCTCGTAGGTCTGCTTGTCCTGCGTAGTTGGTGCCGTCGGCGAGCCAGATCTTTAAATCTCTTGATCCGGTCTGATTCATGATCTCGATGCACTCGAGGTGATGATCGATCGCCTTGCGGCGTACCGCATCGTCGACATGGGTGAGGCTGCCGAACTTGTAGATGTCGTCCTGGAAGGTATTGGAGTTCACCGTGCCGAGCGCCACACCAAGATCAGCGGCATAGTCCCGTAGCGCGCCGTAGTCCTCGACCTTGTCCCACGGAATGTGCAGCGCCACTTTCGGTGCAAGCCCGGTCAGCTCATTTACCTTGGCAGCGTCGGCGAGTTTTTCTTGAATGGTCCGGGGCGTGCCTGGCGAGCCGAAGACCTTGAACCGGGTGCCGGAGTTGCCGAAAGCCCACGACGGCAGCTCGATGGCCTGATAGGTCAGCTGGTCCGAGATTTCCGAAAAGGTTGGCATCTGCGCTCACTTCCACAAGAGTCGTACGGAGTGAGATGGCTGCTGCGGCGCCCAACCCAGGCCGCTTTTTCAGTGCCGCGCGCCATGGCGCAAGTAGGCAAAGCAGGCAGCCAACGACGCTCCGGAGAATTGAAACGTTTTGATTGTTCAGCCCGAGGTTATCGAGCAGTGAGCAACATGTCAACCCCCTCAATGCAGAAGAGAATCACCCCGGGCCAACATGCAGGAACCCGCATTGAATCGCTTCATCATTCGAAAGCGGGAGGCAGGCACGCGGCGACCTAAGCTTCGCGAAGATCTGAGTTTGTGGGGCGCGATGCCGATGATTGAGCGCCAGCCTCCATCGCAGATAAGGCTGCTGAGCCGAAAGCTTGAACCGCTTCAGAATTGCCGCCCCGAAGGGTATAACCTGCCGACATGGCAGCGTCGCGGGTTGGGATTCGTTCCGACGATGGCGACGCCTCCCGCCCCAACAATCCCCGGATTCAAGACGTCGCGCGGCGCGCCGGCGTCGCGATCGGCACGGTGTCCAACGTGCTCAACAACCCCGACATCGTCACCGAACAGACGCGCGTCAAGGTCGAAGCGGCCATTACAGAGCTGGGCTTCGTACGCAATAGCGCCGCCCGGGCTCTTGCCGCAAGACGGACAGATACTGTCGGCTTGATCCTTATCGATATCGGCAACTCGCTCTTCGTCGACATCGCGCGCGGGGCCGAGTCGGCAGCAGGGCAAGCTCAGCTGAAGCTCCTTCTCGCCAACAGCGACAGCACTCGAAGCAAGCAGGACAACTATCTCGAGCTCTTCGACCAAGGCCGAGTCGCCGGGGTCTTGCTGACTCCGCTGGAAGAGCCTCTTGATGTGGCACACGCCGTCCTGAGCCACGGGCGCCCTGTCGTTCTTGTGATTGCAACGTCGCCAGACCCGCTCACCTGCAGTGTCATGGTCAACGAGGAACTGGGCGGCTATCTCGCTGCCCGACATCTGCTCCATGGCGGAGCGCGCAGGCTGGTCTTCCTCGCTGGCTGTCCCGACCTACGACTAATTCGCCGACGCCTGGCAGGCGTCGAGCGGGCCGTTGCCGAAGCAGGCGCCAGTCTCGGAGTGGTAGAAGCGCCTAACCTCGCGATCGGCGCAGGTCGCGAGGTCGGACGCCACGTGTTGCTCTCCCAGTCCGTCGATGGGGTGGTGTGTCCTTCAGACCTGCTCGCCGTCGGCGTGATCCAGGCGGCGACCGATCTCGGAATCCGGGTACCCGATGAATTGATGGTCGTTGGCTACGACGACAATCACTTCGCCTCCGAGAGCAGTATCCCGGTGTCCACTGTGAGTCTGCCGGGGTATCGGATGGGTGAGCTGGCCATCGAATTGCTCCTTGAGGAGATCCACCAGGGCTCCGGCCACGTGCACCGAACGGTCATGCTCGACCCGCACCTCGTCCCACGACGCAGCAGCCTGCGCTAACCGAAAGGAACCCATGTCGCTCACCTGGTCTGCACTACCCATCGCTCCGAACCAAGATTTCGACGGAGCGCCGCTGTTGCGTATGGAGTTCGGATTGTCGGAAGGGCACGGGCCGATCGCCCGAGCCACACTGCACGCCACGGCACATGGGGTTTTCGAGGCATATCTCAACGGCCAGCCCGTCTCCGACGACGTGCTGAGCCCTGGGTGGAGCAGTTATGAGTGGCGGCTCCGTTATCGCAGCTACGACGTAACCGGGCTCCTTCAACCCACGTCGGTGCTGGCCGTGGCGCTAGGCAATGGCTGGTTTCGCGGACGACTGGGCTGGGGCGGCGGGCGCGCGCACTACGGCACAGAGCTTGCTGTGTTGGCGCAGCTCGAGATCGAGTTTTCCGATGGCTATCTGCAGACCGTTGTGACCGATGAGAGCTGGACGGCCGGACCCTCGGCGGTGACCTTCAACGACCTCTACGACGGTCAGACAATTGACGCGCGGCGCTACTCGGATGCTTGGTTGGAGCCTGGCTTCTCGGACGAGGCCTGGACCGGGGTGCACCGCGCCGAGCTGGACTTCAGCACGCTGACTCCGTACATCGGCCCGCCGGTACGTCGACAAGAAGAGCTTCAACCGATCAAGATCTGGACCTCTCCAGCCGGCAAGACCCTGGTCGATTTTGGCCAGAACCTGGTGGGGTGGGTACGCGCGAGCGTTCAGGGCCCGGCGGGAACGACGATCACATTGCGACACGCGGAGGTGCTCGAGAAAGATGAACTGGGGACCCGACCGCTCCGAACGGCAAAGGCCACCGATCGTTTCATCCTCAGCGGTGGTGAGGATGTGTTCGAGCCCACGTTCACCTTCCACGGATTCCGCTATGTCGAGGTGGATGGGTGGCCTGGCGACCTCACGTCGGATGCTCTGACAGCCGTTGTCGTTTCGTCTGAGTTGCGGCGGATCGGCGAGTTCGAGTGCTCAAACGAGATGCTCAACCAGCTGCATCGAAATGTCGTCTGGGGCCTGCGCGGGAATTTCCTCGATGTGCCCACCGATTGCCCGCAACGCGATGAACGTCTCGGTTGGACGGGTGACATCGCGGTCTTCACGCCCACCGCGACCTACCTCTTCGACGTGGATGATTTCCTTCGAGACTGGCTGAAAGATCTTGCTGCAGAGCAGCAGGCCGCGGACGGCCTGGTGCCCTCCGTTGTGCCAGACGTGCTGAAGTATGTTGAACGTCCTGCCGGTTGGCCTATCCCGGATACGACTGCGATTTGGAGCGATGCGGCTGTCTGGGTGCCCTGGTCCCTCTGGCAGGCGTACGGAGATCTGCAAGTGCTTGCTGATCAATTCGACTCGATGGTGGCCCACGTTCGGCGCATCGAATCAAAGCTCTCCCCCACCGGACTGTGGGATGAAGGATTTCAGTTCGGCGATTGGCTTGATCCCACGGCACCTCCCGATGAGCCGGGCGTGAGCAGGGCCGATAACGGTGTCGTGGCAACGGCCTGCCTTTACCGGGACGCGCACATCGTGCGAGATGCAGCAACGCTTCTTGGCCGCCATGAGGATGCTGAGCATTTCGCCAGCCTTGCCGAACGCACTCGGGCCGCATTCAACGAGCACTATGTCAGGCCCGAAGGCATCATCCACAGTGACGCCGAAACCCCATATGCGCTGGCCATCGTTTTCGGACTCCTCGATCCTGAAGATGAGCAGCTCGCGGGTAACCGGCTTGCCGACTTGGTGGCCGAGAGCGGCTACCACATCCGAACCGGCTTCGCAGGAACGCCGTTTATCACCCATGCCTTGACTCAAACAGGGCACCTTGAAACCGCTTACCGACTTCTGCTGCAGACGGAATGCCCCTCGTGGCTCTATCCGGTGACCATGGGCGCGACAACGATCTGGGAGCGCTGGGACTCGATGCTGCCCGATGGCACGATCAACCCGGGCCAGATGACGAGCTTCAATCACTACGCCTTCGGCGCGGTGGCGTACTGGATGCATCAGATCATTGGCGGCATTGCGCCGCTCGAGCCCGGTTATTCCAGGGTGCTGATTGCGCCTCAGCCTGGTGGCGACATTCGGTGGGCGCGTTCCTACCTTGAGAGCACGCACGGCAAGATTTCGGTCTCCTGGTCGCAGGATCACGATGGACCGATCGAGCTCGATGTCGCTGTTCCCGAAGGTGTGACGGCTCTCGTACAGCTGCCCGGTACGCCAGCGCGGGAGCTCGGCAGCGGTCAACATCATGTCTCGTCAAGCACCGGTGCGACGACGTGACGGCGCGTTGACGCACAGCAGCGCCTCATCGCACCCACAGTCTGAAACTTTTCAAGGCTGGAAGGGCACGGAACGTGAGCATCCAGCACAGAGTGTTTGTGTTGGCCCCGGTTTGGGGTGGGTCAATATCGGGCCACTATCCGCTAACGAAATGCTCGGACTGCATCCGAACGGGTTGACGGGGTATCCGCAATACGCTAGCGTTCGGCCTTGAAACGCTTCAGACGGCGGTTCACCTTCGGTTCCGCCGGTTCTTACTCAGACCTGGAGGTCCTATGAGGTTCAGCAGAACGGGCCGGCGCGGCGTAGCGCTCACGGCCCTCGCGGCTGCGACCGCGCTATTTGCCGCCGGCTGCAGCGCCGGAAGCCTCGGCGGCAGCAGCGAAGGCAGTGCCGGCGGCACGACGATTACATGGCTGGTCGGCAGCGACGACAATACCCAGAGGATGGTGAAGGAGGTAGTCGCCGCCTTTCAAGCCGCGAATCCCGGTATCACCGTCAAGACGGAACCGCGGCCGGGTGGCTCCGACGGTGACAACCTCGTCAAGACTCGGCTGTCCACCGGCGAGATGTCGGAGGTGTTCACCTACAACAACGGCTCGCTGCTCGCGGCGCTCAAGCCAGCGCAGAATTTGACCCCGATGGATGACCAGCCGTGGGCGAGCCAACTCGACAAGACCTTCAAAGACTCCACAACTGTCGACGGCAAGCTTTACGGCGGGCCATGGGGCACCGCTCAAGGCGGCGCCGTCCTGTATAACATCCCCGTCTACAAGAAGCTCAACCTTCAGATTCCCAAGACCTGGGATGAGTTCATGAAGAACAACGAAACCATTAAGAAGGCCGGCGGCATAGCCCCGGTCGAGCAGACCTACGGCGAGACGTGGACCTCGCAGCTCTTCGTCCTCGGCGACTATCACAACGTCGAAGCTCAGGTGCCAGACTTTGCCGCGAAGTACACCGCCGGCCAGGCCAAGTACGCCAACACGCCTGCCGCTCTGGCTGGATTCCAGCACATCCAAGAGGTCCACGAGGCCGGCTACTTCAACAAGGACTTCGCCTCGGCCAAGCTCAATGACGGTATCAAGGCGATCGCCACCGGCACTGCGGCGCATTATCCTCAGCTCGGCGGAGTCTCAGCGAACATCGAAAGCGTCGCTCCTGGAAAGTCGCCGGATGTCGGCTTCTTCCCGCTGCCCGGTAATGACGCGGCCAAGAACGGTATGACGATCTGGCCGGGCAATGGGATGTACATCCCCAAGACTGCGGAGGGCAACAAGCTCGACGCCGCTAAGAAGCTCATCGCCTTCGTTGCCAGCCAGCCGGGCTGTGAGGCACAAACGAAGGGTGCAGCGCCGACCGGTCCGTACCTCAGCACGGCGTGCCAGCTTTCGTCGGACGTCACACAGGTCACCAAGGACACCAAGGCCGCCATCGACTCCGGCAAGTCGAGCCCTGCACTCGAGTTCAAGTCACCGATCAAGGGTCCGGCCCTGGAGCAGATCTGCGTCCAGGTCGGTACCGGTCAGGTGACTGGGGATAAGGGCGCCGCCCTGTACGACCAGGACGTCAAGAAGCAGGCGCAGCAGTTGGGTCTGCCCGGCTGGGAGTGACCCGACAGCCTCTGGCTGGTGGTCATTCGTAACCTTTCCTGCCGCCGATCTCGGTCGGGAACGGCGGCAGGACCGTACGAAAGGACTTCGCGATGGCGAATACTTTGAGCACCACAGATACGACCCGCCTGGCACCCGCGCCGAGGGCCACAGCGCAGCGGGGCACGAAGCGGCCGGGACCCTACCCGTACTGGTTCTACCTTCCCGCCGCGATCATCTACACGATCTTCTTCCTCGTCCCCACCATCGCCTCGTTCTACTTCTCATTCACTCGGTGGGACCTGTTCACGTCGACGTGGATCGGCCTGAAGAACTATCAGGAGTTCTTCAATGAGCAGGCGCTCGTCATCGGCTTGCGCAACACCCTGATCTACGGTGTGATCACCTCCGGCCTCAAGGTCGTTCTGGGTATGGCGCTGGCGCTATTGCTGACGTCGAAGATCATCGCGCGCGGGTACCTACGGTCGGTGATCTTCTTTCCTGTGCTGGTCAGCACGATCGGCGTCGGCCTCACGTTTACCGTCCTCATGAATCCGGAGTACGGCCTTATCAACAGGGCGCTGGCAGTCGTGGGCATTGACGGGCCCGGCTGGCTCACCAACCCGAGCTTGGCCATCTTCTCGATCGCCCTGGTGGACGTCTGGAAAGGTGTGGGACTCGCCACCGTTATCTATATAGCTGGGCTCGTCTCGATCCCACGGGAGTATTACGAGGCGGCCGAGGTGGATGGGGCCAGCCGCTGGGGAATCTTCCGGCAAATCATGCTGCCGCTCGCCAGGCCGGCCACCGCGACTGTGATCACGCTGTCGCTCATCGGAGGGCTTCGATCGTTCGATCTGATCTGGGCGATGACCAAGGGCGGGCCCGGTTTCGCCTCCGACGTGATCGCCTCGGTGATCTATAAGCAGTACCAGGCCGGATTCTATGGGCTTTCGACGGCCGGCAGCGTGGTGCTCTTCCTGTTGGTGACCATCATCGTGGTCCCCCTGACGGTATGGCTCAACCGAGGAGAGGTGACGTAAATGAAGAACACTCGCGGTGTGGTACTCGGACTGGCAACGATCGTCGTGTCGGCGATCTTCTTCCTGGTGCCGTTCGCTTTCATCTTCCTCATCGCGTCATCGAGCGTGACGCAAGCGAACCAGCTGAGGTTTTCCTGGCCCCAACCCTTCGTGCTGCTGGGCAACCTGGCTCAGGCCGTCGCGGCCCGCGACTATGTGATGATCATCGCTTTCATCAACAGCTTTGTGCTCACCGTCGTCAGCGTCGCCGCCCTGGTGATCTTTGGCGCGATGGTCGCGTACGTCTGGCAGCGTCGTCGCAGCCGGCTCAGCCCGTGGATCAGCATCTTGGTACTGGCCGGCCTGATCGTGCCGCCCGCAGTCGTGCCGACCATCTGGGTGCTACAAGGGCTGGGTCTGTTCAAGACGATGCCCGGCCTGATCTTGATCGAGATCGCCTACGGCCTGCCCTTCTGCATCCTGCTCTTCCGAGCCTTTGTCGCAACCGTGCCGCGTGAGCTGGACGAGGCGGCCGTGGTGGACGGGGCGGGCGCTGTTCAGGTCTTCTTCCGCGTCATCTTCCCGGTGCTGCGGTCGGTGATCATGACCGTGATCATCTTGCAGACGGTGGCCATCTACAACACCTTCCAGAGCGCGCTCTACTTCCTCCCGGGTACTCCGACCGTGCAGCTCACGCTGTTCAACTTCCAGAGCCAGTTCACGACCCAGTACAACCTGCTGTTCGCCAATATCCTGCTGGTGACCATTCCGCCGTTGATCATGTTCATCTTCTTCAACCGCAAGATCGTCGAAGGCATGGCCGCCGGATCGGTCAAGGGCTGACGGCTTGATTACCAACTAACTTCCATCGGTTTACAACGAGCCGCTGGAAGTGCCGCAAGTCTCGATCGGGACCTCGCACATCGCGCGAGTGCCCCGAGGCGGTCGTGCCAGCGACAAACTGATTCGGTGCGGCGTTGCTGGGCTGCTTGGCTCGTACAACCGGCAGGAAGCAGTGATCACTGCCGTCTCGGCAGCGAACCCCCATACGGTCGTTGTGGCTCCGCGCCGGACCGGTGATCATGCCGTGGCTGGCCGACGTTCCGACGGTGATCCATGCATGGTTCCCCCGCAAGCAGTTCGCCCCAGCCCTCGCCGACGTGCTGACCGGCCGCGCCGAACCGGGCGGTCGGCTCCGTGAAGCAAGGGAGGTCGTCATTGAGATTCCGCACGTCGATCTCGCCATCTTCGACGAAAGATCAGGATCGCGCCTCGTGCCGCCTGGGGCGTACGAAATTCACCTTGGGGTTCGACGGCCGAACTGCTGTTGAAAGCCGGGCTCCAAATCGGGTCGGCGCCGTCACCGCTGGCCGGCGGAGCGTCATGAAGGCGACTACTGCCGCGACGAGCATGAGCCCGCCGCCGATAAGCAGCGCCACGTGTAGGCCGTCGACGAAGGCGCTGTCCACGAGCGGTTTGGCAGCAGCGCCGAGCTGTTGCGCGACGACGCTGCCCTGTCCGCCGCTCACGTCCTGGACGATGTCGGGGACACCTGCTTGGGCTGACGTTGGCAGTTGGGTGGACAGGGCTGCCCAGGAGCTCCGGCTGACCGCCAGTCCGACGGAGCCGAGTGCGGCCAGACCGACCGCCGTACCGACCTGGCGAGCCGAGTTCAGCACGCCGGAGGCCAGTCCGCTGTGTTCCAGCGGCAGCGCCGACACTGCGACGGATGAGATCGTCGGCACCGCCATCCCGTAGCCCGCTCCGATCAGCAGGTAGCCGGGCGACGCAGCCAGCAAACCGGCGCCGGGTGTCAAGAACGCCAGGGCGAGGACGCCGAGCCCGCCGAGCAGAACGCCGAGCCAGCAGGTGGCCGTACCGATCCACACGGCGAGGCGGCCGGCGAGCGTGGACGCGATCAGGAAAGGCGTGTTCATGATCAACCAGGACAGGCCGACGTCGAGCGCCGACCAGCCCTCGACGTTCTGGAAGAACAGCGTGACGAAGAAGAAGGTCGAAGCCAGCGCGAGGTACATGATCGCGTAGACCCCACAGGACACAGTGAACCGGGAATCACGGAACAGCCCGAGCGGCACCATCGGCCCGCGGACCCTAGATTCGACCACCAGGAAGGAAACCAGCAGCACACCTGCGGTCGCGAGCAAGCCAATCATGATCGGTGAGGTCCAGCCGATGTGCTCGGACTCGACGATTGCGAAGGTCAGGACGCACAGGCCGGTGGCGACGAGCACGGCACCACCTAGATCAAGCCTGCGGGCATGCGGGTTGCGCGACTCGCGGACACCGGTGATCACCAGGACCAGCCCGATGATCCCGACGGGTACGTTCACCCAGAACACGGCCGACCAGGAGAACAGCTCGACCAGGATGCCGCCGACAACCGGCCCGGCACCGAAACCTAACCCGGCCGCAGCAGCCCAAATTCCGATGGCAGCAGTGCGACGCTCCGGTGGGTAGGCATCAGCCAGGATCGACAGGCTGAGGGGTGCGACGAGAGCCGCACCGACGCCCTGCGCGGCACGAGCGGCTATCAGCACCGACTCGTTCGGGGAGAGGGCGCAGGCGGCAGACATCGCGGTGAAGATCGCCAGCCCAACAAGAAACAGGCGCTTGCGGCCGTACCTATCCCCCAAGGTCCCGCCAACCATAATGAGCGAGGCGAGGGCGAGAACGTACGCGTTGACGACCCAGATCAGATTGCCCGGATCCACGTCGAGCTCACGCTGGATCGATGGCAGCGCAACGTTCACGATCGTGTTATCGAGCAGAATCATCCCCTGCGCGACGCACATCGCGACCAGCGTCACGACCCGATCTCGGGCACTGAGCGTTTGCTCAGCCACGTGTAAAGCCTGACGGGGGCGGGACGGGCCGTCAACAAGCACGCCGGGCGCCTGGTGGTCCGCCAGTCTCAGACGCCAATAACTTCGGAAAGATTGCGGCTCTTGCCGCTTGAGCGACGTACCACCAATTCGGGTGTAAAACGCACTTGCTGGTGATCGTGAGATTCCTCCCGGTCAAGCGCCTCGATCTCATCAAAGAGCAGCTCAGCCGCTCGATATCCAATAGCTAGCCTGGGTTGACGTACTGAGGAAAGCGGGACCGCAGCGGCAGCCGCGAATGCAATGTCGTCGTACCCAACAATCGCCATATCGTCGGGCACCCGCAATCCAGCCGTCACAAAACCTTGCAACAAGCCAATAGCCAGCAGGTCATTTGCGGCAAATACCGCAGTGGGGCGCTCATTGCTCGGCATAAGGACTATCTCTTCTGCGGTACGCACGCCTGACTCCACATCGAGATGTGGCGTCGATATGGTCAGCAGCCGGATAGATCCGTCGAATCGGGAGCTCGCGAGTTCGGCGCCTAATCGTCGGTCCCGGACTTGCTGAAGATTTCCCGGCCCACCGACAACAGCGATGATCGTGTGACCTTGGTCCAGCAGGTGTTGTAGCGCCAGGCGGCCGCCTTCGACGTCGTCTGTAGATACCGAGCAGAAGTCTGATTGGTTTCCGGCGCGATCCAGCAGTACGACAGGAATGCCTCGAAGCTTGAGCTGCCTGACCCGCTCATCAATGCCCCAGATCGGTGCGAGCAGCACGCCGCGAACCCTTTGCTGCATGAGCACCAGCAATTGGGCATTTTCTCGATCGGCTTCCTGCGCACTATTGCCCACTTGAACCGAGTAGCCGCGTTCCTGTACGCAGTTCTCAGCGCCAATTACTAGATCGGTGTAAAAAGGATTGGCAATGTCCATAACAATCATGCCAATGGAGCGACTCCGACCTGCTCGGAGCTGGCGCGCCGGCTCGTTGGGAATCCAACCGAGCTTTGCAATTGCCAGCTCTACTCGCCGTCGCGTCGGCTCAGCAACAATATCCGGCGAATTCAGAACATTGGAAACCGTGCCAAGTGAAACCCCAGCCAGCGCGGCGACATCTTTCATGCTGACAGTAGTCCTACGAGCCGCCATGCGTCGGCTTACTCCTAATTGCAGTCTGACCGTCGAGTTTCTGCATGTGCAGGATTCCTCAAGGCGAATTGATTGCGATAAATTATACCGCAAACCGACTCGTCGACTACCGTGGAGATCTCCCGCGCTCATCGCCAACTGCCGGATAGGGCGTCAAGGTCGAAACTCTCTAAGCGGCAGATCTCAGCAACGATATGACCGTTCGCGGCAACGCATCGGACTGATGACCTACGGGTCACTCGCGGGAGTATGGCGAGACGTGATCATGATTGAACGACGAAGCGCGGTGGTTGCTTGATTGCCGCATCAGCAATGCCGCGGTGCCAACCTGCCTTCGATCTTGACAGTGCTCGGGTGCTGCACGACGACCACCGACCAGCCCTCTGCGGTAGGTCGGACGCAGCCATTGGAGGCGCTCACGAAACGAGACCAACGCACGCGTACCACATACTCACCTGGCTCGGGCAAGGACACCGTAAGGGAAACCGGATCACGAGCGACAACCTGGCCTGGCGGTGAGATGACCGGCCGCGGGTTGGTCACGGCGTAAAGGGTCCATCCCTGGTCCGACCACACTCCTCGTAGATAGGGCAATCCACTACGGACCAAGTTCGCTTCATCTGGCGCCGCCCAGTCGTACGGCCCCTTCGACAGAGCCACGTACGAGATGGCGTTATCGTCCAGCCACTTTTGATAGGTAACTGCGTTGAGCGTTCCGTCGTAAAAGATCGGATTGCGCCCGATGTCGGCCTGTCGCGACCAGCCTCTTGCGATGGCAACTACGGGCGCGACAAGGGCAGCTTCGCCGCGGCGCTGCGTCGGAACGACCTCGATGGGGCCCAGGGTTCCACGCGCGGCTAGCTGGCCCAGGAGGGGTGCATAGTATTGCGCGCTCAGTGCCGGATCACCGCGTTCTCGTATCTCTGTAATGGACACCGGCGGTACCAGCAAGACCGCGGTCGCGCTGGCGGCAATGACGGCGACCAGCGGAACGGTCGCGACCGCCACGATAACCGGGGCAGCGAACAGCTCAGGCAGACGTGTGGCAGTGGTCCCAACCGGCGTCGGTAGGAGATACGCGGCAGCGACCAGCCCGGACGTTAATAGCGCGCCCCACCGAAGCACCGGACGCCGCCAACACAGTCCGGCAACCAGTAGGCAGATGAGAAAACCCAGCAGGGCGTGCTCTTCTGCGAACGATTGGCGCCCGCCGTTGCCGAACACCAGTCCCACGGCGATGGTTGGCACCAGACCACTCACCGCCAGCGTTAAGCCGTCTCGTCGCCGATTTGAAAGGTAGAGCGCACCACCGGCGATGCCAAGGAACAGACCTGCGACGGGGCTCGCGAGTGCTGCTGCGACAGACAGCACGGAAGCGATACGCAGCCGACGCGAAACCAACGCCAATAGGGCACCAAGCCCGACAGCGAGGCCAAGTGCGAATGTCGTGCGCGTGACCACGAGGTTGCCAGCCAGGCAAACCGCCGCAGTGACCGCGCCGAGTATCGGTCGGGCAACCTGGACACGCTTCAACAATGCCGCGAACAACACGACGCTGACCACATATGCCAACGCCGTCGTAAGGCGTACGCCGAGCAGCGCCATCACAGGCGGGGACCAGATGCTGTAGCCGAGGGGATCGAAACCGCCATACCAGCGCAGATCCAGTAGCTCAGGCCAATGCTGCTTGGCCAGCTCGGCATAAGCCAGCTGCGCCGAATAGTCCCGGCCCATCGGCGGAGCGAGGAGGTAAGCGACCGCGACCAAGACGGCGAGAGAGCCGGAGGCGATGACAGCAGGCGATCGCCGGTACCGCGAAAGCATCCAAGATCGGATCTTGCGAGGTCGGCTGGTTACCGTGCTCTCCGTGCCGATCTTCTCTGGAGCGACGCCACTGGAGTTCGCATCGGCCGTGCCGACATCTTTCGCGGTTGAAGACTGAATGCTCAACGCCTCAGGCTCCTCATTGCGCTCAGCATCTTCAGTGCGGCGCAGCCGCTGCGCGACACGCCCGGCGATCCCCATCGCAACGGTGCCCCCTCTCCGCGCACGAACTACCAGTAGAACGCTCTCTGGTCGGCCCTGTCCAGCCGCGTGGTTGATCGATGCGCCTTGCTAAGCATCCTTAGTCAAAGCTGAGAGCGACCTGAATTGCCGCTGATCCGCCGACTCGAATTCCCCCTGTCGTAGAACTGCGTGTTGCGCGCGGCTGGGGTCAGACCTTCACTCGGCGGGCCGTGGCGAGACGCCCTCGGCGAGGCGCTCGCAGAAGGATTTACGGAGTGCTCTCCCACAACCCCAGCACGTTGCCCTCGGAATCCTTGAAGTAAGCGAATGCGCCCATGCCCGGGATCGGAGTTCTGGCAACCACGGTGCTGCCGCCTTCGTCTTCAATCTGCTTCAGTGCGTCGTCAATGCCGTCGACACTGATCGTGATCACCGGTGCAGTAGAGATGCCGGGATCCCGCTGCATCATGCCGCCGTTAATGGCGCCTGGCTCGGTGGGCATCTGAGTCTGTTCGTCCACTGCGGTGGTCTTCACCGTCGTGTACTCACCTTCACCCATCGGTACTGTTTGGAGCTCCCAGTCAAAGACGGAGTCGTAAAAACTCTTTGCTCGCTCGACATCGTCGGCCGGGATCTCGAAGTGCACCACCTTCGGCATGATCAATTACCTCCTCGGTGAGATTTGGGACATTCAATAACCTTGTGACCGCACTAGGGGCGGTGTCAACTGTTGTCGATCCCAACGCCGAGCAGGCCCCAACTCTGACCAGCCTCACCCCTGATAGGGCGGGGCCGCACCCCAATCCCAACGAGGAACGGGTGCATGCTCGACAATGTCGTCGGCATCGCCGGAATTGTGTACCGCGAGGCGCGTGCCCCATTCGGCGTACCCCATCACCGCCGCCCGGAACTCAGGGTCGTCCGGCAAGCCGGCATCATCGGCCGCCCGGGACAGCAGCGTGACGAAACGCAGGCGTTGTTCACCGGTTATGTGCAATCCCCGATGCTTGGCGACCATGTGCTCGTAGCCGCCCAGAGCTTCGGTGTAGGTCGACGGACCGCCCATAACCTCGCACCACCACGTCACCACGTCGCGGCGATGCTGATCACTGACCTTGCCGCCGAACAATGGGGCCAGCAGGTCATCGTCCTCGACGAGGTCATAGAACCGACCCAGCCAACGCTCGAAGGCTGGCCGCCCGCCTGCCCAGTCGTAGATCGTCGGGATCTGGCTGTTCATGCAACTCCTACATTCATAAGCTTCGGCCGACTGCCGCAATGAGTACGCTCGCTGCCCATGATTCTCACCCATCGCGGAGAACGACCTGTGGTCCCGGAGTCCGCATACATAGCGCCGTCGGCTGTCTTATGCGGCGCAGTCACACTCGGAGAGCGTGCTCGAGTGCTGCATGGCGCGGTATTGACCGCCGAGGACGGTGAGATCTGGGTCGGCGACGATGTCGTGATCATGGAGCATGCACTGGTGCGGGGCCGCTCGCGGCATCCGGTGTCCATCGGCAATGCTGTGCTCATCGGGCCGCACGCTCACCTGAACGGGTCGACAATCGAGGACGAAGTTTTCATTGCGACCGGAGTCTCACTGTTTCCGGGCTCGGTTGCGGGCTCACGATCGGAGCTGCGGGTCAATAGCGTGCTGCATGTCAACTCTCGTCTGGCGCCCGAAACGGTCATACCGATTGGTTGGATCGCAGCAGGTGATCCAGCACAGCTCTTCGCACCGGAGCAGCACGATCGACTATGGCAGGTCCAATCCGAGCTGGACTTTCCAGGGACCGTCTACGGCGTGCCGCGCGGCACCTCGATGCGTACGATCATGGCCCGGCAGGTTGAGTTCTACGGCGCTCACCGAGACGACCAAGTCATCTAGCCACGAGGAGTAGTCAGACCTACCCAGCTGCTGACTGATGACATCGGTGCCAGCTGGGAAGTCTGGGCGAGCGGCAGCTTTCAAGCGCGGGAATGTGGCACCCGCCCACAGTCTGTCTGTCCGCCGACAAGAGCAGTCACGATGCTCTTGAATCTGACGCGACGTCAGGTCTTACCGTTGCAGAATGCATGATCATTCCGAGCCTCGCTGGCGGATCGGGCAAGTCTCGGCCCGAACAGGTCTGACCGTTCGAACGCTGCGCTACTACGAAGAGCTGGGCTTGCTCAAGCCGTCGGAGCGTCTGGTGAGCGGACACCGCGTCTATGCGAACGAAGACCTCCAGCGCCTCTACCGCATTAGGTTGCTTCGACAGCTTGGCCTGCCGCTCTCAGACATCGCCCGAGAACTTGACGATCCCTCATCGGAGCTCACCGACACGATCACTCGACACATCGAGCAAGTTGATCAACGGCTGGCGGCGCTTGGTCGCCACCGCGAGCGCATGATCACTGTTCGGGAATCTTTGTCCACTGGCAGTCCCACGGATGAGGAATTGCTCGATACCTTGCACGATCTGGCACAGATCGATCATGGACTGGTCCAACGATTGACACTCCTGGTGTACAACGACATCGAAGCCGTTCATGATCATCTGGTGGCCGTGTTCGGTTTCGGCCCAGGAACCATCACCCGCAATGAGTCCGGTCAAGTTGTCCACGGCGAGATGCACGTCGGTGACGGTGTGATCTGGATGCACCCGCCATCGGAGGAGTATCACCTGGCGTCCCCGGCAAGACTCGGGGGAAGCACCCATTGCATGGCGGTCATGGTCGACGATCTCGACGGCCACCACGAGAAGGCGCGGGCCGCCGGCGCGACCGTTGTCTATCCTCCGCGCGAGATGCCATACGGGGTTCGGGAGTACGCCGCCCGCGATCTTGAGGGCGGACTGTGGTCGTTTATGACGCCCCTCACCAGCAAAGGAGACAACGCGCGATGAGAAATCTGACTCCCTACGTCTGCGTCACCGATTCGAGAGCCGCAATTGAGTGGTATCGGGAGGTGTTCCAGGCGACAGTGAGAGGTAAGCCATACGTGATGGACGATGGGCGGATAGGTCACGCCGAGCTGGAGATCGGCAGTTCCCTGATCATGATGGCCGACCCATTCCCCGAGGTGGATGTCGAGCCGCCCAACCCAACAAGCGGCAGCGCCGTGTCGCTGCACCTAGAGGTCGCTGACTGCGATGCGCTCGCTGAAGCGGCCGTACGCAATGGTGCAAAGCTCGATCGCAGCCCCGAGTCAACCAGTCACGGCCGATCCGCTACCTTTCATGATCCCTTCGGGCATCGCTGGATGATCAGCTCCTGACCCGGTGCGGGGGGCTCGTCAGTTGTGTCAGATCCCATGAGTAATCTGCAACGAGCAACCCACAAAGATCGAAAGGAGCAAAGGTGCCCTCAGTCCTCAACCCCTACATGAGGTTCCGCGACAACGCCCGGCAAGCGTTGGAGTTTTACCAGGACGTTTTCGGTGGCAATTTGAATGTGAACACGTTCGGCCAATACGGAGACGCGAATGCTCCCGGCGCCGACAACATCATGCACGGACAGCTCGAGACCGATAACGGCTTCACGCTGATGGCCGCCGACACGCCACCCGGGATGGAGTTCAATGAGGGCGCCGGCACTATCACCATCAGCCTCAGCGGTGATGACGAGCAGGAGCTACGCGGCTACTGGGACAAGCTTTCCGAAGGTGGCACCGTGACAATGCCCTTTGAGAAGCAAATGTGGGGCGATCTGTTCGGCGAGTGCACCGACAAGTTCGGTGTGCCTTGGATGGTGGACGTCGTCGTTCCGCAGAGCTGATCTATCTGGGCCGATGTGCGCGCGCCGGTGGCAGCTAAGAATCTCCGATCAGCTGTGCGAAGAATTGGCGACTAGCAATTGGGCGACTGAATCGGCAAACCATGTCGCATAACGCTCCGGACTCCAACCGCGGTGCCTGGTCAGCCGGCTGAAGACTACCGGATCCATAAGCATCCACACTGTCTCGATGGCCGCCGCCCGGTCGAGCCGCACCCGAAGCGACGTGCGGCCCAGAACGCCATCGACGATCCAGCCCGCCGTACGTTCCCGTTGTAGTTCGCGATCGGCAACGAGCACATGGATGTCTGGATCGGCGGTCGCCGCCTCGTACGCGGCAAGTATGATGCCTGCAGACCTGACCTGCGCTTCACGTAGCACTTCAGCCACCGCGGACAGAAACTCCGCAACGGTATCCCGTGATTGCGCTTTGTCGGCCCAAGCCCGACTCAGCATCGGTATTGGCTCGTCGTCGCCAGCAATAGCAACATCGAGCACCACGTGCAGTAGCTGCGCCTTAGTACCGAACAGCAACTCAACCGTCGGGATCGACACCCCAGCCTCGGCCGCAATCGCCCGCATGGTCGTTGTCGCGTAGCCCCGCTCGACAAACAACCGACTCGCAGCATCGATCACCCGCTTGCGAGTGTGCCGCGCCTGCTGGCTACGTGCCGCTGACACATAGGCACGCTTGCGGGTGAGGGCGTCTGGCGGCATGTGGCTCATATTAGCTATGGGGCAACCATAGGGAGCGTCGCCATGGTTCTCTGATTGCCGGGTCGATCACTCGGGAGGATGGCTGCGCAGCCAGTCGGCCCAGGTGATCTTGCCGTGCCGGCTCCCAGGTCCAGTCACCGACATCGCCGTAACGGCGTCCCTAGCAGCCGATGGCAGTGGGACCCGCATAGTGCGTGCAGGATGTTTCCTGACGTCCTGCCACTGCTCGAAGGCCTGCGCAAATGTCAAGACCTCTGGACCACCGAAGTCTGCCAGCCGGCCACGCGGTCCGTTGCCAATGGATTCGACGAGGTAGTCGGCGAAGTCGGTCGTGTCTACTGGCTCCACCCCCATGTCTGGCAGCGGCACCATCGGCAGCCGAGCCATTCCGCCGAACATCCGGTCCAGCAACCAGTGAAACTGAGCCGCGCGGGCAATAGACCACGGCACCGAGCCTTGACGGACCAAGTTTTCAGCTTCCAACTTGCGCCGCAAGTACGGGATACGCGGCTTGTCGATCCCGACAATCGAGATGTAGATCACATGGCCAACGCCTGCCGAGCGGGCCTGGTCCAGCAGCTGAGCAGTGCCTTCGCGATCGACCGAGCTCGGGCTGCTCCATAGGTCCTTGGGCACGAAGTAGCCGCGGCGAGCAGCTGGAGACAGCGTCGCAGCATGAATCACCGTCTGGCTGCCAGCCACCGCCTCCGCAATACCGGCACCTGTCGCAAGATCGCCGCGAATCCACTCGACGTCGGGATCCGATCCTGGGGATCGAGCAAGCACGCGTACCCGATAGGAGCCCTTGAGTCGAGAGACGATGTCCGTCCCAAGGTGCCCCGTCCCTCCGGTTACCAGAACCGTATCCATCGCCCTCCTCGACGAACCAGAACTGCAACGTCTCCAGCTAGTCAGCCTAGCGTCCTGGTTACACGGCTCTCGCAGGTTCTACCCTCAGAAGCGATGCCTCCAACTGCGTCAGAACCGGCGCTGGACGACTCGCTGACACTTTTTCTTTGCGGCGACGTGATGCTCGGTCGCGGGGTCGATCAGATCCTGCCGCACCCGGGCAACCCCGCGCTGTACGAACGCATGGTTCGCGACGCTCGGACCTATGTCGATCTAGCAGTCCGGGCGAATGGCCAGACTCCGCAGCCGGTGGACTGGTCTTGGCCGTGGGGAGACGCCTTGCAGCTGCTGGCCGCAGCCGGCTGCGACGCTCGCGTGATCAATCTGGAAACAAGCGTTACGACGAGCGACGACTACGCCAAAGGCAAGGCCGTCCATTACCGGATGAATCCTGCCAACATCGAGGCGGTCGCCGCCGTCCGACCGGACGTCTGCGTGCTGGCCAATAACCACGTACTCGACTTCGGGCGCAGTGGGCTGCTTGAAACGCTGGATGCCCTTGCAGCTTCTGAGCTTCGGACAGCTGGCGCCGGACGGTCCCTGCGCGAAGCTCGGTCGCCGGCCATTGTTCCGATCCCCCGGACGGGTGCTCGGGTCTTGGTCTTCGCTTTCGGCACGCCATCCAGCGGTGTCCCATACGGGTGGGCAGCCACCGAGGATCAGCCAGGCGTCCATCTTCTTCCCGCCCTTACTGAGACGGTGGCCGATGAGCTGTGCCGCCGGGTGCGCGACGTACGCCAGCCCGGTGACATGGTGGTCGTCTCCGCACACTGGGGCTCGAATTGGGGCTATCGCGTCGAACCGGAACAGGTGCGCTTTGCGCATCGGCTCATCGACGGCGGAGTCGATTTTGTCCACGGACATTCCTCGCACCATCCGCGACCGCTCGAGGTCTATCGCAAGAAGCTGATCTTGTATGGCTGCGGTGATCTTGTCGACGATTACGAGGGGATCAGCGGCCACCAGGAGTACCGAGATGATCTCCGCCTGCTCTACCTGCCGCGGCTGGATCCGACATCAGGTGAACTCACAGAGCTGAAGATGGCGCCGCTGCAAGCTCGGCAGATGCGCTTGCACCGCGCCTCCGACGAAAATGCCAGATGGCTCCGTAAGACGCTGGATAAGGTCAGCCGTCGGTTCGGATCACGAATCGATCTTGGAGCCGACGGATGGCTGACCCTGCGAACTGCCGATCGCCACAGTTCGGGTCGGATAGCGTGAGGCGGTGAAGCGGCCGTAGGGGGGCGCGTGGTGTAGGGGGAGGGGCGGCGCGATGTGGCAGGCACTCGGCGCACTGCTCCCGATCGCCGTGGCGGTCGCGTTCAGCTCAGTGCCGTTGACTGTAACGATCTTGATCTTGCTGTCGCCAAACCGCGGTCGGGCTGCACTGCCCTTTCTGGTCGGCTGGGTGATCGGAGTGGCTGCCGTCATCAGCCTGAGTGCGGCGGGAGCGGCGGCTCTTGCGAAGCCATTACGAAGAGGGCCGGACGTGGCGGTTGTCGTCCTTGAGATCGTGATCGGGGCGGCTTTGATGGTGCTGGCCGCCATATATCTGCGACGACGCGCTCCGGCGGGCGGCACGGGCCTGCCGCGTTGGCTCGCTGCAGTCGATTCGTTCGGTCCCGCGGTCTGTTTCGCGATCGCCGTAGTACTGAGCCTCAGACCCAAGGGCCTGCTTCTGGGGGTTGCGGGAGGGCTTGCCTTGAGCGCAGCCTCCCTCAAAGCGGACGACGCGGTCCTACTGATCATCATCTATACCGCCATCGCCACCTCGACCGTCGTGGTACCGATCATTGCGTCTCTCATAGCGCCGCAGAGGATGGAGCCAAAGCTCGTCTCGGCGCGTGATTGGCTCATTGTCAATGGACGAATCGTGACCTCGATCATGATGTTCATGATCGGCGTCGTCATCGTTGGATATGGCCTGACGCAGCTATAGGGCCACCGCTAACTTGCGAAGAGCTCGACAAAACCCTTGAGGATGTTGGGCACTTCAGTGACCCCACTAGCCCGAGCCGCCGCCATGACGGCGTCGGCCTCCTCAGGTGCGAAGTAGCCGGCATACTTGTAAACCTCAACACGCGTGGCCAACCCGTCCAGGTCCAGTTCGGGATGGAACTGGGTGGCATAGATCCGAGTTGCGACGCGAAACGCCTGCACGGGACAGGATTCGGAATAGGCGAGGGTTACGGCGTGTGCCGGCAGCTTGCTGATCGCCTCCTTGTGCCCCACGTACGCACCAAACTGGGATCCGGCCCGACTGAAGAGTTGATC
>DATDKX010000195.1:0-5763 GCA_036519615.1 Propionibacteriaceae bacterium
GGCCGACAAGCCCAGGATGTAGGCAAGCGACGAGTCCTTTACCAGCAAGATCAGCTCGTTGGTCAACGGAGGAATGACGATCCGAAACGCTTGGGGAAGCACGATCTTCCGATTCGCCACCCCGGCCGGCATACCGAGCGAGCGAGCCGCCTCGACCTGCCCCTTCGGAACGGCCTGGATGCCGGCTCTGATCGTCTCGGCCATGTAGGCCGCGGCTACTATGCCGAGCGCAAGCCAGACCGTGCCGTACGGGTCGAAGGGAATGATCAGGCCGGAAAAAGCCAGCGGCAGCAGGCCGAACGCGAGTAGCACGATCAGGGCCGGCAGGCCGCGGAACAACTCGATGTAGGTGCCAGCGATCCAGCGGTATGGTCCCACCGAGGAGAGCCGCATCAGCGCGAGGACGGTGCCACCGACTAGGCCAATAATGAAAGCCCCGGCGCTATAGATGATGGTGTTGAGCAGCGCAGTGCCTAAACCCTGGGTCAAGGTGGCGTAGATCATGTCGGACCGGAAGAAGACTTGCCCGATCTGCTGCCAGTCGGCCACCAAGAGCAGCACGACGATCGCGACGGCCAGGACCACGTACTGAATCAGCCGACGTCGCTTGGCGCGTTGGCGCGGAGACGGCCCCCGGTGCGCCGGCGGAGCGAGGGTGGAAACGCTCATCGCAAAACCTCCTGAAATAGGACGAGTCGAACCTCAGTCCGGCGACTCCTCGGTTGCCAGAGGCCGCAGTTGAGTCGCGGGAGGCGGCGCGTGGTCGGGCTTCGCGCTTAGGCGGGCTGGACGCCAAACCACTTCTTGTAGATGGTGTCATAGCTGCCGTCGGTCTTCGACGTCTTCAGCACGTCGTTGATGACGGCCAGCAACGCCGCGGCGTTGGCGTTGTCCTTCTGCACCATGAAGCCGTACTGTTCGCCGGTGTTGAACTCCTTGGACACCGTTGTTGTCGGATTGTCCTTGGCGAAGTCGTACACCGTACCGTTGTCGTTGATCGCAGCGGCAACGCGCCCGGACAGCACTCCGGTTAGCGTGGTCGGCCCGTCGTCGAAGACCACGATTTCGTAGCCGTTGGCTGCCTTGTTGTCCTCGGCGTAGATCTGACCGGTGGTATCGGTCTGGACTCCAAGCTTCTTGCCGCGGAGCTGTGACAAGTCGTTAATTCCGGAATCCTTCTTAACCAGCAACGCCTGGGTGGCTTTGAAGTAGGGATCGGAGAACGCTACAGCTTCCTTGCGCTTGTCGGTGATGGTGACGGCACCCATGGCGGCGTCACACTTCCGTGCTGCGAACACCGCGCCGGAAGTCTGCGATGCGAAGTCCACGTCGAAGATCTCCTGGGTGACGCCCAGCTTCTTAGCGACCAGGTCCATCAAGTCGACATCGAAGCCGACCACCTTGTTGGAGCTGTCCTTGAACTCGAACGGCTTATAGGACAGGTGAGTGCAGACGGTGAGCTTTCCAGGTGTCACCAGGGAGACCTGGCCGGGGCTGCCGCTGCCGGCCGGTGAGGACGATGACGATGGGGTTTGGGTGGGGGCGCAGGCGGCCAGGACGATTGTGGATAGTGCTGCGACCGCAACAATAATCTGGCGGGCTCTCTTGAGCCGGGCGGCAATCAACGGATTCCCTTTGCTGGATGGAATTTCCTCGCATTCTGGCATGGCACCTGCCCGGATGTCGAGGTTCGGCGTACGGCGGCCAATAACACTTTGATCAGCATCGGCTGGCCCTATTCAGTGCGCTGGCTGCTGATCGAATCTCGTTCGATCATGTCCTGCTGTCGGTTTAGTCAGGAACCTCAGGGATCGCGGTCTGCAGGTTGCCGCGCTTGAGCCAGCTCAGCCAGCACAAACCAGTGATGATCGCGACCGTGGTCGCCATAAGTACTCCCGCGATGGCGTAGACGCCGATTTCTGAAACGACGGGGGTATCTGGTTTGACGAGCGCCGCCGGCGCGAACGTCCAACTGAGCCCAAGCAGCCAGGCGAAGGCATTAAACCTGACCCATCGTGCGGCGGTAGGAAGTGCTGTCCGAAGCAGCATGAACTGCGCCGTCGGAATGGAGGCCAACAGCAGCAAGACGAGCACCGCGGCTACGAGCCAGGCGGTCCATGATGACAGGGAGATCTTCTGCATGGAGCCCGGAATGAGACCGATTGACCAGGCAACGACAGCAGCCACGCTGGTAGCCACCGGCCAAAGACGAAGAATGCCGGCAGGGAGCTGCAGTCGCGACATGGCCATTGACTGAGCCCTCCCGAGAAGCGCCCCTTCGATCGCGCCTGCAGCAATCAAGAGCCCGAATTCCCGCATGTGTGAAAGATCGCGAGTTGCGGCAAGTGCTGCCGCGACGGTAAAGCCCAGTGCCTCACCGGCCACCGTGCAGGCGACCCAGCGGCGGAAGAACGCGTCAGTCCCGGGCGGGTAGGGCGAGCCGCTCCGGTTTCCGAGGCGCTTAGCCGTGTGTGGTGTCGCCACCTCCCCTGGACTCATCACCACCAGTTGAAAGTATCAAAGCTGTGCGGGTGGTTTTCTAGACGCCCGCATTGAGACCGATCGCCCTGGGCCGGTCCTTTGGGACGTATGACCCCATTGCTATGGACCAGCGACCCTTCCATGTTGCAGCTCTCCCCCATGACCTTGGTACTGGAGGTGAACGCCATGCTCACTATGCGCAATTTGGGCGGGGTGGCGCTGTTTCTTTTCGGCACGACCTACCTGTGGTTGACGCCAATGTTCGCTGGCCGAGGCGTTTCTACTGAAGGCATTTTGTGGTCGATCACACGGATCCTCGCCTTCCTAACGCTGCTGGGTTTCACAATCGCTACCTGGGGTTTGTTCAAGAAGTCATCGTGGTGGGACGGCGTGGCTATTGCATCCGCAGTTCTCGGGCTGGTGGTGCTCATTCCATACTGGATTGCGGCGCACAGCAGCGGTGAAAGTACGCCGTGGTGGAATGTGTTGGTTCATGCAGTGGGGGCAATCGGCGTACTCATCCTGCTGACCGTGCCTGCACTGGCGAGCTGGGTCGACAGCCACGTCATGGCGGGCAAATGAGCGCTGACCGGTCGAGGTCAGGCAGCGCCAAGTCCGCGTTCTTGATGTACGCCACAGCCCAATCTCCGTTGATCATGACATCGTCGACGGCCCCCGGCGGCTCGCTTCGCTCGCCACTCGCGGAGCTCGTGGAGGCTGCGGAGGGTCTTGACACCGTCAGCTGGGCGGCATGAGAGTAGGGCGCTCGGCGCGGGATGATGTGTACTCCAGAGTGAAGGAGTCGGTACCGTGCAAGTCCCGAAGCCGACCGAAGCTGACAAGGAACGGTTCCGCGATCTTGTTCCGAATGATCGCAACGTTGAGATCAAGCCGATGTTCGGAAACCTTGGCGCATTCGTGAACGGCAACATGTTCATGGGTCTTTTCGGGACCGATATCGGCGTCAAGCTCAATCAATCCGACGAAAAGCGGGTACGCGAGGCGGGCGGAGGTTCGTTCGGACCTGCCGAGCGTCCCATGGGCGGCTACGTCAGCCTCCCCGACTCCGCAACGCCCGAGCAGCTCGATGATTGGATCAACTGGGCGCTGGCCTACGTCGCGAGCCTCCCCCCGAAGCAACCCAAGGCTCGGAAGCCTTAACAAGTGATCGCGAAAGTGACCATTGTCCGCCGCATCCCTCACTTTCGATCGGCAGCAGATTCTGATGATTGCCTGAGCCCTAGGCGGCCTCGCGTACCGACCGCAATGATCGCGCCAGCCAAGACCACAACGGCGGCCATGATCACCAAGACCTCAAACTGGGGCAGAGCAAGAACGGCAACAAGGCCGGTGGCGCTCACGATGGCGTTGTGCATCGCGTGGAACAAGCCCGCGATCAGTACGCTGGCGCCGGCGCTGTTGTAGAGCCAGCCGATTATGAGGCGGCTGCCCAAGTGAGGTAGCAAGAAGATCCCTAGCACCACGGCGGTGGCCAGCCGTGATCGTGTTTCGACGTAGCAGCTCGGTACGTGATACAGCCAGAAGAACACCGTCGTGAGCAGCGCCGCGCGCAGCGGGCCGTGGCGATCTTGAAGACGTGCGAAGGTGAAACCGGTCCAGCCGATTTCCTCGGCGACGTTGTTGAACAGGATCATGATCACCAGCGCAGGCAGGAACAGGGTAAAGATCAGCGACCAGTTCTGCGCGAGTGCTCGTAGCGGTGCCAGACCATAAAGAGCCATCACTGCAAGTAGCAGGATCAACGGTGGTGCAAGCAGGCTGACCGCGTACCAGCGCAGCGGCACCCGCCACTTGAAACTGCGCCGAGCCAGGTTACGCACGCCAGCTCTTCCGCTGACCAGGGCCGTCACGATAAAGGCACTGCCGAGCCGGCGACATTCTCCAGAACTCCGTGCGGCGTCGCTCCGCCCGGAAGCAGTCCCAGCTCGGTCAGAGCCTCCGGGACAAATGCGAGTGCTGCAGTCGTCGCATACGCGAGTATCAAGAAGCTAATGATCGGGTGCTGGATGATCCACGATCTCAGTGCTCGGATAAACATTCCAAGATGCACATTCATGTTTAGTTCTGGTGCCGGAGATTTAGAGAAGATGTGATCAACAAGCGCGTCACCACAGCGCAGTCGAGTCCTGAGAGGCAGCGTGCTGGACCAAGCGTACGAAGATAGAGCCTGAAGGACGTCCTCGCGGCCCCGCCGTCGGCGCTCGCAGGCTGAACGGAACGGCACAATCACATGCTTTCCGACGTCTTCGGAATTCGGACGGTCGCCGAACTTTGGAGCATTAAGCACTTCGCTGTTGCCGGAGCGCTCCTCGCACTGGGCAACAAGATCTAGTACGGCTGATCTTTCTACATCCCTTACCTACTTGGGTTTTCAAGGCGACCATGATCAGCCAGCACGACCCATGGAGGAGTAACGGCAAGGTATCGGCCGGTGCGCTGCACTTGACACCGTGCATGCTTCCGAACAATGATCAAAGTGGTCTTGCACTATGCTTGATCGACTGCAAAGCGCAGTTAACAATTGTTTTGCCTGACGTTTAATCGGGCGGCGTGTGGTTAACAAGTCTTTTGCACAGAACTGATCGAGGCAAAGCATGGCTGACGACACAGACACAGCATTCGGAATTATCCTGTTCCTGCTGTTCCTTGCCCTGATTGGGTATGCGGTGGGGGGCGGCAGCTGGACGTCGTCCACGGCCGGAACGACTACCCCAAATCCGACACCGATCTACACCACAACGCCGGGGTCCACGACAGCCACGTCAAGATCTTCTAGCAACATCCCAAGCGGCACACTGCAGACCTGCCCCGGCAAGGTCATCGCCAACAAGACGGCGAGCAGCAGCAACGGCTCTGTGAATCTCAAGATCTACTTCAGCCCTCGACACGGGGACCGGAACTGCGCAGTGGCTACAGCGTTTGGGTGGCCTGCGAAAACCCAGGGCCGGCTGACGGTCAGGCTGCGATTCGCCGACTACAGCGGCAACCAGTGGCCGGAATCTGCCCAGGCAACCAGCCAGCCGCACACGACGCAACTGACCGGCGTCTACTTAGACGATACCTACAATCGATGCGTCACCTCGTCCGCCACGTACACGCCTTTTACCGGAATGAACCCAGTAACCGTGCGGATAGGACCCGTCGGCTGCAACTGAATTCTCAGACGCCGACAAAATGATCAAGAACGCCTATCGCCCGCTGCCGGCGTAAACGATCGCCGCTTCGCCGGTATCCAGACCTAAAGCGGTATGCGCTGCCACA
>DATDKX010000196.1:0-10308 GCA_036519615.1 Propionibacteriaceae bacterium
TCGTCGTTCCGGTGCTGTTGGCTGCGTTGACCTCGTTCACCTTCCCGGCGTTTAGCTATGTCTTCGCCTGGCCAACCCTCGCGGCGGCGTTGCTGCTGGGGTGGAGGGTGCTGCAGCCATCGATCACCGGCCGACCTTGGCCGTACTTGACTGGTCTCGCAGTGGTCATGTTGATCACCACAATTGTCGTGCTGGCTCCGGTCTTTTTGATCTACTCGGCGTTCGCAGCTCCAGGAAGCGCCCAGGTGTCGCCGATCTATCCCGTGATCGGACTGGTCATCGTCGCCGCGGTCGTCCCGGTGCTACTGCCACACCTGCACTTCCTCGGCGGTCGCCGCCGCTGGACGGTGCCCGTTGCGTTGGTCGTACTGGCCGCGGTGTTTCTGGGGACCGAGCTGGCCACCACTCGTTTCGACGCGGACAAGCCCCTGCCCGATTTCGTTCAATACACGCTCAACGCCGACACCGGCCAGGCTTCCTGGCTCAGCGCGGGTGAACGACCCGATGCCTGGACGGCGCAGTTCTTCGCCGATGGTTACATCACGACGACTGCCGCCTTCTCTCCCGGGTATTACTTCGAGCAGCAGCGACCGGTGATCACCGCACCTGCCCCGCGTATCAATCTGCCAGCGCCGACGCTCACCGTCGTGGAGAACAAGCAGCAAGTCGACATCAAGATTGTCCGACTGCGCGTGGCATCCCCGCGAGGAGCTCCGTACGTCCACCTCGACCTGAGACTGCCCGGCGAACTGACCGAGGCGACCGTGAACGGCCGGCCGGTCACCGTCGCCGACATACCAACCAATCGACGCCAGCGGTTCACCCTGCTCTATTTCGGGCTACCCCCACAGGGTGCCGAGGTGAGGCTGACCATCCGCGGCACCGGACCCATCAGCGGGACGCTGGTCGACTACTCCAACGACCTCCCAAAGCTGCCTGGCATGACGGTCCGGCCGAGGCCAGCCGAGTACGTCCCGGCACCTTTCGACTTCCGCGACCCCACGGCCGTGACCCGGAGTGTCGGCTTACCGTGACATAAGGTGCGGAACCTCGGACTCCATCAGGAGGTGATCGATGACAAATCCTGTGCCAACGCCACGGCGCCCACGCCCCACCGCCAGCCAGCTGCTCCACGAGATCCGCTGCCTCATCACCGACCTTCCCCGCTTCGCAACGGCACCGTTCTATCGGCGCCAACATCTGCGCTGGGGCGCAACCGACGACGAGATCCGCGCCAGCATGCCCGGCGATGAAGTGATCACGAAGCCGAAGTACCTCGCCACCCGGGCGATCACCATCAACGCGCCGCCCTCGGCGGCCGGGCCGTGGCTGGTCCAAGTAGGTTGCCTGCGCGCAGGCTTCTACGCCCACGACCTGCTTGACAATCTCGGCCACCCGAGCTCGTGGACGATCCTGCCGGAATTCCAGCGGCTCCAGATCGGCCAATGGGTACCGATGTCACCCATACCCTCGGAGACCACTGCGTTCAAAGTCGCCGGCTTCGAGGTGGACCGATGGTTGCTGTGGAAGCAACCACTGAGCACGTGGTCCTGGGTGCTCACGCCAACCGCCGGCGACAGCACCCGGCTCGTCACCCGGTTGCGTATCGACGTGGACTGGCACCATCCCGCCATCTCGACTTTGACCACGGTGCTCAATGAGTTCGGTGACTACCCGATGATGCGCCGCATGCTGCTCGGCATCCGCGACCGCGCCGAAACCACCCCACTGCCCGGGACCGGGTACGCGGGCTGAGCTAGCCTGCGTTACGAAGATGGGCGATGCGAGCGATGAGAGCCGCCGCACTGCCGGCATCTGCCGCGACGAAGGCCCAGCCGCCCGGACCATCGACGACCTTCCTGCGCAATGCGGCAAACAACACTAAGGCTTCAGCTCCATCGATCGCCGACACGGTCATGAGCCACGGCCAAGGGTCTGCGTTAGGGCGCGACGCGGCAACGGTTCCTGTTCCCACCGCAATTTCTCGGACGGCGAGCATGCGTGAGAGCCACCAGCCGGCCTTGCCGGCACCGGACAAGCCGAGTGCTGCAATGAGCAGTTGCGGGCGGATGAGCAGCACGACACCGGCCAGAATGCGCGTGGCGCCTAGCTGGCGAGCTTTGCTTCGCGCCAACTCAAGATCAGCGTCACGGAGCCGTACGGCTTCGCGGATGCCCAGGCTGCACAGCCCGGCTCCCGCTGCAGCGGCGAGTGCTCGTCGCCGAAACTTATTAATGGCCATGGTATGGATCGTGCGAACTTTGCGTCTTAGGGTCAATCCCACACGTTCACGTCTGGTCGTCCGCAGTACTCCTTCTTGGAAAGCAGGAGATCCCAGATGAAGCGGCCGATTTTGCGTACGGCTGTTGTTGGCTTCGCGACCGGATCGCTGTACTGGGCGTCCTGGCGGTTGATCCGGATCAGCAAGCGCTGGGGTGCCACCGACTCCGAAACTGTTCGTGACGTGCCGGGTGACGAGTTATTGCCCCAAGGCCGGAGCACAACGTATGCAATCTCCATCGCGGCCCCACCAGAGGAGGTGTGGCCCTGGCTTGTGCAGCTCGGGCATGGGCGGGGCGGCTTCTACACCTACACCGCCATTGAGCGGCTCCTTGGCGCCGACATCGACAATCTGGATTGGATCGATCCCAGCCTGCAGACCCTAAAGCCCGGAGAGCGAATCTGGATGACGCCAGAACGGTACCTCGGCCACCTCCCCGGTCAGTTTTGGCGGGTACGCCAGGTGCAGCCAGAACGGGCACTCGTGCTGGAACGAAAACCGCCCGAGAGCCCGCAGCGTGCCATCTGGTCTTTGGTGCTGCAGCCAGCAGCCGGCGGCTCGACCCGACTGCTGGATAGGCACCGCAGTGAACCGCGTCCAGGGGCGGGCGGTTCACTGTCGGATGCATTCTGGCTCGTTGGCACCTTCTTGATGGAGCGTGGAATGCTGCGCGGCATCAAGGCGCGGGCAGAGCAGTCACACCGCAATGGACGTCTGGCCCCGCACTGATCTCCCTCATTTCCGGGCAGGAACCAGAGCCAACCAGGCTGAGATGGCATGCGGCCGCCTCTGACTAACGGCCCGCCATCACATGATCATTGACCCAACTGCTCAGTGCCGGCACGAGCAACAAGATCAACACCGCGACAGCGCAGACAGCATGGATTAGCACGTTGAACCACGGCGTGGTCTCCCCACTGCCGTGCGCTGCAATCCAATACGGAATCAAAACAATCAGGCCAACGATCGCCGAAACAATCGCTACCGCCGCCCACCACTGCGCCTTCGTGAACAAGCCCCAGGTAGCGATGGTGAAGCCAACAATCGTGATGATCGCCATGACATTCGTGATGGACCAAGCAACTCCCTTTGTCGAGATGCCGCTGCTGGCAAACATCGGCGTGAGCCAGAGATATGTGGTGCCAAACAAGAACAAGGCGACACCGCCAATGTTGCGAATTGTGAACATCGTTACCTCGACTATCGGATTTGACCGGCGGCAATCTCAGTATCGATCTTCGCCCGCTCACGATCTAGATGCCGCTCCAGGGCCCGGGTCTTCAAGCTCAGCTGATGAGGTGTTCACGGTGTCGGCCCCTTAATCGCAAGGATGAGGGACAACGCGGCCAGAAGCAGGGCTGTAGGCGCCAATAAGAAACGTTCCCAGGGGCTCTGTGAAAGGAAGTTGACCAAGGCCGCGAGGGTCAGAATGATCACAAAGCCCACGTTCCCCAACGCGCAAACCCCGGTGAGATCCACCGGACTCGGAAGCCGGCACGCCGAGGAAGCCAGCGATCAGCGTGTAAGAGCATCCACCCCTGCGCACCTCGACCATAGCCTTCGGCCGAAATCGGATGCGGTGAGCGCACTCATCCTGGACCGGCGGCTCGGCTAGGAGCATCTTGCCGGGCTTCTTCCAGCCCATAGCCGCTCTCGATCAGCTCCACCAGTCGTTTCACAAATCGCGCTGCCGGAGCACCGTCGACGACATCGTGGTCGAAGGCGACTGTCAGGTCGAGAATGTCGCGCGGTTCGACGCGCTCCTCGATAACAGCCGGTTTGCGAGCGATGCCACCCACGATCAAGACGAGAGATCGCCCGGACGGCGCCAAACCCCAGCCGCCGCGGCGACCGGCCATACCTGGCGCTGTCACAGCGACCGTGCCCCCCGCAATCGCCGAGCGCGTTGGATCGAGGCGGCTGACTGCGCGGATAAGGCGGACGAACAGCCGGGGCAGCGGCCAGGGCGCGGACATCATGAATTGGAACGCCGCGTGATGTGGGACGTTTGTGAAGATGCCTGTGCCTGGCTGGACCGGCTGAGTCTGGAACGCCCGGATCTCGCGATGAATCTCCATATACGACTTCTGGTTGGCGCGGCGAAGGATATATGGGATCGCGGCGCGCGTCTCGCCCAGCTCGCGTTCGACCGGTAGAAAGATGTCCACGTCGTCGAAGATGACCAGGCGCTTACGGCCTTTCAGGTATGCCTGGACCGACTTGTCCTCATTCACCGCACGCCCGAGGCAAAAGGCCAGGTAGCCCGTAAACGACAGTGCCTCGCCCGTCCGCGCTTCATGCTCGTCGATGACGCGGCGGACATTGGTCACATCTACTTCCAGCAATGCGTAGATGTTGTGGTTCGACCAATACAGGTCGAGGAAATTGTGAGTGCCCCGCCGTGCGGGTGCCAGTTCCACCACGCGATAAGAGACGGGAATCTTCGGCATAAGAACCTTCTCCCACGCAAAGCGCCTCTAACGAACGCGGTTCTAGCAGATAGTGAATCACACCCGAATGCCGAGCAGCAGCTCGAAGAGCACCACTCAATAGAGGGGAACGGGCAGCGTTTCCCCTCGATCGGGCGCCCCTGGTCCCGAGTCGTGACTCCGCCCTGCGGTCGATGGCCGTGACCCTGATTCACGGAGGACGCGGCCTGCTTGGACACGCTGCCCGTTGAGAAGACAGAGTGGCCCACCATCAGCAGCTCCCAGCTGTGGCGGGCGCTGTGATCGTCCTGCGCGATGGCGTACCAATGGTGCAGTGCCGCCGCCCCAAGACTGCACTTTGTTGTGGTAGCGCAGGACGGAGCAACCCGGCTGATAATGCGCGATCGCTACGCAGACGCGGTGATGAGGTTCACAACGCCGGGTTGACCAGCCGTTGACAGCGTCTGCGCCGCGGCTCTCGCGCTCACTGTAGGAATCTAACGATGCGGTTGCCAATAAAGTCTGGCTCGTCGACGCTCATGACATGACCAGCTGTGGGTAAGACCTCGATCTCGCATCCAGCGATATTGTTGCGGGCGCGCTTGGCTGCGGCTGCGGCGCTACCGACCAGGCCGTCCTTCCCACCAAGAAACACCAAGGTCGGTGCCTGGATCATGCGAAGCCGGCGCGCCGGAATATGGAACGGCTGTCCAACCAGCGCCTTCGTGCGTCCCATGATTCGCATCCAGCCGCGGAACTCGCGATTCACTCGCTCGCCCTCGCCCAATGATCGGGTGATGATCTTGTCGAGCTTGGCTTCGGTCGGTCGAAGTCGTTGGGAGATGAATGGGCCGAGGACCGCGAGCGTGGCACGCCACGGCGGCAGCCCCATCGGGCCGAGCAGCACCAAGCGTCGTAGCCGGTCGGGCGCATAGATCGCATGGTTCATCGCGATCCAACCACCCATCGACCCGGCGACCATGTCAGGCGCGGAGACGCCAAGTGCTGTGAACACGTCGTGTAGCCATGCGCTGTAGGCACGACCGTTTTTCGGGTACCGGGCCGGGTCAGCCAGCTCGCTCTTGCCGACGTCGCCAATCGTATCGAGGGCGTAGGCGCGCCGATGCTCGCTCAGCGGAGCAATGATCGAAGACCACACAAACCCGCCAACCCCCATCGGATGGGTCATCAACAGCGGTGGTGCTGCTGGGTCTCCACTCGCGATGACGTGAGTCCTCCCGAACCGCGTGTCGACGAAGAACGTCTCGAACGGAACCGGCCAATCCCGCAGCCCCGCGTCGTAGATCGCCATAAGTCTTGCCCGGTTCTCTTCGGTCACAAAGACCGGCAGCTCCCTGGATGACCCTCTTGAGGACAAGACATCTTTTCCGCGTTTAAACACGGGTGCCTTCCTTACGGTGCGGCTTCGCGACGTGCCGTCGCTGGTTCTGCGCACACTCATCTCGACGGGAGCGCGATGACGATTGCCGCAAGCATGACACCCTGCCTCACCCCCATCCGGTCGCCGGAAGCACGCCGGCCAAATAGCCAGGGCTTGTTCGCCTGCCGGGCCAGCGTGCTACATCTGCATCGAGTACTCGCTGCGGCGGGAGCCCATGAGCGCCAGCATGGTCAGCACCGTCACGGCACAATAGGCCCCGCATTGTGCGCTTTTGGTGACGTCGAACCAGACCAGACACAAGAAAGGGATCACCGGGAGAACCATCGCCGCCGCCATCTCAAAGGAGTTCTTCCACCCCATACCCCGGTGCAGCATCCACGCGACCATCGGGACGGTCATTCCTGCCGCCATCGCCAACAACGACTGGGTCGGGTACCGGGAAGTCACCTCATCCCAAGTCATGGGCCCCACGATCGCTATGAAGATGGCGCCGGTGGCGATCATGCCCACGATCATGACTGCGAGCATCTGCAGGAAGTGCCGCCAGAACGGCGACATATATCGCTTGTGTTCCTTTACAGCTGGCACCCCCAAAGGTGTACCCGGCTCGAGGTTTCGCGCACTCGCGGACGGTGGATCATGGGTCTGAGCTTGTGCGCTGGGCATAACGACCACCTCTTCTGCAATGTCCACACAACACCGGAGGCCTTAGCCCCGATAGGGCCGAACGTCACCCCAGATTCAGGACAAGGACCTGCTTTCAGCTGGGACAGTCGGCGCGAGGTACGGCAGTCAGCGCGCTTGACCTTGGCGGGCCGGTCCGCGTTGCGGCACTCGCGGTGACGGACGCTCCTCGATCATGGCCCATTGGTGAACCCGAGCCGTTGACGGCCGACGGAAAGCGGATCAATCGGCCATACAGTTCGCGTGGGAGGAGGCTGCGCTGTCAAGCGACGCGCTGCATGGAACCCCGGCCAGCGCCCGCCCTTCTGATGGCAAGCAGATCACCCAAGCACCCGGACGCCTTCAGCTGGTCGCCTCAGGCAGGAGCCCGAGCTGCTGCATCATGCCCAGCGTGTCGGTTACTCCCCACTCCTCGACGACCTTGCTGTCCTCCAACCGCAGCTCGTTAATGGTTGTAGCCGCAAAGGTCCTACCGGTACCGGGCATCCCCATAAACGTTCCCAAATGCGTGCCGCGCATCGTGATTCGAACCCAGACCCGGTCCCCGGCTTCGCACACGCTGTCAATTGACACCTGCGCGTCCGGAAAGGCATCGAACAACGCCACGAACAGTTGCTTCGTTGCCTCTCGGCCTCCGGGCATTTTGTGGTTGACGTATTCGGGACTGAAGTAGTCCTCCAGCAGATCCAACCGTTGGCCGTTCACCAGATCCTCGTAGATTCGGCGAACCACATCCTTGTTGCTAGCGGCGTCCATGCTGCACCTCCCTACCTGTGGGCTACGTCAGCGGCGAGGATATGAGTTTCCAACCAGCTTCACGCGCTGGCGGCAACCTACGAGAGAACAGAAAGCCTGAAAGGAGGGCTGTGATGTGGCCGGAGCGATACGCGAAGGACATGGAACGTGCCCGGAACCGTGTCCGTGCCGTGCCCTCGGCGCACATCGAGACACCGTTCGATGGTCTTGAATACGCGCAGCGGGGAACGGGTGCGCCGGTTCTTATGTCCCATGGGATCTGGGGCTCCCATGCCGAGGGGATTGGGATGGTGCCGACCTACATTGGCGACGGATACAGCAGCGTTGCACCATCGCGTTTCGGCTACTTCGGCACAGCCCTACCGCCAAAGGCTGCCCCCGCCGACCAGGCCGACGCGCACCTATACCTGCTCGATCATCTCCAGATCGACCGTGCGGTTGCCGTTGGATACTCCGCCGGAAGCGCCTCGCTATCCAGCTTGCGCTACGCCATCCCGATCGGTCCCCGCGCTGATCCTGATCGCGGCACACCTGCCTGGGCTTCCGACGCCGCGGCGAGTGATCCAGCCGATGATGCGAGCCGCGTTCCGCTGGGAGCGCATGTTTTGGGCGCTGAAGTCAGTGATGCCCCAAGCATTCAACAGGCTCACCGGGGTGCCCAAGGGGTGGGCACCGACCGCAGCCGAGGAGAAGGCGATCCGTGAGGTCGCCGAAAGCATTTTCCCCGTCAAACCCCGACAGCGCGGGGCCACCTTCGACTCTCTAGTGTCAAACCCGGCGGTCAATACCTTTCCTCTTCAGAACGTTCGGGTCCTTACGCTCATCATCGGTGCGATCGATGATCCATACAGCCCTGCTGCAACTGTCGACAGCGACGCAGCGCGCCGAATCCCGGGTGGTGCACGGCTCGTCAGAATCAAACGCGGTGGCCACTTGTTCCTGGGACAAGAAGCAGAGGTGCGGAGAGAAACAAGCGCATTCATCGAGTCGGCGCTGCAAAAGAAATAGACGCCAACCTCCTCCCTCGTTTCTGACTCCCATTCGACCCCAGAGACTTCAGTTGTCTTGCGCTCTGCCCCGTCCGCCAGCTCTAGAATCTCGTCACTGTGCCGGCCAAACCGGCCGCAACCCATCCGATGAAATCCGTACGGCCCCGGTCGTGCCTGGGCCATCAAGGAGGTGGCGACCTTGGCCCGCTCGTACCCGGCCTGCTTAGCGCGGAAACCTCCCACCGTCCACGCACGGAACAAATCAACTCGGTCCGGCCCCCGCTCCGGCCGCGGCGGCGGCATCCGAGCAGGTCGTTAAAGCCTCTTTGACCTGATCAAAAGATCTCATCGGAATGGCGACGCATGTCGTCGTAGTTCTCAAGATTCAGGAGGGTGTGCCGGGGTCCCTTCCGGTGACCCAAGGCGCATGTGGCGGCGGGACTCGTCGTCGAATAAACCCCGGGCAGTTCCAAAAGGTCGGGTACATGCTAGGCACCACACCCAGACCCGGCCCCGACGGTGACCAGTGGATGGGTGCGCGCAGACTCGCCGCACTCGGGTACATCGCGCGAACTGGCGGCGCCAGGGCAGCTGAATTGGTGGGCCGGGTGTCCCTTCAGTTCAGTAGCAGCGCCGCGGTGCTGCTAGCTGAGGTCGATCAGTCGGCGATGCGTCGTCTCGAATCGATGAGTACCGCTACCGAAGGGTGCGCCTGGCTCCGCCCCGAGGACGGCCGCTGACAGCGAGTGGAGCCATGGATGTCGACGATTGTCAATGCGACAGCGCAGAGGTGTTGGGTATCGTTGACGGTCGCGCGTCCGCTGCGGTTAGTGGCTGCCTGGCCAGCCGCAGTCGGCGCCTGGCGGAACCGAATCCAGGTGTTGGCGATCACCCCGTCGGCGCCGTTCAAGAAAGACCATCCCGCAACAGCCGCGAATACCAAGATCAGCGTCGACCCGTTCCATCTAGTGAGCTGGCGAGTCTCATGCTGACCCGGGTACGGCAGCGGCTCGTGAGGAAGCGAGAGCAGCGCCGTCGTCGTAAGATCGCCCTCGCCTGCGCGCACCCAACTCGAGGCCAGGCAATCGATCGTTGCGACCGGACTTCGCGGGACCGGCGAACGCCCAAGCTTTCACCGTGTTTAAGCGAAATTCGGCACAACTTCAGTGGCGTGCCTCGTCAATCCTTCGGACCCTGGCTGCAACTCTGAGCGGTCAGCTGGCGAAGCCGAGCCACCTCCCGGTGGCTAATCGCTCCAGCGCACCATTGCACCGCCTCAGACACCGTCAAGGATTCGTCGGTGATCATCGCTTGCAAAGCGACGCCAGCGCGTTGCTCCGTCGCGGCGATCATGGCGTCTCGTTCGCCGAGTGCGGTTAGTACTTCGATCGCCAGCCTTTCTATGCGCCGGTCACATTCGGCTCGCTCACGACGACACCTCGCCTGCAGCTGTGATGCGGCCAGTCGGGCGGCCTGCCTCATCGTCTGCTTACCCATAACCACCACCTCCTCGCTCGACAAACTCCTACACCCATACGCCGTGCCACTCACGCTGAGCGGTCACAATCCCCAATTCGCCACCGCAAGGCGTACCTCCCTCAGCTATCCGCAATGTCATGGCCCACACAGACCCGTGAATACCCGACCACTGGGCATGCTGCGGTAGCGCCGGGCGGGTGGCTCGACGCTGCAGGAGGGGGCATTGTTCAGGCCGCTGGGTTGATGATCACGGTGTGGCCGAGGCGTTCGAGCTGGGCGACCAGCCGT
>DATDKX010000197.1:0-4888 GCA_036519615.1 Propionibacteriaceae bacterium
CGTGTCGCCGCCGGACAGACCGCCGAAGAAGACCAGTGTTTCCCGAAAGAGCAAGATCGCGCCGATGCCAGTGAAGACCGCAAAGCTAATCATGGCAGTGATCGCGACCCGAGTCTTGCCGATCAAGAAGGCGAAGATCACGAAGAGTGTCGGCGTCAGCTTGATCGCCGCCGCCAACCCGATCAAGGTGCCCTGCGGGATGCGTCTCCGCTCACCGGGCGCATCCGGCAATAGATCGGCAATGACCAACCCCATAAGGACGGTATTCACCTGGCCGTACCCCAGCGTGGTGCGAATCGGCTCCATCGCTATCAGCACGGCAATGCCGAGCAGTCCCAGCTTCCAGCCGCGCGGCGCGCCGCAGCGTTTCAGCACCGACTGCTGGGCCCAAACCAGAGCACCGGTCCAGACCACTTGCCAGAACAGATACGGGCCGAACGCCAGTGGGGTCATCAAGATCGCCGCAATCGGCGGATAGATGAAGTAGAGATTCCAGAACGGCGTCGTAGTGGCGAAGATGTCCTTGCCCGCGAGCATGTCCTTGACCGCGTACACATAGACCTGCAGGTCGATCGTCGACGGCTGCCAAGGAACGAGCTTTCCATACTGGATGATGAAGGGCAAGATCAACAACGCGACCGCAAACGGTGGCAGAAACTCCGCTGCCACGCGAGCCAGCCGCCGGCTGACCGATAGTGATGTTGCCGGTGCCGAACGGGTCGGCAGGCTCACGCGCCCGCCTGAATCTGGCGATACACCGAATCCAGTTCAGCATCGGGCACAACACCGCTGTTGACGAGCCGGCCCAAACCGGGCTCGTCGGCGTAGCGCGGAACGACGTGGACGTGCAGATGGAAGACTTCTTGGCCGGCCACCTGGCCCGTCGAAGACAGTACGTTGAGTCCGTCCGCGGCCAACCGGTCCACCAGCAGCCGTGCGACAGCATCTATTGCCGGAGCGATCTCGGGCAATGCACCTGGCCCGGTGATCATGTCGGGCACATGCCGCTTCGGCACTACCAAGGCATGTCCTCGGTGCCAGGCGCCGATATCGAGAAACGCCACGGCCCGATCGTCTTCATAAATCCGTCGCGAGGCCAGCTCTCCGGAAACGATCTTGCAGAAGAGGCAATTGGGATCAAGTGCCTGCGCCTCAGGCGTCTCGAGGGGCGTCATGTGATGATGTTCTCCAGTTCCTGGCCAGCAGCGAACCGGTCCAGTTGGGCAGCGATCAGTCGGTCGGCACGCGGAAAGAATGCGGTGCTCGCCCCGCCGACGTGAGGTGAGATCAGCACGCCGGGGGTACGCCACAACGGATGCTCGGGTGGCAGCGGCTCCGGGTCCGTGACGTCGAGCGCCGCCCGGATCCTACCGGTCGAGGTCTCAGCCAGCAGCGCATCGGTGTCGACAAGCCTGCCGCGGGCAACGTTGACGAGCACGGCGTCGTCAGGCAAAGCGGCGAGCTCCGCGCCACCTATCATTCCCTCTGTCTGCGCCGTGTGCGGCGCGACCAAAAAGACCAGATCAGCTTTCGGAAGCAGCCTCGGCAATTCTTCGACACGATGCACCCGAACTGGGTCGCTTCGGGGCCGGCGCGCCACCCTCGTGACCGAGGCGACCTCAAAGCCGGCAAGCCGATGTTCGATGGCAGCGCCGATGTGGCCGTATCCAATGATCAACACCCGCTGATCAGCCAATGAGGTGCCGAACCGAGAATCCCAGATGCCGCTGGGCTGGTTGCGGGCAAAGTGATCAAGATGCCGGCCGCTTGCCAGTGCTAGCGCGACGGCCAGTTCGGCGGTACTGGCATCATGCACTCCCGCCGCGTTGCACAAGATCACACCTTCTGGCACATAGGGTAGGAAGTTCTCTACGCCGGCGGTCAGGGTCTGGATGACCTTCAGCTGCTTCATCTCATCGACTCGGTCGAGGGTCTCTTCGCCCTTGAGGCAGGGCAACACATAGAACTCGACGTCGGCGATCGAATCCGGCCAGCGGTCACCATCGGCGCGATAGAGGTCAACGTCGATGCCGTCGGGGATCCCGTCGAGTCGCCGCTCGGCCTCCTCGACGCTGGCGTACGGCAGCCAGACAACCCTTTTCGTCCCAGGCACGCGCTCAGTGTCTCGCTGCCGGAGCAAATACGGGGTGGCGTACCGGAAAACCTGCTGCCTCGATGGCCGCCTTCACCTCAGCGATGCGCAGCCTGCCAAAGTGGAAAACGGTCGCGGCGAGCACCGCATCGGCGCCTGCGGCAATCGCGGGTGGGAAGTCCGCAGCCTGACCAGCTCCGCCAGACGCGATGAGCGGGACGTTGACCTCAGCACGTACTGCCCGGATCATCTCCAGGTCAAAGCCGCCGGCGGTGCCATCGGCGTCCATGGAGTTCAGCAGGATTTCGCCGACGCCCTGCTCGACCCCGCGGCGCGCCCAGTCGACCGCATCCAGCCCAGCGGCAGTCCGGCCTCCGTGAGTCGTCACCTCGAATCCAGACGGTGCCCAGTCCGCGCGCCGAGCATCTACCGACAAGACCAACACCTGATTGCCGAATCGCCGAGTGATCTCCCCGATCACTTCTGGCCGCTGGATTGCGCCCGTGTTGATCGCCACCTTGTCGGCACCGGCACGTAGCAACACGTCCACATCGTCGACAGTCCGTACGCCGCCGCCTACCGTCAGCGGAATGAACACCGTCTCGGCCGTCCGCCGGACCACCTCCAGAGTCGTTTCCCTGCCTTCTGCCGATGCCGAAATGTCGAGGAAGGTCAACTCATCCGCACCTTCGGCGTCATAGAGCCCAGCAAGCTCCACAGGATTACCCGCATCCCGCAGCCCGACGAAGTTGACGCCCTTGACGACCCGGCCATCGTGCACATCGAGGCACGGGATGACACGCACAGCGACCGTCACGTCGAACACTCTAGATGCAGCCAACACCGCAGCGCGCGGAGCGAGCGTGCCTACACAGCATTACGCTGCGATCATGCCCCAACTCGATGCCAGCTTTGTTGCGCTGCCCTTGCAGGCACTGAGCGACGCCGCACTTTCAAAGGCCAAGGATCTGGGTTGCAGCCACGCAGAGATCCGCGTCGAGCGGTTGCGCTTTGCCTACCGGAGCTTTCGTGATCATGCCTTGGAAACCAGCGCCGACAATCAGGTCCTCGGTGTGTCGGTTCGTGTTGTGCACAACGGCGTATGGGGGTTTGCAGCCGATGTCACACTGTCCCCAGACTCGGCGGCCCGGCTAGCCGAGCGTGCGGTCGCCACAGCGAGGGTTTCCCGGCCACTCACTCCATCATCAGTCGAGCTATCCGATGAAGACGTTTACGCGGACGCCACATGGGTCTCGGCGTACGACGTGGATCCGTTTGAGATTGACGAGGCCGCCAAGACCGGTCGCGTCCTCGGACTCAACGAAGCGTTGCTCGCCGGACCCGGGGTTACGCATGCCAATGCGAGTCTCGGCTACGTTCACGAGAACAAGTTCTTCGCCAATCTCGCCGGCACTGACACGACTCAGCAGCGCGTCCGGATTCAGGCGCAGCTGACCGCCGTCAACGTCGGTGATCATGGTTTTGCAACCATGCGCAGCTTGGCGCCGCCCACCGGCCGCGGTTGGGAATACCTGACGGGAACTGGCTGGGACTTCGATGCCGAGGTGGCAGAGATGCCTGAACTGCTGGCCGCTCAAGTCGCCGCCCCATCGATCGAGGCCGGTCACTATGACCTGGTCATTCATCCCAGCAATCTGTTCCTCACCATCCACGAGTCGATTGGACACGCCACCGAGTTGGATCGGGCACTCGGTTATGAGGCCGCGTACGCCGGCACGTCTTTTGCCACCTTCGACCAGCTCGGCAAGCTGCGCTATGGCAGCGCTGTCATGAATGTCACGGGCGACCGGATAGTTGATCATGGCTTGGCAAGCATCGGGTATGACGACGAGGGCGTCGGTCAACAGCAGTTCAATATCATCTCCGACGGAATCCTGGTCGGCTATCAGCTGAACCGCCAAATGGCTGCCGAGAAGGGATTACGCCGCTCTAACGGCTGTGCGTTCGCCGACTCCCCTGGCCACATCCCGATGCAGCGCATGCCCAACGTCTCGCTTCAGCCTGCGCCAAATGGCCCGAGCATCGATGAACTGATTTCCGATGTGGACCACGGCATCTACATCGTCGGCGACAAGTCCTGGTCTATCGACATGCAGCGTTACAACTTCCAGTTCACCGGACAGCGGTTCTTCAAGATCGAGAAGGGCAGACTGGCCGGCCAGCTCAAGGACGTTGCCTATCAGGCCACTACCACCGATTTCTGGCGGTCGATGGAGGCCGTTGGTAACCCTGACACTTATGTTCTCGGTGGCGCCTTCAATTGCGGCAAAGGACAGCCCGGCCAGATTGCTCCGGTGTCGCACGGCTCTCCAGCTGCGCTGTTTCGCGGGGTCAACGTGCTGAACACCCAGGCCGAAGGAGGCAACCAATGAGCGTCCGGCCGCAGGATCTCGTGGAGCAAGCACTCAATTTCGCGACCTTGCCGTGTGTTGTCTGGGTCACCGAACGCACCGAAGCCAACCTGCGCTGGGCCAATAATGCGCTAACGACGAATGGCGAGATGCGGAGTAAGCGGCTCATTGTGACCGCGACTGCCGATGTCGACAGTGGCACGGCGGCCGGCACTGTCGGCCAGGAGATCGCGGCTGCGGATGAGGTCGGCGCAGTCGTGGCGGCGGCCGAACAGTTGGCCCGCACCGGACGGCCGGCTGAGGATGCGATGCCTATGGTCGAGAACTACGCCCACAACGATGTGTGGTCAGACCCGCCTGAGACGACAAGCATTGAGGTGCTGGAGGAGCTCGCGAAGGGGCTGGGCGTCGCCTTCGACCGCGC
>DATDKX010000198.1:0-3389 GCA_036519615.1 Propionibacteriaceae bacterium
CGTGGTCATCACCACCTTCGACCTCGACGAGTATGTCCACGGAGCGCTCAAAGCCGGCGCCCGCGGGTTCCTGCTCAAAGACGCCGGACCCGCCCTGCTGACCCAGGCCATCCACGCCGCCGCCGACGGAGACGCACTGATCGCACCCAGCGTGACCGTCCGACTGCTCGCAGCATTCGCCCACGCACAGACCTCACCACCGAGGCAGCCGATAGAACCGCTCACCGCCCGCGAGGAGGAAATCCTCGTGCCTGTAGCCCAAGGCCGCACCAACGATGAGATCGCCAGCGAGCTCTACATCACCCCAAGCACCGTCAAAGCCCACCTCGCCAGCCTCATGCGAAAACTCAGCGCCCGAAACCGCGTCGAGGTCGCCATGTGGGCCCACGAGACCGGCCGCATCTGACGCCGCAAAGGCTCCCGCCGCCGTTTGCCGCAACCCCCCACAGCGTCACAAAACGGCGTGTACCCCTCGAAGGGACACATCGTCCTTCCGCCGGATGACGGGGCCTGCTGCCACGTAGCCAGCACGGGACGCAGCTGGCTCGTTTCGCTGCTGGCCGCTCCACCCGAGCCGCACTCATCTGCCCCCGAAATGCCCCCGCCCATCCGTCGCCAACCGTAACCAGCCCCCACTAACCACGGACAGTGGGGCAGAGACCCAGCGTTAAACGACACCAACCGTCGACAACCATCGGCCACCGCACTATCTCGTAATGCGTAGGTCCGGGGTTTCGAATCCCCAAGGCGGCTCCAGCATTGCGCCGCCTGCCGCCGACCCGAGGTGGGGACCATACCTGGACGCGCGATCACACGTAGTCGCCGAGCTCGCCGACCAGGTCCGCCTCAACGCCGAAGCTGAAGCGTCGGCCTGGGCTGCCGAGCCGAACGCTCACATGCCGGCCGAGTTGATCGCCGACGTTCGAGTGTGGAGGGCGGCCACCCAGATTGATGTTAGCGAGCTGCAACCCCACCGGGCCACGCCAGCTCGGTCGCGCCACCCGAATCTTCCAAGAGCAAACGGAGACCGGCCATGGCGGCAACTGCTCGCCACACAAATCCCCAGCGCTACTGCGGACTCATTCTTGCCGGAACTCGCAGAGGTTGAGCGGAGCCTGTTGCCGACCCCTTCTGCTGATCGCGGACGTCTTGTTCGAGGTAGTGCCTGGCATTTGTCCGGTACCGGGGCTACGACATTTCGGTGAAAGACGGCTAGGCAAGGAGGTCCAGACAACTTTCGGGGGATGCCTGTTACATGCGCAAGCCCGACGTACCCCCAAAGGGGTACGAAGGCGGTGATGCCTCCTTCTCCTCGCGATTGACCACCAGGACCTGTCCACGGTCCTTGTGGAGAAGCAACGACATTCGTCGGACCTCGCAAATCGCGATCGGCAACCCGCCAGGAGGAACCCATGAGTAGCACCCAATGGGCCGCTGTGCCCGTCACTCCGCACGCTGACGATGAACTGCTGACCATGCAGGAAGTCGCCGACGTTGTCCGCGTCCCCGTGGCGACCCTGCGCTACTGGCGCCACCTCGGCACCGGCCCGCGCAGCTTCCGCATTGGCCGCAGCGTCCGCTACTGGCGCACAGAGGTCTTCGGCTGGCTCGACGACCAGGCCAACAGTGACCGCCAGAGCGTTCTCTGACTTCGCTGCGCCTCGCGGTAGTCGGACGGTGTGTTACGACGTCAGCATGAGCATGAGCCAGCCTGGCCGGGGAAGCCATCTCGAATTCTCGGTCGTCTTCGGCGATCCAATCGGCGGGCATTACTTCGCACCCTTTGCTGCGCGATAGATGCCGACCGCGAAAACTCCCGCGTTCCCGCGCATGTGGGTGAACTCGACCCGCAGCACATCACCCGGTTTGGCGCCGCGCCATCGGCGAGGAACTTGGTCGGGCCAGCCAGCGCATGGACGAGGCGTACCGCCGGCTTGTCGCTGCCGGCGGCGTAACCAGCCAAGACCTAAGCACGATTTACTGCGACGTACCCGATCAAGACGAAGGAGATCACGATGGCGAATATTGAGCGTCGCGTACGCGACGGCAGGGTCCGCTGGTATGCCAGGCACTACGACCCGAGCGGCAACCGGCACACGAAGGTCTTTGACACGAAGGCCGAGGCTGACCGGTTCCTCACCAGCGTCGAGATGTCGAAGATCACCGGTAGCTATGTCGACCCCAACCGGAGCAAGGTGACCGTTGGCGTCCTGGCTGATCAGTGGCTCGAGGCCAAGCTCGACCTAGCGCCGAAGACCAGGGATCGGTACGAAGGAATCATCCGCGCGCATGTCCGGCCGCGCTGGGGCAAGGTCCGGTTATCCGATGTCACACACGCCGAAGTCCAGCGCTGGCTCGGCCGGCTCGATCTAGCTCCGGCCACGGTCCGCAAGGTGCACCGGGTGCTGTCGATGATCATGGCGTACGCCATGAAGGATGGCCGGCTGGCGGTCAATCCTGCTGCCGGTGTCAGCCTGCCGCGCGTGCGAGAGCCTGAGAAGCGTTACCTGACGGACCGGCGGGTCGCCGAGCTCGCCGACGCCGTGGGCGAGGAGTACCGGCTGATCGTCTTGTTCCTGGCCTACACCGGTCTTCGCTGGGGCGAAATGGCAGCACTCAGGGTTGGCAGGCTCGACCTCTTACGCCGGCGGGTGCTCGTTGCCGAGTCAGTGACTCCGGTCAAGGGGGTAATGACGTTCGGTCCGACGAAGGGACACGAGCGTCGCGAGGTCCCGCTGCCCAGGTTCCTCATTGAGGAGCTGGCTCGCCACGTCGAGGACAAGTCAGCTGCCGATCTGGTGTTCATCGGCGAGCGAGGGGCCGTGATGCGCTCTCAAACCTTCCAGCGGGCCGTGCTGACCAGGGCCGCGGCCGAGCTCGGCATCCCTGGCTTCCATCCGCACGAACTGCGCCATACCGCGGCCAGCTTGGCCATTGCCAGCGGCGCCGACATCAAGATCGTCCAGCAGATGTTGGGCCACAAGTCGGCGGTGATGACCCTCGATCAGTACGGCCACCTGTTCGGCGATCGGCTCGACATTGTGGCCGACGCAATGGACGCAGCGCGCACCTCAGCGCTCGCTGGTGGGTACCCAGTAGGTACCGGAGGGGAGGTGGTCGAATTGAGACGAGACGCGAAATAGCCTTTGACTAGGTGTCTTACCTGGTAGCCCCGACGGGATTCGAACCCGCGCTACCGCCTTGAGAGGGCGGCGTGCTAGGCCGCTACACAACGGGGCCCTAGCTGCAGATCATCGTTCTTGAAAGACCGCGGAAGCCTACCAACTCCCCTTGTCGTATGGCGAATCAGGAGCTTCTGCGTCGCTGGGGTACTAGGACTCGAACCTAGACTAACTGAACCAGAATCAGTCGGGCTGCCAATTACCCTA
>DATDKX010000199.1:0-22324 GCA_036519615.1 Propionibacteriaceae bacterium
CGTGCGCTTGGCCGATCTCTGCCGCCGGCTGGAGCTCAAGGAGGTCACTGTTGTCGGCATCTCCATTGGTGCCAGAACAGCGCTGACCATGGCCGCGTTCTATCCGGATCTGGTGCCGAACGTGATCTTGATGTGCCCAACAAGCTTCCGCCTGTGGCCGGATCGTCGCGGCCGCCGCATCGCGTATGCGGTCTTCACGCCGGGCGTCCAGCGAGCAACCTGGGGCGTGCTGCACCAGCTGCTCCGAACGGATTCAGACAAACACCTGCCGGGCATAGTGGCGAACCTGACAACCCTCGACGGCGAGGAGGCCGTACGAAGGCTCGGGTCAGATGCAGTGAAGATGAGAGAGTTCCTGCTGAGCTGCCAGTCCGGTAGGGGCTTCCTTGTCGATCTTCGCCCGCCGACCAATGTCAGCGACGACGTCGCTCAGCCGACCCTGATCTTGGCCACCCGAAACGACGGTGCCGTGAGTTTCGACCATGCCGAACATCTCGCCGCCACCTTGCATGACGCGAAACTGGTGGAAGTCGACACACCCACTCACCTGGTGTGGCTGGGGGAAGGATCAAGTCGCACCGCTGCGGCGATCAATGCCTTCATTGAGCGGTAAGCATCGGTCGAGAAATGGCTGACGTATTCGTCACTAAGGTGAGAGGGCGGAGAGGACCGCCCAGGCCAGGAGGAAGGAGTGCGGATGAAGTACCTGCTGCTGATCTACAACGACGAGGCAGCTGCCGCCGCGGCGATGGCAAATACCCCACCTGAAGAACAGGCAGCGCAGATACAGCCGTGGTACGACTACGGCGACTGGCTCACCGAGAAGGGCTGGTTGGTGACCGGCGATGCATTGCAGCCAACGTCCACTGCTACGTCGGTCCGCATGGCTGATGGCAAGCCCGTGGTGACGGATGGACCCTTCGCGGAGACTAAGGAGCAGCTCGGCGGCTACTACATACTCGATGTCGCCAACCTTGACGAGGCGATCGAAGCCGGGGCACGCTGTCCCGGCGCAGCGTACGGCACGATCGAGCTGCGTCCGCTTCAGGAGTTCCCGGACCAACCGCAGGGCTGAAGCACGGACGATCAAAGCGGGGACGTCGACCTCCTGTTCCGCCATGAGGCGGGGCGGGCGGTCGCCGCCCTTATTCGCGCGACCGGCAGCTTCGACCTGGCTGAGGAGGCTGTCCAGGACGCATTCGAGCAAGCGCTCCGCACTTGGCCGACGCGCGGCGTTCCGGATAATCCGGCGGCGTGGATCATCACTACGGCCCGTAACCGCGCGATCGATCGTTTGCGACGCGACCGGGTAGGAGCGGTGAAGGCGGAACAAGCTGAGGAGCTCCAGGCGCTGGAGACCTTGGTTGACGATGTGAGTGAGATCCCTGACGAGCGTCTCCGGCTGATCTTCACCTGTTGTCATCCCGCTCTACCGATGGAGGCGCGCGTCGCGCTCACGCTCCGCACCGTCGGCGGACTCTCCTCGCGCGAGATCGCTCGCGCCTTCTTGCTCACTGAGCCAACAGTGCAGCAGCGCTTGGTGCGAGCGAAACGCAAGATTCGCGACGCCGGCATCCCGTACCGCGTACCACCGCATGAGCTACTGCCCGAACGCCTGAGCGGTGTGCTGGCCGTCCTCTATCTCGTATTCAACGAGGGCTATACCTCGACCGAGGGAGAGCTGTTGCGTGTCGAGCTCTGTGACGAAGCAATCTGGCTGGTACGCGTCGTGGACCGGCTCATGCCAGGAGAGCCCGAGACGATCGGCTTGCTTGCGCTGATGCTGTTGCAGCACTCCCGACGCCATGCCCGCGCCGATGAAAACGGCGACCTCGTGCTGCTGGAGGACCAAGACCGGGCTCGCTGGGATCAGGAGATGATCGATGAAGGGCTGGCGCTCATCGACGCGGCAGTAGAGATGCGGCGGCCCGGTCCCTATCAAGTGCAGGCGGCGATTGCCGCGCTGCACGCGCGGGCGCCACGACCCGAGGACACCGATTGGCCGCAAATCGCGACGCTCTACCGCGGCCTCAAGACGATGTGGCCTTCGCCGGTGATCGAGCTCAACAGAGCGGTCGCGGTCGCAATGGCCGACGGACCTGATGCCGGTCTTGCTCTCATGGAACCACTGGCCGATGAGCTCGAGCGATACCACCTTTTCCACGCGGCCAGAGCCGACCTGCTACGCCGGAGCGGACGCAGTGACGAGGCTAAGGTGGCGTATCGACGAGCCCTCGATCTCGTCACGAATCCGGTTGAGCGCAAGTATCTGATGCAGCGCGTCTTGCAGGCCTGACGGATGAGCCGCGCTGAACACACGCAGACACTGTCTCGCCGTCCCAGTGACACCCAGATTCGCTGATAACCTCTGTTGCGGCCTAAAACCTCCACTCCGTCCCTTGAGGCAGGAAAGGGCGGTCATGTTCGCAGCCGATATTGTGCCCGGAAATCTCGGTGCCTGAACTCCGGCAGCTTGAGTCGCATCCGCCGGCGCTTCTGGTGCTTGAAGACGGCCGCACCTTTCAGGGTCGGGCCTTTGGCGCCATCGGTGAGACCTTTGGTGAGGCAGTCTTCGCGACTGGTATGTCGGGCTATCAGGAGACACTGACCGACCCCAGCTACTACCGCCAGGTGGTCATCGCGACAGCGCCGCATATCGGCAATACCGGCTGGAACGATGAGGACGGGGAGTCCAGCAGGATCTGGGTCGCTGGCTATGTGGTACGTGACGCCGCTCGGATCCCCTCCAATTGGCGTTCCCGCCGAGATCTGGACTTCGAGCTGCGCGCCCAAGGCATCGTCGGTATGTCCGAGGTCGACACCCGAGCCCTCACTCGGCACATCCGCGAGCGCGGCGCCATGCGTGTCGGCATTTCCAGTGTTGAGACGAATCCTGTCGCGTTGCTGGAACGGGTCCAGGCTCAGCCATCGATGGTCGGCGCTCATCTGGCCGATGACGTCAGCACAACCGAGTCGTACATTGTGAAGCCCGATGGTGAACCACGGTTTCGGGTCGTGGCGGTGGACCTCGGCATCAAGTCGATGACTCCGACAAGGATGGCCGAGCGTGGATTTGAGGTTCATGTCGTACCGGCGACCAGCACGTTGGCCGAGATCGAGGCGCTTAGTCCTGACGGAGTGTTTTTTTCGAACGGGCCGGGTGATCCAGCAGCAGCCGATGGACAGGTTGAGCTTCTCAAGTCGGTGCTAGCAGCCGGGATTCCGTACTTCGGTATCTGCTTTGGCAACCAGATCTTCGGGCGGGCCCTCGGTTTTGGGACCTTCAAGCTCCGCTACGGCCACCGCGGAATCAATCAGCCGGTGATGGACCTCACCACCCGCAAGGTGGAGATCACCGCCCACAACCATGGGTTCGCCGTTGCGGCCAAGCCTGGAGAGCGGCATCAAACGCCGTACGGAACCGCCCAGGTAAGCCACATCTGTCTCAATGACGACGTCGTCGAGGGCTTGCAGCTCACCGATTCGGACGGAAAACTGCGGGCGTTTTCCGTGCAGTACCACCCCGAGGCGGCCGCTGGCCCCCACGATGCGAGTTACTTGTTCGACAGATTCGCTGTCCTCATGGACGGTGCCTGATGCCGAGACGTAGCGACATCCGATCAATCCTGGTCATTGGATCCGGTCCCATCGTTATTGGTCAGGCGTGCGAGTTTGACTACTCCGGTACGCAGGCCTGTCGGGTGCTGCGGGACGAAGGCTTCCGGGTGATCTTGGTCAACTCAAACCCGGCCACGATCATGACTGATCCGGAGTTCGCCGACGCCACCTACGTTGAGCCGATCACTCCCGACTTCGTCGAAATGGTCATCGCCAAGGAACGGCCCGACGCGCTGCTGGCTACTCTCGGCGGTCAAACTGCGCTGAACACCGCGGTCGCGCTGCACGAGAACGGCGTTCTCGAACGCTACGGAGTTGAGCTCATCGGCGCCTCCATCGAGGCGATCCAGCGGGGTGAGAACCGTGAGCAGTTCAAGGCGATTGTTGAGGCGTTGCACGATATTCCGGGCGGTCCGGCGGAGGTAGCGCGGAGCCGCATCTGCCACGCGATCGAAGAGGTGTTGAGCGCCGCAGATGATCTTGGTTATCCGCTGGTGGTACGCCCCAGCTTTACGATGGGTGGCCTCGGATCCGGCTTTGCCCATGACGAAGCAGATCTTCGTCGGATGGCGGGGGCCGGCCTGTCCGCCAGCCCAACTACGGAGGTCTTGATCGAGGAGTCGATCTTGGGCTGGAAAGAGTACGAGCTCGAGGTGATGCGCGACAAGGCCGACAATGTGGTGATCGTCTGCTCGATCGAAAACCTCGATCCGATGGGCGTGCACACCGGTGACTCGATCACAGTGGCGCCCGCGATGACTCTCACCGACCGCGAGTTTCAACGGATGCGTGATGTCGCTATCGGCATCATCCGTGCGGTCGGCGTGGATACCGGCGGATGCAACATCCAGTTCGCGATCGATCCGTCCAATGGGCGGATGATCGTCATCGAGATGAATCCGCGGGTATCTCGGTCATCGGCATTGGCGTCCAAGGCGACCGGTTTCCCTATCGCCAAGATCGCCGCCAAGGTGGCGATTGGCTACACCCTCGACGAGATTCCGAACGACATCACCCAGCAGACGCCGGCCAGTTTCGAGCCGACTCTGGACTATGTCGTGGTCAAGGTGCCGCGATTCGCGTTCGAGAAGTTCCCCTCGGCCGACTCCACGCTGACTACCCACATGAAGAGCGTTGGCGAGGCTATGGCCATCGGTCGCAACTTCACCGAGGCGCTGGGCAAAGCCTTGCGAAGCCTCGAGGATCCCAAGGCACCCTTTCACTTCACCGCCGAGAGCACCGAGTCAGCCGAGGAATTGCTGCAGCGGGCAGCGCGTCCGCACGACGGCCGGCTCAACGTGATCATGCAGGCACTCCGCGCCGGGGCCACTGCTGAGCAGGTGCATGAGGCGACCAAGATCGATCCCTGGTTCATCGACCAACTGGTGCTGATCACTGAGATCGCAGCCATGATCGAATCCGCGCCGGAGCTTACTAAGGATTTGCTCCGCACAGCCAAGCGGCATGGCTTCTCAGATTCTCAGATTGCTAGCCTGCGACACCTCAGCGAGGAGGTGGTACGCGGGGTCCGCTGGGCGCTTGGGATCCGGCCGGTCTACAAGACCGTGGACACCTGCGCCGCCGAGTTCGCCGCCCGTACTCCCTACCACTACAGCTCCTACGATCTTGAGACCGAAGTGGCACCTCGCCAGAAGCCTGCGGTGTTGATCTTGGGCAGTGGACCGAATCGGATCGGTCAGGGCATCGAGTTTGACTACTCCTGCGTCCACGCGGCCATGTCGCTCAGCGCCGCCGGCTACGAGACGATCATGGTGAACTGCAATCCAGAGACCGTCTCCACGGACTATGACACGGCCGATCGGCTCTACTTCGAGCCGCTGACGCTAGAGGACGTGCTGGAGGTGGTACACGCGGAGCAGGCCGCGGGGCCGGTGGCCGGCGTCATTGTCCAGCTAGGCGGACAGACGCCGCTGCGACTCGCTCAGGCGCTCAAGGACGCCGGTGTTCCAATCGTCGGCACTACCCCTGAGGCAATTCACCTTGCCGAGGAGCGCGGCGCCTTTGGCCAGGTTCTCGCGGAGGCCAACCTGCCCGCGCCCAAGCACGGACTGGCCCGCTCCTTCGCCGAGGCGAAGAGGATCGCAGACGACATCGGATACCCGGTGCTGGTACGCCCCTCCTATGTCCTCGGCGGTCGCGGCATGGAGATTGTCTACGACGAGTCGACCCTCTCGGCCTACATCCAACGGGCCACCGAGGTATCCCCGGCCCATCCGGTGCTTGTCGACCACTTCCTCGATGACGCTGTGGAGATCGATGTTGACGCGCTCTATGACGGCACCGATCTCTATCTCGGAGGTGTCATGGAGCATATCGAGGAGGCTGGCATCCACTCCGGTGATTCAGCCTGCGCGCTGCCGCCGATCACCCTCGGCGCGGAGGTAGTGGACCGGATTCGTTACTCCACCGAGGCGATCGCCCGTGGGGTCGGCGTCTGTGGCTTGATCAACATCCAGTTCGCTCAAGCTGGTGACACCTTGTTTGTGCTGGAAGCCAACCCGCGCGCCTCGCGTACGGTGCCCTTCGTCTCCAAGGCGACCGCGACTCCGCTCGCGAAGGCGGCTGCGCGCGTCATGCTGGGCGCGACCGTGCAGCAGTTGCGTGCCGAGGGATTGTTGCGGGCGACCGGTGACGGCACCACCGAGGATTCATCGGCACCTATTGCGGTCAAGGAAGCGGTGATGCCGTTCAACCGCTTCCGCACCGTTGACGGGATCTCGGTCGATACCATCCTTGGTCCGGAAATGAGGTCGACCGGCGAGGTGATGGGCCTTGACGTCGCATTCGGCACCGCCTTCGCCAAAAGCCAGGTTGCCGGTTTCGGGCCGCTGCCGACCAAGGGCACCGTCTTCATCTCGGTAGCCAATCGTGACAAGCGGTACGTGATCTTTCCCGTGAAACGCCTTGCTGATCTTGGTTTCGAAATCTTGGCAACCGCTGGGACAGCATCGATGCTTCGTCGCCATGGGGTGGTGGTAACAACGGTGCGCAAGTTCAGTCAGGGCGTCGGGCCGGACGGAGAGAAGACGATCGTGCAGATGATCTTGGACGGTCAGGTCGACATGATCTTCAACACGCCGCACGGTTTGAGTAGCGATGGCCGTCCGCGCTTCGATGGCTATGAAATTCGGACCGCCGCCGTGCTGCGCAACATTCCATGCGTCACCACGGTGCCGGGCCTGGCTGCCGCGGTGCAGGGTATTGAGGCGATCATCGCCAGCAATGTGAGCGTTCGCTCACTACAGTCCTGGAGCCGGAACGATTCGTGATCATCGATGTCGGCTACCGCGGTCTGCTGCGGCCGCTGCTGTTTCGTGCCTATAGCGGCGACGCGGAACAGATTCACGACCGAACGCTTGCTGGGATCGCCCGGATCGAAGGAAATCGGCTGGCGCTATCTTCGCTAGCACGCTGGTTCGGCCGGCACCGCACGCCGACCACTGTCGCGGGTGTCCAATTTCCAGGTCTGGTCGGGCTGGCTGCCGGCATGGACAAGGATGGCCTAGGCATCAAAGCTTGGGGCTCCTTGGGTTTCGGCTTTGTCGAGTTGGGAACGGTCACTGCGCAGCCACAGCCAGGCAATGACAAACCGCGGCTCTTTCGGCTCCTCGAAAGCCGGGCAATCATCAACCGGATGGGCTTCAACAATGGTGGCGCTCAGGCCCTTGCCGGTCGGCTCGCGGCCGCCGGGGTCAGCCGCGGGAACATGGCGGTCGGCATCCCGATCGGCATCTCAATCGGCAAAACCAAGGACGTTCCGGTGGCTGATGCGACCGAGGACTACCTCGCCTCGCTGCGCACGCTTGCCCCGTACGCGGACTATCTCGCGATCAATGTCTCGAGCCCTAATACACCGGGACTGCGTTCCCTGCAAGATCCGCAGGCGCTGGCCGACTTGATCACGGCACTGGTGGCCGAGGCGTGGCAACTTGCGGCTGGAGGCCTCCCGGTGCCGATCTTCGTGAAGGTGGCACCAGACCTGACCGAGGCGCGGCTGGAGGACTTGGTGCGGGTGTGCGCGGAAGGGGGAGCCGAGGGTCTGATTGCTACGAACACGACCCTGAGTCGAGAGCGGCTGGCCACAACCGACCAGTCCTTGCGTGCGGAGTCGGGAGGTCTTTCTGGAGCACCGCTCACCAGCCGCGCTCGCGAAGTCGTACGCTTCCTCGCCGCGCACACCGCGCTGCCCATCATCGGCGTCGGCGGCATTATGAGCCGCGACGACGGTCAGGCGATGCTCGACGCCGGAGCCAGCCTGCTGCAGATCTACACCGGATACATCTACGGCGGCCCGGCCCTGGTCGACGATTTAAACCGATTGGAACCGGATCGCGCGCCGCCGTGCTGAGGAGAAGCGAGGGGACACGCTTTTCGTCCCCGAGCGACGACGAAGTAGGCGGCAACCAGGCGCGATCCGCGCGGAGCGAGCGCAGCGAGCGGAGCAATCAAATTGGAGCCCGTGATCAAGTCTTACGGTGAACGCCTTGAGGCGCTGGCAGCCGAACGTGGTCCGCTCTGCGTCGGTATCGATCCGCACCCCAGCCTGTTGGCCTCCTGGGGACTGGCCTCGAATGCAGGAGGCCTCGAGCGGTGCGCGCGCGGCATGATCGAGGCGCTCGGCGCCATTGTGCCGGCCTTCAAACCACAGTCGGCATTCTTCGAGGCTTACGGCGCGGCCGGGATCGCCGTTCTGGAACGGACGCTGGCCGACATCAAGGCCGCTGGAGCCCTCTCCATACTCGACGTCAAACGAGGCGACATCGGCTCCACTATGGACGCGTACGCAGCGGCCTATCTCAGCGACGGCTCACCGCTGGCCGCAGACGCCATCACTGTCAGCCCATATCTCGGCTTCGGCACCTTGGACGCTGCCATCGAGCTGGCCGATCAAGGCGGTCGCGGGATCTACGTTCTTGCCTTGACCAGCAATCCTGAAGGCCGGCAGGTCCAGCACGCCCGTGCCGTCGATGGGCGTACGGTCGGCCAACTCATCGTCGATGAAGCGGCCAGCCGGAATGCGGTTCGTCGTCAAGTAACGGCTCTGGGGCCCGTTGGGATCGTGGTGGGGGCAACCATCGGGCAGACCGGCACGGACTTCACCGCACTCAACGGGTCAATCCTTTCCCCGGGCATAGGGGCCCAAGGCGGTAGCGCTGCCGGCCTCCGAGTGATCTTCGGAGAGGCGACCCGATTCGTGCTGCCGTCCAGCAGTCGGGAGGTCATGTCCGCCGGTCCAGCACCAGCGGCACTGCAGCGTGCCGCGACACAGGTCCTGGGTGAGATGAAAGCTGCCCTCAGGTTGAGGTAAGTTCTCAAACCTCCAACTGATTCGCCGCAGATCGGCGGATCCAAACTGCCTGGCCGCCAGATGAGGACGCGAGCTGTGACGATACCCCCGCTGAGCGACGAGCAGCGTCAGCAGGCCCGACATGCAGCGACCGAGGCGCGACGCCGTCGCGCCGAGATCAAGCAGGCTCTGCGCTCGGGCGAACGCAGCCTCGCGCAGGTGCTCGATCTTGCTGAGACCGACGACGTGATTGCCCATGCCAAGGTCATCGACGTACTGAAGGCCCTGCCTCGAGTAGGTGCGGTGCGTGCCGGCAAGGTCATGGAACGGCTCGACATCGCGGCCAATCGGAGGCTGCGTGGCCTGGGTAAACATCAGACGGCAGCGCTAATCGCCGAGTTCTCCGACCGATCTACGCCACCGCCTACGCAACAGTCGTGACGCGAGCACGTCTCACCGTGCTCTCGGGACCGACTGCGGTGGGCAAAGGGACCGTCGTTACACGCCTCAGCCAGCAACATCCGGAGATCTTCGTTTCCGTCTCGGTCACTACCCGGCCGCCGCGTCCTGGCGAGGTGGACGGCGTGCACTACCACTTCGTCTCAGACGCTGAGTTCGATGCGCTGATTGCCGAAGGTGCGTTGCTGGAGTGGGCGATCGTGCACGGCGTGCACCGGTACGGCACGCCCCGCGATCCCGTGCTGCGAGCTTTGGATGAGGGCCGTCCAGCCTTGTTGGAGATCGATCTGCAGGGGGCGCGGCAGGTGAAGTCAAATTGCCCCGATGCGCGGTTCGTCTTCCTCGCGCCTCCGTCCTGGGAAGAGCTGGTACGCCGACTTGTGGGCCGGGGCACCGAGTCAGCGGTACAGCAGCAGCGGCGGCTGGAGACCGCGCGAGCGGAGCTGGCCGCGCATGCAGAGTTTGACCATGTGGTCGTCAACCGCGAAATCGCTCAGGCGGTTGAAGACTTGGTAACCTTGGTTCGTCTGTAGCCGTACAGGCGCTTTGGCGTGTGCTGATCCAGCTCCGATGGACTAAGTACAGCCAGTGCGTTGCGGCTGACCTGTCACCCAACCGAAGGTTCATACGTGTCTGGAAACCGTGCGATTGCCGAAGGCATCACCAATCCCCCCATCGATGAGCTCCTGAAGCGATCAGATTCCAAGTACAAGCTGGTCTTGTTCGCCGCTAAGCGCGCTCGGCAGATCAACGCCTACTACTCCCAGCTCGGCGAGGGTTTGCTTGATCATATCGGCCCGCTGGTCGAGACCACTGTGCAGGAGAAGCCGCTTTCGATCGCCCTGCGTGAGGTGAACGAGGGCAAGCTCATCTGTATCGACGTCGACCCAGAAGCAGACGAAGACGAGGAAGCCGAGTCGAGTTTCGAGCCTGCCTGAGCAACCGCTGCCAGTAATCCGATGGGAGGCCCCATCGCCGCCTGCTGGGCGGCGTAGGAATCACGTGAGTCGCATCGTCCTCGGGGTATCTGGCGGCATTGCCGCGTACAAGGCCTGCGAACTCTTGCGCAGGCTGCAAAGTGTCGGCCACGAGGTCACTGTGGTGCCGACTGCGGCGGCACTGGAGTTTGTTGGCGTCAGCACCTGGGCGGCCTTGTCCGGGCGGCCGGTCCATACCTCGGTCTTCGATGATGTGCATCTGGTCCCGCACGTCAAGATCGGGCAGGAGGTCGATCTGGTCTTCATTGCGCCGGCGACCGCCGACCTGCTCGCTCGCGCTGCGACTGGACGAGCCGATGACCTGCTGACCAATGTGTTGCTCACCGCGCATTGTCCGGTGGTCTTTGCGCCCGCCATGCACACCGAAATGTGGTTGCACCGCGCCACTCAAGCGAATGTGAGCACGCTTCGCAGCCGCGGCGCCGTCGTGATACGGCCCGATGTCGGGCGACTCACCGGACCGGATGTGGGAGTTGGACGGCTGCCCGACCCCGCGGAGCTGTTTGCCGTCGCGGTCGCCGTGCTGGCGGATCCAGACATCGCAGTACGCGCCGCCGGTCAAGACATGGCAGACCTGAAGGTTGTCGTCAGCGCCGGCGGCACCCGAGAGCATCTCGATCCGGTGCGCTTCATCGGCAATTCCTCTTCCGGACTTATGGGTTGGGCGCTCGCCCGCGCTGCTGCGCTACGCGGGGCCGAGGTGCGCCTGGTCGCGGCCAACGTCGGCATGCCCGCGCCGCCAGGCACCGAGGTCGAGGCGGTAAGTTCAACCGCTGATCTTGCGCAGGCGATGGCGGTCGTTGCCAAGGACGCCGACATAGCCATCATGGCCGCAGCACCAGCCGACTTCACACCTGCCGCCGCGAGCGACACCAAGATCAAGAAATCGGCAGACGGCGGTCTAGAGCTGACCTTGGTCCAGACGGTCGATGTGCTTGCCAGCCTGGTAGCGGCTCGGACCGACTCACGGCAGGTGCTGGTGGGATTTGCAGCTGAAACGCCTACTGACGGCCAGACGCTGATCGATTTGGGCCGTGCCAAGCTGGCGCGTAAGGGTTGCGACCTGTTGGTCTTGAACGAGGTCGGACCCAGTCTCGTCTTCGGTCAGCCGGACAACAAGATCATCCTGCTAAACCGGGAGGGTGCGACGGGGCCGATTGCAGGAAGTAAGGACACGCTTGCGCATCAAATTTGGGATGAGGCCCTCGCCCAACGGGCCCGCCGGTAGGTTTCCGGGTCATGACACGCAGACTGTTCACCTCGGAGTCAGTAACAGAGGGGCATCCGGACAAGATTGCTGACCAGATCAGCGACTCGGTGCTCGATGAGCTGTTGCGGCAGGATCCGAATAGCAGGGTGGCGGTGGAATGCCTGGTGACGACGGGGCTGGTTGTGGTGGCCGGCGAGGTGACCACGGAGTCCTACGTGGAAATTCCACGGGTGGTTCGAGAGCGGATCATCAATATTGGCTACGACTCATCGACCAAAGGCTTCGATGGTGGCTCCTGTGGCGTCACGATCGCGATCGGACAGCAGTCACCTGACATTGCGCAAGGCGTCGACATGGCCTTTGAGAGCCGAACCGGCGAGTCCACCGATGTCCTCGATTTGCAGGGGGCCGGGGATCAGGGCCTGATGTTCGGTTACGCGTGTAGCGAGACGCCCTCGTTGATGCCGCTGCCGATCGATGTCGCGCATCGACTGGCCGAGCAGCTCGCTGAGGTACGCAAGGACGGCACCATGCCGTACCTGCGCCCGGACGGCAAGACCCAGGTGACGGTAGAGTACGACGGCGATCGTCCGGTGCGGATCGACACGATCGTCTTGTCCAGCCAGCATGCCGCCGATATTGATCTGGACGCGCTGCTGGCTCCCGATGTCCGCAAGCACGTCGTCGACCCGGTGCTCGAGCGCTATGACGTGGAAGCCCAGGACTACCGGCTGTTGGTGAATCCCACGGGGCGGTTCGAGATTGGCGGGCCGATGGGCGACGCGGGTCTCACCGGTCGCAAGATCATCGTGGACACCTATGGCGGAATGGCACGTCACGGCGGCGGCGCCTTTTCCGGTAAGGACCCGTCGAAGGTGGACCGGTCCGGTGCGTACGCGATGCGCTGGGTGGCCAAGAACGTGGTGGCGGCGGGGCTGGCCGGTCGCTGCGAGGTTCAGGTGGCCTATGCGATCGGCAAGGCTCACCCGGTCGGCTTCTATGTTGAGACCTTCGGTACCGAGCATGTGCCTGCCAGCCAGATCCAGCAGGCAGTACTCGAGGTGTTCGACCTGCGCCCGGCCGCAATCATTCGTGATCTTGATCTCAAGCGACCCATCTTTGCTCAGGTCGCCGCGTACGGGCACTTCGGCAGGGAACTCCCAGGGGTGAGCTGGGAGAGCGTGGACCGGGCCGGTGCATTGGCGGCCGCGGTGCGCGGCTGAGGGCCGTCCCCCCGCCGTGCGGTGGGTTAGAAACTGCAGCTGAACCCGGATTGTCAGCGGCCGCTGCCTATCATCTGGTGTGCCCGAACCGAGCGAACCTAAGCTCCCGGTTGCCAGGGTGGCGGTCGATATTCCGCTCAGCCATCTAGACCGGCCGTTCGACTATGCGGTGACGGCCGAGCAGGATGGGGATGCGGTGCCGGGCGCTCGGGTGCGGGTACGGTTCGCGGGACGTCTGCGCGATGGGTTCATCCTTGATCGAGTCGCCACCGCTGATCATGACGGAGCCTTGACTCCACTCCACAAGATCATCTCCAGTGAGCCGGTCCTTACTGCCGAAATTGCGAGGCTGATCAGGCAGGTCGCAGATTACTACGCGGGCACATTCGCCGATGTCATGCGCCTGGCGGTGCCACCGCGGCACGCCGCGACAGAACAGGCAGAGCGCCGGAGGGTTCTCCACGCCCTGCCAGATGATCATCCCGAAGGGCCGTTGCTGGACTATGCGACAGGTACGGAACTCCTGGCAGCGCTCCGCGCCGGGCGAAGTCCTCGCGCTATGTGGCAAGTGACTCCCAACGCAGCGCGCAGCGGTGACTGGGCTCTTGGCCTCGCCAGCGCTGCACGGGCCTGCGCCGAGGGCGGTCGGGGCGTGGTGATCATCGTGCCGGACCAAGCTGATCTTGATCGACTTGCGGCTGCCTGTACTCGGTCTCTCGGTGCTCCGGGTTTCGCCGTGCTCGTGGCTGAAGCGGGCCCCGCTGCCCGATATCGCTCCTTCCTGGCGGCTCTGCGTGGGGAAGTGCGGGTAGTGATCGGTAATCGCGCCGCCGCGTACGCACCCGTCCATGATCTTGGTCTGGTTGCCCTCTGGGACGATGGTGATGATCTGCTCGCCGAGCAACGCGCTCCGTATCCACACGCGCGCGAGGTGCTGGCGATGCGGGCTGCCGATGCTCAGGCGGGCGTGCTGTTTGCCAGCTATGCCAGAACGGCGGAGCTGCAACGTTGGCTGGAGCGCGGCTGGTTACGCGAACTTGCCGAGGATCGGGTTGCGGTACGCCATGCAGCGCCGCGAGTGAAGGTGACGGCCGACACCGACTATGCCTTGCAGCGAGATCCGGCGGCGCGTGCAGCGCGCCTGCCGCATGAGGTGTTCGACATGATGCGAGCAACGCTGCCGCAGGGCCCAGTGCTGGTTCAGGTGCCTCGCGCCGGTTACCTGGTGGCCCTGGTCTGTCAGGACTGCCGCGAACCGATGCGATGCGGCTTCTGCGGCGGTCCTATCAACGCACAAGGCACCGGACCTGCCGAGGTAGCGACCGTTCGCACCAGCTGCGCCTGGTGTGGCAGACCACAGGTTGACTGGACGTGCCCGATTTGCGGCTCTCGCCGCGTGCGGGCGCCGATCGTCGGAGCGGAGCGAACAGCGGAGGAATTAGGCAAGGCGTTTCCGCAGACACGCGTAGAACAGTCGAGTGGCGGCAAGCGGATCACGACCGTCGCAGACCACTCCGCGATCGTGGTCGCGACGCCTGGCGCCGAGCCGCCAGCAGTGGGCGGCTATGCCGGCGCCGTGCTGATGGATACCCCATTGCTCCTGCTACGCCAAGATCTCAGAGCGGCCGAGGAGGCGCTACGCCGCTGGCTCAATGTGGTCGCACTGGTCAGGAGCGGCGCCGATGGAGGATCGGTCATTGCGGTGGGGGAGAGCTCGGGCCGGGCGCTGCAGGCTTTGGTTCGGGTGGATCCCGGTGGCTTCGCCGCACGTGAACTACAGGAACGAACCGCCGCTCACTTTCCGCCAGCGGTCACGTTGATCACCGTCGAGGGGCCCCAGGAGGCGCTGACAGAGTTCGCCTCCCTAGTGCAGCGTCCGGAGCATGCCGAACTCCTCGGTCCGGTTGAGCCTAACTTGCAGCGACCGCCTTCGGATTCTGATCAAGGACCGCTGCAGCGCCTGACTCTGCGGGCACCGCTGAGTGAGGGCCCCAAGCTGGTGCAGACCTCGAAGGAGGCAGCCGCAATCAGAAGCGCGCGGAAGAGCAGCGGATCGCTACGAATCAAGGTGAATCCTGCCGACCTAAGCTGACGAGGGCAGGCAGCAAAGGAGCGCCAGATGAGTGTGCGTGAAGGGTTCCGACCCATCGAGGCGGGAGTGCATACCGACTTCCGCGACACGATGAGTTACGCCGACTACTTGGACCTACCCACTTTGCTGGCGGCGCAGCACCCGAGAAGTGACCCGCCGCATCACGATGAACTGCTTTTCATCGTGCAGCATCAGACCACAGAGCTCTGGCTCAAGCTGATCCTTCACGAGTTACGCGCCGTACGTGCCTACTTCGACGCCGACCTCGTACACCACGCCTTGAAGAGCCTGGCGCGGGTCAAACACATTCAGCGCACGCTGATTGAGCAATGGTCGGTGCTGGCAACGCTGACCCCGAACGAGTATGCGGAATTTCGCGGCACGCTGGGCGCCGCCTCGGGCCTTCAGTCGGCGCAGTACCGCTCGGTCGAATTCATCCTGGGCAACAAGAACGAGCACATGCTGAAGCTTTTCGCTTCCGATCAGGCGGCTTCGGCCATGCTGTCGGAGCTGGTGGACGAGCCATCCGTCTATGACGCGTTTCTGCGCTTCCTGGCCCGCCGCGGGTTAGACATTCCAGGCGAGGTGCTCGAGCGCGATGTGCGGCGGCCCTGGGTCATGCAACCGGCGTTGATCCCGGTCTTCCGCTCGATCTACGACGCTGTGGATCGCGCCTATGACCTCTACGAAGCATGTGAGTCGCTCGTTGATGTCGAGGACAATTTCCAGGTCTGGCGCTTCCGTCATTTACGAGTCGTGCAGCGCACCATCGGCTTTAAGACGGGTACGGGCGGCTCGTCTGGGGTGCGCTTTCTGCAAAAGGCGCTCGAGCTGACCTTCTTCCCCGAGCTCTACGCGGTACGGACCGAGATCGGCAGATAGCCATGCGGTTTGCCATCGACGATCTGTGGATCGGCCATCGACTCGGACCGGCAGTCTTGGAGGAGGTCGACGGCGAACTGCGCCCGGTGGCATTCGGCACTGCGGCTGTGCAGCGGGCCCGCGTACCGAAGCTTCCCGGCGCCGTGATGCCCGGTCTTGTCGACCGGCATGTCCACCTCGGGCTGGTCGATGCCGCCGCTTTGGCAGACACCGCGGTCGTTGAGGTACACGATCTCGGCTGGGTGCCGAGCACCGCACGCGGCTGGAAGAGCAATCCGCCGACTGGTGGCCTCGTTCGGATCGCTGGACCGTTCCTGACCGCAGTAGGTGGGTATCCCGCTGATCGGGTTTGGGCTCCGCCGGGCTCGGTGCGTGAACTGGCGGAACCGGCAGACGGCGTACGCGCGGTCGAAGATGCTGTCGACCACGGGCATGACCTGATCAAACTGGTGCTACACAGTGGCGGACCGTTGCTCGACGACGCAACAGTTGTTGCAGTGGTCCGTGCCGCGCACCAGCATGGCCTTCCCGTTGGCGTGCACGCCGAGGGACCTGACCAGGCCCGCCGCGCCTTCGAGGCCGGTGCCGACGTCCTGGTCCATGTGCCATGGACCGAATCACTGGAAAATGACCTGCTCAGGGCAATGGCCGGCTCCACGAGATGGATCTCAACATTTGCCATCCACCGTGACCGGGACCTGGAGCGAGCACTGGACAATGCACGCCGATTCCTGCGACTTGGTGGGCGGCTCGAATACGGCACAGACATGGGCAATGACATGTACGAGGGAGCAGCTCCTCCCGGGCCGCGAGTGGAGGAGATCAGCGCTTTAGGTGAGATCGGCCTTGGCGGTGCCTCACTGCTCACCTCAATGACCGGTCCGCCGGGCGATCACTTGCTGCTTGACCGCGCCATCTACGCACCAGTTCCACTGCCGGACAGCGCCACTGACGCCGCGGACTGGGTCAACCAAGCACACCGGCTCATCCCACGCTGCGAAGCTGTCATTGCATGACCGTCACAGATCTTGTCGATCAAGCCGCAGCGCTCGACGCAGCCGACCCACTGGCACGCTTTCGTGATCAGTTCATCGGTTCAGATGATCCCAAGATCATCGCCTACCTCGACGGCAACTCCCTCGGTCGTCCACTGAGAGCGACGCGTGATCGAATCAACAATTTTGTCGATCAAGTTTGGGGCAGCCGACTCATCCGTGCCTGGGATGAGGGTTGGATGGATGATCCAGTACGCATCGGTGACGATCTTGGGCGCGTAGCTCTAGGCGCCGCATCCGGTCAGACGGTGGTCGGTGACTCGACCAGCGTGATGCTCTACAAATGGATCCGTGCTGCTGTAGCGAGCCAGCCGGAGCGGCACGAGATCATCGTCGACGTCGGCAACTTTCCGACTGACCGCTTTGTTCTGGAGGGGATCGCAACCGAGCTCGGAATGCGCTTGATATGGCTAGCGGCGGACCGGACGAGTGGCATCACCGTCGAGCAGGTTGCGAAAGTGATCAATTCAGACACTGCGTTGATCTTGCTCAGCGATGTGGCCTATCGGTCCGGGTATCTGGCCGATGTTGCTGCGATCACCGCGCTCGCTCATGATCATGGTGCGCTGACCATGTGGGATTTGTGTCATTCGGCAGGTGTGCTGCCACGCCAGCTCGACGAGTGGCACGTCGACCTGGCCGTCGGTTGCACCTATAAGTACCTCAATGGCGGACCTGGCTCACCCGCCTTCGGCTACGTCCGTGCTGATCTTCACAATCGTCTTCAGCAGCCGATCCAAGGCTGGATGGGCTCGGCTAATCCCTTTGCGATGGCTGAGCACTATATGCCAGCTGATGGCATTCGTCGCTTCCTGAGCGGCACGCCGTCGATCATCGGCATGCTGGCGATGCAGGACATGCTGGCGCTCATCGAGCAAGCAGGCCTGGAAGCAATCCATGCCAAGTCCACTGCCCTTACCGAATTTGCCATCCAGTTTTCGGACGAGTTGCTCAGACCTCTTGGCGTACAGCTTGCCTCGCCTCGGGATCCTGCGCGGCGCGGTAGCCACGTCACAATGGAACATCCGGAATTTGGCGTGGCCACGCCGCGTCTGTGGGAGCTGGGGGTCATTCCGGACTTCCGGCCACCGAACGGACTACGGATCGGCCTGTCGCCGCTGAGTACCAGCTTCAGCGAGGTATATCGGGGACTGACGGCCGTAGCTGAGGTGCTGCGACAGGCGTCCTAGACTCCTGCGGTGCGAATCGTCTTCGGCGGCACTCCGGATGTCGCGATCCCCTCGTTGGAGGCACTCGCAGCCTCCCGCCATGAGTTAATTGCCGTGGTCACCCGGCCGGATGCGCCAAGTGGCCGAGGCAAGAAGTTAACCGCCAGTCCGGTCGCACAACGGGCTGCTGAGCTGGGTATCGAGGTCTTGAAGCCTCAGCGCCCTCGGGACGAGGAGTTTGTCGCTTGGCTGACCGAGCTTGCTCCAGACTGCTGTCCGGTCGTTGCCTATGGCGCGCTATTGCCGCAGCGGGTTCTGGATGTTCCGCAGCATGGTTGGGTCAACTTGCACTTCTCGCTGCTGCCCGCCTGGCGCGGTGCGGCGCCAGTGCAGCACGCCATCCTCGCCGGTGACAAGACAACGGGAGCGACCACGTTCCGGATTGTGCTCGAGTTGGACGCTGGGCCAATCTTCGCCACCGTCACGGAACCAATCCACCCGGATGACACTGCCGGCGACTTGTTGCATCGGCTGTCAGTAAGCGGTGCTCGGCTGCTCGTCGACACTCTGGACGGCATCGAGGACGGCACGCTGATCCCAACGCCGCAGCCAGAGACTGATGGCCAGCTGAGCTATGCCTCGAAGATCACCGTGGAGGCCGCCCGAATCGATTGGAAGGAGCCTGCCGACGTCGTGGACCGGCTGATCCGCGCATGCTTCCCGGCACCGGGAGCGTGGACCACCTTCGAGGGCGAGCGGTTCAAGATCAACTCTGCGCGGATCTCCGATGCTGTGTTGCCACCGGGGATCTTGGATGTCACCAAACGCTCGGTGCGAGTCGGTACCGGGACTCAGGCACTCGAGCTCGGCGGGGTGCACGCCCAGGGTAAGAAGCCCATGGCTGCCGCGGACTGGGCGCGTGGCGTCAGCTTCGACACCGAGCCCAGGCTCGGTGCTTGAGTGAGCGGTCCCGGCGCCGTCCGCGCTCAGCGACGCCGCCGCCCGGATCGGGCCCGACGGGCCGCCTTCGACGCACTGCGTGCCGTGAACGGCGAGGGGGCTTACGCCAACCTCGTGCTGTCTGCCCTGCTTCGGGAGCGTGGCCTGACCGGCCGCGATGCCGCCTTTGCCACGGAGCTGCTGGCAGGTACCTGCCGCTGGCAGGGCAGCTACGACGTGATCATCGCTGCGGCCGCCGGCCGACCGCTAAGCGACTGGCAGCCGGCCGTCGTGGATCTGCTGCGACTCGGAGTGCATCAGATCTTGTCCATGCGCGTTCCCGTTCCCGCGGCGGTCGCCGCGACAGTCGATCTGGCTGCAGTGACGGTGGGGGAGCGAGTTACTGGTCTCACTAACGCTGTGCTGCGCCGAGTGGCCGAAAGAGGTCTCGACGAGTGGTTCGACGAGCTGTCCGAAGGCCTCGATGAGCATGATCAACTCGCGCTGCGAACGGCGCATCCGCGCTGGATTGTCGACGCGTACGCCGAACTGTTGCCCGAGCCAGAACTCGAAGAGGCTCTGGTTGCCAACAATGTCAGTCCAGATATCGGCTTGGCCGTCCGGCCTGGCCTCGCCGAGGTGTCAGAGTTGGTGAGCGCTGGCGCGCAGCCCAGTCCGTATTCACCGTTCGGGGCTCGCTGGCGAGGGGATCCTGCCGAGCTCGCCCTCGTACGTGAGGGTAGAGCCGGCGTACAGGACGAAGGGTCCCAGCTGGTGACGTGGGCGCTCAGCAAGGCCGAAGCTCCGCCCGGGTGCTGGCTTGATCTGTGCGCCGGGCCTGGCGGCAAATCCGCACTGTTGAGCGGTCTGGCCGACACGGAGGGCAGCCGGTTGCTCGCGGCTGACATAGCGCCACATCGGGCCAGGCTGGTCGCCTCCGCGGTACGGGCTTATGCCGAGCGAGGACTCGCACCGATCGTGGTGGTTGCAGACGGACTCCGACCAGCCTGGCAAGCCGCCACGTTCACTCGGGTACTGGCCGACGTGCCGTGCTCGGGGCTAGGCGCGCTCCGCCGCCGACCGGAATCTCGTTGGCGGCGCGGGCCAGCTGACGTCGAGCAATTGCACGCGCTGCAACGTGGGCTGCTGGCCTCAGCAATCGACAGTGCCGTTCCAGGCGGCGTCGTAGGGTACGTGACCTGCTCGCCGCATCGCCGGGAAACCACCGACGTAGTCAACGAAACTCTCGACGTGCGTACTGACGTCGAAGTGATCGGAGCAGCGGAGCTGCTGCCCGAGGTGCCCGAAGCCGATGTCGGGCCGTACCTGCAGCTTTGGCCGCATCGCCACGGCACGGATGCCATGTTCGCGGCCTATCTTCGCAAGACTCGCTGACACTAGAGTCGACCCGTGGCCCCCGCCCTCAAAAGACCCAAAATCATGCCGAGCATTCTGTCGGCCGACTTCGCAAACCTGCAGACTGCCATCGATTCAGTGCCGAGCTCGGACGCCATACACGTCGACGTCATGGACAACCACTTCGTCCCGAATCTGACCCTCGGACTGCCGGTCGTCGAAGCCATCCGAAAGATCACCGACAAGATCTTGGACATCCACCTGATGATCGAGCAACCCGACCGCTGGGCGCCCGGATACGCCGAGGTGGGCGCTGACTCAGTCACCTTCCACATCGAGGCGGCCCAAGCGCCGGTGCGGCTGGCAAGAGAGCTGCGCCGGCTGGGCGCCCGCGCTGCCATGGCTCTTAAACCTGCCACACCTATCGAGCCGTATGAGGAGCTGCTGCCGGAGCTAGACATGGTGTTGATCATGACCGTGGAACCCGGCTTCGGGGGACAGAGCTTCCTTGATCTCTGCCTGCCCAAGATCACACGAACACGCGCGATGTTGGACAAGCTGGGCGGGGACATCTGGCTTCAGATCGACGGGGGAGTATCGGCGCAGACGATTGGACGATGCGCGGCAGCTGGCGTTGACTCCTTCGTAGCTGGCTCATCCGTGTTCGGTGCCGACGATCCGGACGCCATGGTCATCAAGCTGCGCGAGCTGGCGGCGGCCGCGGCCTAAGAACCGGACTTCAGCATCACCCGGGCTCTCCTGCGGCAACTACGTGAAACGTAGGTTGCGATCGGAGAGAGAGGGAGAGTCGAACTAGCCCTGGCGGCGGCGCAGGTAGCGCTCGAACTCCGCCGCAATGGCGTCCCCGGTAGCTTCGGGGAGTTCGGTGGCATCCTGCATCTGCTCCAGCGAAGCCACATATTCAGCAACCTCGGAGTCCTCCGCGGCCAGCTCATCGACTCCGCGTTCCCAGGCTCGCGCCAGCTCCGTCAGTTCACCAAGATCAAAAGAGGTGTCCAGTACGTGCTCCAATTGGGAAAGTAGAGCCAGGGTGGCCTTGGGGCACGGTGGATGCGAGACGTAGTGCGGGATTGCCGACCACAGCATCAGCACCTCCACCCCCGCGCGACCCAAGGTGTCGTCGAGCACGCCGATGATGCCGGTCGGGCCCTCATAGGTCGACGGCGCCAGTCCGAGCTTCTTCATCAACTCTCGGTTGCCGGTCGACACCGACACCGGGATCGGCCGGGTGTGCGGAGTGTCGGCCAGCAGCGCGCCGAGCAGGTGGACCCGGGTCACGTTCGCTGAGCTGAGCGCTGACGCGATCAAGGTGCTGAACTGCCGCCACCGCAGGTTGGGCTCCAAGCCTTGCACCAAGATCAAGTCGCGGCCATCGGGAAGCTCGGTGATCTTCAGCTCCGTGGTGGGCCAGGTGATCTCGCGCTCATCGTCCTCGGTTAGCGCCACCCGGGGACGGTTGACCTGGAAGTCGTAGAAGTCGTCTGGGTCCAGTGCGTACACAGCTTGTGCGTCGTAGGCCTCGGTGAGATGTTCGATGGCTCCAGTCGCCGCGTTCCCTGCGTCGTTCCAGCCCCCGAAGGCCATCACCACCACCGGGTCGACCAAATCGCGCAGGTCGCGGCCGGCCGAGCTGGGTGAGTCGGGCATGTGCCTCACTGTAGCCGTCGGTTCAGCGATAAATGCTTGCTCCACATCGTGGTTAATGCCAACCACAGGGTGTCTACGGCGACTATTCTCACGAGATGCCCGATGGCCTGCGTGCCGCTCAGTCGCCGGCTGACCTCAGCGCGCCGGGGTCGACCGACCTCCGAACCACACTCTCCCAGCGTGTCGTGATCGCGGATGGCGCCATGGGCACAATGTTGCAGCGCTACGACCTGACGCTGGAGGACTTCCAGCAGCTCGAGGGATGCAACGAGATCTTGAACCTGACTCGCCCAGACATCGTCCGGGCAATCCATGATGCCTACTTCGAGGCTGGCGTCGATGCGGTC
>DATDKX010000200.1:0-2257 GCA_036519615.1 Propionibacteriaceae bacterium
CGCAGCCTGCTCGGCGCAGGCCCCCGGATGGTCCGCCGCGGGGGGCGTGGGCACCGCCGCAGCCGAGCGGGCAGCAAGTCACGATCCACAACCAGGGCTTGCGAGCGCCACTGGGCGCGAGGCCGACACCGCGCATCGCGCCTACGAAAGCCTCTAACCCGAACTTACTTGATCTTTGTTGCCATGGCGGGTCGCTGAGCTGGGTGAACGCTATCGGTCGGGGTCGGATGCTCGGGTTGTTACTGGCTACTGGAGGGTCACGGGGACGGAGGCGCCGAGCAGCTCGAAGACGCGGCGTTGGAGGGGTGTCGGTGTAGTGATCTTCTCGATTCGCTGCCCACCGAAATTGATGACTTGACGGTCGAGGGTGGAGAGGTGTCCGAGCAGGTCTTTGTAGCGGTGAAGCGGTAGTCCATCGGGGGTGTGTTTAGTGGCGTCTTTGGATTTGGCCTGCGGTGAGCGTTGTGCGGGGGCGACGGGATCGTCGCGATCGGGGATGCGTTGATCGGTGAAGGTTAGTTCGGCGAGCGCTTCGCGTAGGTGCCAGGTGAGGTAGGCAGCGAGCATGCAGATCAGCACGTGGGCGCGGACGCGTTCGTTCAGGTAGTGATGGATGGGCCGCAGATCCAGGTCATCGGCTTTGATGATGTGAAAGTCCCGTTCGACGAATTTGAGGTTCTTGTAGGCAGTGACCACGTCGGCGGAGTTGAGGGTTTCGTCGGTCACGCTGGTGCGGATCACATATATGCCGTCGAGCGCGGCCTCAGCGTGGATCTTGTCCTCGTCGCGGCGGTAGCTGAAGGTGGAGTCGGTGACCTCGCAGAGGAAGTGCTTGCCGACCTTGTGTTTACCGATCACTTTTCCGATACGTTCACCGATCTTGCCGGCGCCGGTCAGCCGTCCCGCTTGCACCGACATGGCGATCTTGGCCAGGTCTTTTTCGGTCGCGACCAGCAGCGCCTCGCGTTTACGGGCGCGTTCCTCGGCCAATACGGGGTTTCGGCAACAAATCAGTCGTTCACCTGGATAGCTCGGGTGGGTGATCTCGGCGAGGTTGTGAGTGTCGAACAAGCTCAGCTGCAGCGGCCCGTCGTCGCTGGCCAGGGCCGCGATCGCGGGGGCGCGCAACGCGGTGATCCAGTCCATGCCCTCGCACTCACGCAGTTCGGTGATCCGCGTCGTGGTGATCATTCCACGATCACCGACCAGGATGATCTTCTCGATCCCGAAGTCATCACGCACCCGCGCCACAGCGGTCTTGAAGGAAATGGCATCGGAGGTGTTCCCGGCGAACACCTCGATCGCCACCGGCCGGCCCGCCGGGCAGGTCAGTAGCCCGTATTCGATCTGGGGCCGGCCGCGTTTACCGTCCCGGGAATGCCCGAAAGCGGCCAGTTCGCACCGCCGCCCCTCCACCCAGGACGAGGACAGATCAAACATCGCGATACCACCAGCGCAAAGGTGCCGTTTGGCTAGCTGCGCCTCCATGTCGGGCTGTCTCCCGAGAAGCCAGTCCATCGCGGCGTAGACCTCGTCGGTGGAGGCGTCCGCCACACCCAGATCCGCGCCCAAGGTGGTGTCGCCTGTCCACCACCAGCGCGCCGTGGAAAGCTTCGACTTCGGTGCGACCGCCCGAGACAGAATCAGCGCATAGGCGATATCCCGTTCCCGGCCACCCGGCCCCAGCAGCTTCCGCAGCCCGAGCTGGGTGGCCATCACATGCGCCGCCGCGACATCCCCATGCGGCACCGATCGTTCGGTCTCGAACGCGGCGTCGGCGTCCACTAGCGTCGCGCCCTTCAAAACCTTGCGAAGCGCATCGATCGCCTCAGGCGGAAGCGCCGACAGGTTCGCCAACGTCTCCTTCCGCGGCTTGCCCTGCTCATCACGGAACGACCGCCGCAGCAGATGGCACGGGTAGGCCCGGCGCTCCCCGTCGACCGTCGTGTACTGGCGACCGGCCTGGTCGATGTGCATCCTGCCTGCGGTGCTTCCCACCAGGACATTCCACCACATCGATCATGCCAAGCCCATCATTTTTACTGGCTACATTTCGGCGTGTCCAGACCCCGTCCAGAACCAGTCGTCGCAGCTAGGACAGACGATCAGGCCGACAAGATCAAGTAAGCTCGGCTTAGTTCGGCGAGCGCTTCGCGTAGGTGCCAGGTGAGGTAGGCAGCGAGCATGCAGATCAGCACGTGGGCGCGGACGCGTTCGTTCAGGTAGTGATGGATGGGCCGCAGATCCAGGTCATCGG
>DATDKX010000201.1:0-3638 GCA_036519615.1 Propionibacteriaceae bacterium
TCTTCCTGGGTCACCCCGTTATCCAGCGCGCGACCCAGATGCGACGCGAGCTGGTCGGTGCGCGCGAGGGCCGTCAGCGCGGCCACCGTGATCAGGCTGCGGTCCCGCTGCGACAGACCCGGCCGGGCCCACACATCCCCGAACAGCACGTCGTCGGTCAGCTGGGCCAGCTTCGGGGCAATGTCCCCCATCAACTGCTGCGCACGGCTTTGCTCTTGCGCCATGTCGGCGTCCCTTCTACTCCTGTCGGTGAGACTCTCTAACCGACTCACGACGCTAGGCGCGCCGGCGCAGCCGGAGGAAGGCACTGTCAATACACGCGTTGGCCGGCCGCAAGGTCGATCAGAGCCACTAGGGGTGCGAGCATTGCGCGGCGATCACCTCGGCTGGACCAGGCAGTCCGTCAGGTGCGGGTGATGTGCTGCAGCATTGAAGAGATCACTCTTGGGCCGCCCGACGGATTCAGGCGGAGCATCAAGAGCACGGTCCGCTCATAGTTCGATCGTAGATGCGCCGTCTTGCATGAGGGGGACTCTCAGTTCACCCTCGGCGTGCGGTCAGCTTCCCATGTGGACCGGAGACTTTCTCGCAGGCCGTTCGTCCATCGTCTGGTACGCGTTGAGGATGGCGCATGAATGTGGAGCTTTTGGGTGTCGTGGAGCTTAGGGGGCTCGAAAGTGCCGGCATCGTGAGCCCGGAACCGTGGCGCCTCATCGACTGCCCCGACGTCAGGGTGGGTCGAATCTCGTGAGCCAGGTGAGCTGTGACTCGCCCTCTTCAATGAGGCTGCTGAGTTGCTGGTTGAAGATCAGACCGTAATCAGCACTGATGTGGGTTTCGAAACTGGCCTCATCCAGATATTGCTCGAAGACGAAGAACATACGCGGGTTGTCGCGTTCCCGGTAGACGGTGAACTCAGTATTACCGGGCTCGCGTCGCACCTTCTCGGCCAGGCCGGAGATGAGCGTCTCAACCTCAGCTTCATAGCCTGGCTTGGCGGTGAACTCGGCGTACAAAATCACAGGCATGCTCGACTCCTATCATGCTCGACCGTTCCTCATCATGCTCCTTACCACAGCCGATCATCCGCGAATGCAGGACCAATCGCCTATCTCTTGATCACGCGATGATCTGCTATATGCGATCGTCCGCGTGTCGTTTGGCTGCCGCGCCATTTGTGTGTCCTGGACATAACCGCCTGTGCTGGCGGCGCGGGCGCATTGCTTGAGGTGTTGCTGCGAGCGGCTGTGGCATGTCGATCCGGATTACTCGATGGGAGGATGGGGAGATTGCTTGCCGACATCAGCGAAGGTCCCTTGCTCCGTCGCTGTGGCATCAGATGGAAGGGGACGTGCAGGCCGAGTTGCAGGCTGCGCTCGCGTTATTGGCCGGGCGGCGGCGCACCACAGGGATCCAACAACCACTAGATTGTCCGCATGAGCCGCTTCGTGGTGTGTGGAGAAGCTCTGATTGATCTGGTCCAGCCCGACACAGCCAGCAGAGACTCCTTCAGCTCGACGTGGCTGGCATTGTCTGCCGGCGGACCAATGAATTCCGCGGTCGCCCTGGGCAAGCTTGGCGCCGACACGCATTTCCTGGGCCGGCTATCCCGGGATGCCTTCGGCCGCCAGCTCCGACAGCACATCCTCGAAGCGAACGTCCAACTCGACCTTGCCACCGAATCCTCACAGGCCACTTCGATCGCGGTCGTGAGCCTGGATGAAAAGGGTGTCGCCAGCTACACCTTCCACTTCAACGACACAGCCAACTTCGGATGGCAGATCGACGATCTGCCTGAGCTGAACATCGACGACTGGCTGCACATCGCATCCCTGTCATGCGTAGTGAGTCCGGGTGCAGAGGTGCTGCTCGATTGGATGCGCGGTGTCAAATCGGGGGTCTCCTACGACATCAACGTACGACCCACCGTGATCACCGATCCCGACGCTTATTGGAGCAAGGTGCAGCCCTGGCTCCGCGCCGTCGGTCGACGTCAAGGAATCGTCAAGGCAAGCGATGAGGACATCAGGTTTCTTGCCAAGGCAGAGGCAAGTGGCGCCGCGCAGGGCCGCGGCGAAAGTGGCAGCGATCCAGTTGAGCTGGCGGGACGTTGGGTCGAAGAGTACGGCTTAGGGCTTGCGGTGATCACGCTCGGGCCAGGTGGTGGAGCAGCCGTCGAGCCAGCTGGAAACATCACCCGCGTACCGGGCTTCCCCACCAAGGTGGTCGACACAGTCGGTGCCGGCGATACGTTCATGGCGGGCTTCTTGGATGGCTATGTGAAGCTCCAGCTCGGGCTCGAGGCTTCCCTAGAACGCGGGGCCGCGGCCGCGTCGATAGTTTGCTCCCGACGTGGCGCACAGCCGCCAACATCGGCCGAAGTGGACGATCTGATCGCGGAGAAAGCCTAAATTTCTGCAGATTCCCTCCGGACATTGACGCCCGCGGCTTCGCTCCCCGGCATCCGGCGTTCGGGGGGTTGCCAGGAGAACCTGAAATCGGTAGGCGAGGTTTTGAGCGGCTCAGGCCGACTTGAGGATCATTTAGCGTCAAAGTTTCAGCTAATCGATTGCGGTGATGCAAAGCCAGCGGTCGCTTCTGAACTAATGATCAGATCACCGACGCCGCGTGACCATCGGGAATGCCCACCCTGTCAGTGGCCAGCCATCGAGATCTTCGGCTCTTCCTCCGGCTCCCCCGGTATGTCGGCGAACCGGTCGTGCGATCTGAGGTCAAAGATTGCGTAGGTCAATACGCCCAGGAAGCAGACTGCGGCCACGATGAAGGCCGGCCCGATACCAAACCGGTCGGCCAGCAGGCCCTGGATTGGCGGCATGATGGCACCGCCTACTATCGCCATGACCAGGCCGGCGGCTGCGAATTTGGTGTCCACCCCGAGACCGTGCAACGCCACCCCGTAGATCGTGGGGAACATCAGCGACAGGCAGGCGGACACCCCGACGAGCGCCCACGCCCCGGACAGGCCGGGGAAGAACGCGGCGTAGAGACAGAGCAGAATGGCGAGGCTGGCCATGATCGCAAGCAGCTTCGTGGCCCTGACGTAGCCCATCAGCCAGGTCATAACGAACCGGGAGATGAAGAAGAGGATCAGGCTGACCTGCAGAAAATAGGCACCCCGGACCGCGGTGCCACCGGGCACCTCCTCTGCGACATAGAGCACGATGTAGGTCCAGGTGCAGACCTGAGCTCCGACATTGAAGAATTGGGCGAGGACCCCATAGCGCCAGTGGTGGTTGTGGTGCAGCCGGCGGACCGTGTCGCCGAAGTGCAGGTGGTGGCTGTCCGAGGCGACCTCCTCGTGGCTTTTGGGAACCTTCTTTATGAATAGGCCAATCCAGATGATGACCAGCGCGACCGCCAGGCCCAGGTAGGGGTTCATGATTGCGTTGAGCTCGGCGGTCTGGATCGTGACCAGCTGGTCGTGCGGCATTGTGGCCCGCTGTTCAGGAGTGGCCGGGTTCATCTTCGGCAAGACGAGGACGGCGGCCAGCAGGACACCGAGGTTGGTTCCGAGCGGGTTGAACGACTGCGCCAGGTTGAGCCGCCTGGTCGCAGTGCCCTCCGGACCCATCGCGATGGCGAACGGGTTGGCGGAGGTCTCCAGAACGGAGAGACCG
>DATDKX010000202.1:0-7666 GCA_036519615.1 Propionibacteriaceae bacterium
CCTGCTGATCGTCACAAGCGGCAAAGAGGCCTCGCTTCGGGTCTTCGTGTGGCGCGAACTGCGCAAGTTGGGCGCGCTCTACGTGCACAAGTCGGTCTGTCTGCTCCCGGACCGGCCCGAGGTCCGGACGCGGCTCCAGCCAGTCCTCGGCCGAATTCGAGGTCAGGGTGGCAGCGGCCGCGTGATTACCGTCTCTATCAGCGGTGACGAGCATCAGGCACTCGTCGATGAACAGCGGCGTGATCGTGACACTGAATACGGTGAGGTTGTCGAGCGTGTGCCCCAATTCCTGGCCGAGATTGAGATGGAAACAGCCCGCGGCCGGGCCACGTATGCCGAGGTTGAAGAGTCGGAGGCCGACCTGGAGCGGTTTGAGAAGTGGCTCACCGCCATCGCCAACCGTGACTACTTCGACGCCCCCGGTGGGGACGAGGCCCGGGCAGCCGTCCAGCGCTGCCGGGAAGTACTGGCGGCGTTCGAGACCGCTGCCCTCGCCGCCGACACTGCGGACGACGATCGTCCCGCCGCTTCCGGCCGAAAGCTGACAGTCGCCAAGGAGCAGCCATGACCGGCAGTTACTGGCTGGACGTGCTGATCGGTATCGGCGCGGCCCTGCTGGTCACCTGGCTGCTGTTCATTGCCGCGCTTGCCATTGGACGACCCACAGGCAGCATGCTCACCGAGTCGTTACGGCTGCTACCTGACCTGCTGCGGCTACTGCGCCGTATCGCGGCCGACAAGCACCAAGCCCCGGGTGTTCGGATACGGCTCGTCCTCCTGCTCGCCTACCTGGCGTTCCCGATCGACCTGATACCGGACTTCATCCCGGTACTCGGCTACGCCGATGACGCCATCATCGTCACCTGGACCCTGCGCAGCATTGCTCGACGAGTCGGCATCGACGAGCTTCGCCGCCACTGGCCCGGCAGTGAGGACGGTTTCCAAGCCTTGTGTCGACTCGCCGGCCTGATAAAGGGAACGAGCGCACCGCACCGTTAGGACCAGAGCAGCGCCTTTATCTACTTCCCGGTCCGCGGAGTCCCAGTCGCAGCAGACAGTGCCACACCGCACTCGGACTTTCGGCAATGTCCTTCTGCCGCCGACCCGCCTCATGCAGTGCAACCAGGCGAGCCGTCTCGTGGTCCATGGTTAGTCGTGCACCGGCTCGCCGCTGACTTGGTGGTCGGCATGGAAGAGCGCCTCGGCCAAGAGATTGCGGACATGGGCTCCACGCAGGCGATAGACAACCCGACGACCGTCGCGGCGACCCTCGACGAGGCCAGCGAAGCGGAGCTTCGAGAGATGTTGGCTGGCCACAGTCGCACGACAGCCGGCCGTCTCGGCTAGGGACGAAACGTCAGCTTCACTCTCGCGGAGCGCCCACAACAGCCGCACACGGGTTGGATCGGCCAGAAGCGCAAAGGACATCACCGCAGCCTGCACGCGAGCGTCGTCGAGGACATCGGGGTGTGCAGAAGCGGTGGTGCTGGGACTGGGTCGGACAGAGACCATGCCCCATTATATCGTCAGCTTCATATATTCACGTATGCGCAGATGTCGTATAGTGAAGACATCTCTCAACCCACCGATGCCATGAGCCAAACCCACCATCACAGCCGATCCGCTAGCGATCATAGACATAGCCACAACCATGACCACCGCGGCGATCATGACCATCATCCAGCGGGACGCCTCAGCTGGGTACGCCATGCGTTCTCTGAGCTGCTCGGTGGACATTCGCATGACGCTGCCGGCCAAATCGATGACGCCTTAGAGGCCAACCGCGCCGGCCGCCGAGCCCTGATTATCAGCCTGATCGGTCTCGGCCTGACGGCGGCTCTGCAAGCGGTTGTGGTGCTGGTGTCCGGCTCGGTCGCCCTGCTCGGCGACACACTGCACAACATCGCCGACGCCTTGACAGCGGTCCCGCTGCTGGTGGCCTTCAGCCTCGCTCGGCGGCCGGCGAACAAGCGCTACACGTACGGCTACGGACGAGCCGAAGACCTGGCTGGCCTCTTCGTCATCGCCATGATTGCGCTGTCCGGTGTCGTGGCTGCCTATGAGGCCATCGACCGGTTGCTGCACCCGCGCGACGTCGCTTACCTCTGGACAGTCGCCGGTGCGGGCCTGGTCGGCTTTTTCGGCAACGAGCTGGTGGCCCGCTACCGCATCAGAGTCGGAGGGCAAATCGGCTCAGCCTCTCTGGTGGCCGATGGCTTGCACGCGCGCACTGACGGTTTCACCAGTCTTGCCGTGCTGCTTGGTGCCGGTGGAGTTGCCCTTGGGTGGCGATGGGCCGACCCGCTGGTAGGCCTCGTCATTACCGTGGCGATTCTCGGTGTGCTGCGATCAGCGGTCACGCAGGTGGGTGCTCGGCTGATGGATGCCGTTGATCCCGCGCTCGTCGATCAAGCCACCGAAGCCCTCGTCACCGTGGAAGGCGTCAAGGAGGTCCGGGAGCTGCGCATCCGCTGGATTGGGCACCGGCTTCGGGCCGAAGTCGACATCACGGCTGACCCCAGCCTCACCATCACCCAAGCGCATGAACTAGCCCACCTTGCCGAGGACCGGCTTTTGGCCGGGGTCCGACGTCTCAATGCTGCCAATGTCCATGTCAGTCCCGTCGGGGCGCACGCACAACCCGACACATTCCTTCCCCCACACCAGTAGCCAGTCTGCTGGCTAATCTCCGCCGCTCCAGAAAGGCAACCTTGCGTTGTTCACGCTCTCCCCAACCGGCGCAGACAATGCCACACTGCACTCGGGCTCCTGCCAAGCCGTTGGGCAATGTCCTTCTGCGGCAATCCGGCCTCATACAGCTGAACGAGGCGAGCAGTATCAGTCGCACTGAGCCGCGGATGCCGTACCCGCTCGCCCGCCTGCCGCACCAACCGAAGGACGCTGCTCTTGGCGATACCGTACCGCCGGCCAAGCTCGGCAGCGGTTGTCCCGGCCACGTACTCAGCGACCAAACGATTAATCGTCTCAGCCTCCAGTCGTGTGCTGACGCGACGTTCTCGACGAAGACCACGACTCCGAGCGATCCTGGCTGGCAGCGGATTCGCGACGTGCGCCCGCAGGGTGGGGTTCAATTTGAATCCCCTCAGGCCGACCAGTATTTTTCCTTATTTTGCAGGCTTTCAGCCAAGTCGTCTAGGCTCCGCACCCTAATTTCACCCTTTGCGGGGCTTACGGCGCCGGCTTGCCGCCCACTCCCTGATGGCCTGCTGCCAGAGCTCCTGGCTCCGACGTACGCGTCTGGTTCGGGCATCTTGCGCCTGGTGGCGTGCGCGCGGACGGTTACACACGGAAGGCTCGGCCGGTGACCGAGTCGAGTTACCTACGGATCGCAATCGGCTGGTGCTGTAACGGCCTCCGGCAGGCAGAACGTGTGCGAGCCAGCTTCGACGATTACAGGGCAAGCCTGTTTCCGGCCGGGCCCGAGGTTCCAGAGTCGGAGCGCCCTCGATACCACCTATGGGGCGACATCCACTTCCTGATCTTGTCGGTCCACCACCTCATGAAGGCGCTCGACAAATTGCCGCCGGTGCCGTTGTTTCCGAAATCGGACAAGGTGAAGCACTTCCGCGACTTACTTGAGCACTGGGAGGCGGCTCCGGACGCACGCTAGCAATGGTGGGATGTGCATCCGGAGAAACGGGATGCCTGGGAACGGCTGTACGGGGAGCGCGGGGAATGGGCGACGCCGTGGTCGGTCACGCTTGACGGCTCGGACCTGATTATCGGCGCCTACAGGTTCTCCCTTGTGGACGGCTGGGACGAGATTGTCATGGCCGACGATATTTCGCTGGCGGAGCTGGAGCGATACCTGTCGAATGTTCTCGACGAGCTTGCCCAGATAGAGGCCGGAGAGCGCAGCGGTCTCTAAGCAGTACTCAGTGGTTAGCTACGTCACCGACGTCGCCACGGCGATCCAACGCACGATCGCTACACCGCTCCGACTATGGCGATGAGGCCGGAGAGGGTAGCGATAACTTCGGCTCGGCGCGCACCGCGGCTTCATGCTGATCAGGGGTTCCAGGCCCTCCGCTCGGGTGTTCCTGCCGTCTGTACATTCAGGCGCACGTCCTCGTCGAGCTCACCCAGCTATGCAAAGGCGGCGGCGGTGCCTTTTGTTGGACGGTGGACAACTCGAATTGGTGGGGCCAGCATGTGGTCGGTACACAGGTTCGCTCATGGCTTCAGGCGTTCAGGGATCGGCTTGGCAGATGCCGTCGGGGGTTGAGCTTTTCGACCGGGTTGTGCTGATCTACAACCGGGTGAGCCGGCGCGTCCCGTTGACGTTGGCCGAATCAATGCGGAGGGAGCTTGATAGCCGACTGCCTGATGTGCCGGTTGTGTTAGTGGCGACCGAGCACGCCGGGCATGCCCGTGAGCTGGCCAGCGCTGCCGCGGCGACGGGCCGGCCGTTGATCGTCGCGGTCAGCGGCGACGGCGTCTACAACGAGGTCGTGAACGGCATCCTCGACGTGTCCGGAAATGAAGCATTGGCCGCTGTCGCGGCTGGCGGGAATGCCAACGACCACCGGCGCAGCACTCGGCGGATGCCGCTGGTGGACGCGATCGTCGCCGCTCACGTTACGGGCCGGGCCCGCCATCTGGATCTGTTGCGGCTGACGGTCCGCTCAGCTGACGGTGAGTGGAGTCAGTATGCGCATTCCTACATTGGGTTCGGGCTGACGCCGTTGATGGCGGTGGGGCTGAAACGGGACCGGAAAGGGACGATCGCTGAGCTGTTCTCGGTGCTGCGGACCTTCACCGAGCTCACGCCGGTGGAGATCGTCCGAGCTGGGGGACGGCGGGAGCTGTACGACAGTCTGGTGTTCGCCAACGTGGCGCGGATGGCCAAGTATGGTCGGCTCAGCAACACCGGCCGCCCCGACGACGGACAGTTCGAGGTGGTGTCGCGTCGGCACGGACACCGATGGCGAATCGCGGCCATGGCGCTACGCGCAGTGACCACTGGGCTCGGAGCCCAGGCACACGTCAGCCGCGTCGAGTTCACGACGGTCAACGCTGTTCCCGTCCAGATCGACGGAGAAGTTCTTCAGCTAGAGCCCGATTCGGGGCTCATCATCGACTGTGCTCCGCACGCCCTGACCACGGTCGGATGACCCGACATCGGGGCTGACCGTGACTGATTCGGACACCCGAACTCAGACCGCCCGCGCACCCGCGGGCGGTTCATGCGGAGGCGTCCCGGTGTCTAATGCATCCACAGAAGGTCCATTGCTCCAGATTCGGCCGAGGTATCGGCGTATGGCTGAAGCGGCAAAGCCCACCGTCGGAAGCGCAGGCACGCGCCACCAAGCGTATTGGTCGGCCGCGGCCAGATGAGTTCGCGGGTTGCCCCTGGCGGTCACCCGCTGCTTTGGCTAGAAGGGACCCTCGGCGTCCGCGGACTGGCGACCCTCCTGTCGAGGATGGCCACGGGTGTTGCACTGGGGATCGCCGCCACAGCGGCGGCCGTCATAGTGCTCAACCACACGTGGTGGGCGGTTCTGCTGGCACCCGTGGCCGCTGTGTTGTCCGCTCAGACCGCGTTCTTCGGCCACGATGCAGGCCATAAGCAGATCTCAGCGTCGGCGAAGGTGGACCGTCGCCTCGGGCTCGTCGCGGCCAACCTGCTGAACGGAATCAGCTATGGCTGGTGGCAAGACAAGCACCTCCGCCCATCACGCCCATCCCAATGAGGTGGGCCTGGATCCCGACGTGGATGAGGGCGTCATCGCCTGGACCGAGCGCCAGGCGGCTGAGAAGAAGGGCTGGGGGCGCTGGTTCGCCCGGCACCAAGCTCAGCTATTCCTTCCCGTGTTGACGCTAGAGGGATAGCAACTCTCAGTGGCGGTGATACCCATTCAGCTCAGCACACGGAGCGCCAAGCATCTCGATAGGCAGCCAGACCTGCCCAGAGCTCGGCCCCTTGTCGTTCCAGTTCTTGCCGCCTCATTCAGCGGTGATCCGTGCCGCACGCCGAAGTCCCGTAAAGAGTCGGTGCGCACGGTCAACGGACGCCTCTGAACCGCGCGGTCCACCCAGACCTGCAGAAAAGAGCGCCGCGCTGGTGGCGGGAATGATCGCTGGGACTGACAGCATCGACGACATGGACCTGCTGCGGCACGGTGGAACAAGACGGGCTATTTACCGGTATCCGGGGCCCCTCGACGCTGGGCATCTTGTTGCGTGCGTTCAGCTTCCGCCATGTCCGCAGCTCGACGCGGTTGCGTCGCGGTTCTTGGCCAGGCTTGCCGCTCAGGCGCCGGTGTTGCCGGAGCGGAACAGATCACTTCCTCGACTTTGACGACACCGTGGCTCCGGTCTACGGCTCGGCCAAACAAGGCGCCGGCCCGGCGCTATACCGGCGTCAATGGATTGAACGCGTTGATCGCGGACACCGTCTCCACTCCGGCCGCGGCGCCGGTGCAGCCACCCGGTTGCGCCGCGGCAACGCGTACTTGGTGCGGCACGGAGCCAAGATGGTCGCCGATACTATCCCGGTCGCCCGCCGAGTGATTCGCCGAGCCGCGCGGAGGTTTCTGCCGGACCGCTGGATTCCTACTCCGCGATGACTGAGACGCGCCCAGGTCACCCCTGGTTTTGCGGTTCGGTCAAGCTGGCCGTCGTCCCTCGACCTGATGGCATCAACTCCCATCGACCCAATGGCGCTAGCGTTACGCATCTGGTCCGGCGAGGAGCGGCCCGCAGCACGAAGCGGCGCGCACAGCCGCCTTCATCATTACCAGAGCCACATTCGACAGTTGACGTGGCAAGTTACGGCCGCGGGGCTGACTGCGTTCCGGCTGGAGGGGTAGGCGCTCCGGGACGAAGACGCGAGCGCTGCGGTTGGGAAAGAGCCGCCCGTACAGGCCTGGCCGCCTTGGGTCTCCGGCGCGACAAGTGTGATCCGGCTCCTTGCGAGCCACTTGGCGGCGGCGGCACGGCGGTGACGGGAACGTCTTCTTCCCCTGTGGTGGGCTCATCTTTAAGGCTGCCTTTTCGGTGGTCCCAAATGTCACGCACGATGACTTGGATGATGCCGGCGAAGGGGATGGCGAGTAGTGCGCCGAGAATCCCGGCGAGCTCAACTCCAACCAGGATCGCCACGATCACTGTCAGCGGATTGAGTTTGACCGTCCGGGACAAGATGAGTGGTTGCAGAACATGGTTCTCCAGCTGCTGATACGCCACAAAGAAGATGGCGACCACGATGAGTGCTGGGATGGAGTGAAAGGCTGCCGCGGTCACCGCGACGATCGCGCCGAGGGTCGCGCCGACGAGCGGGATCAGGTCGGCGAATGCCACGAATATGGCAATCAGACCGGCAAAGGGAACGCCCATGATCTTCAGGACCGCATAAATCAACCCACCGCAAATGACACTAATCAATAAGTTCCCTGAAATGTAACCGGTGATGGACTTGGCGCAGTCCGCGGCCACCTGGTGTATGCGTTGCCGTCGCTGCGGGTCGCTAACAAGATTGAGCGCGCCGTCCACCAGCTTCGGGCCTTCAAGCACCATCAATAGGGCCAGGATGAAGATCGTTATAACTCCGGCCACTCCGGTCGCAACGGTTTGCAAGACGCGGGCCGCGGGGGCGGTCAGGCCGGTGAGGAAGGCACGGATGCGGTCCTGGTTCTCCTGTAGG
>DATDKX010000203.1:0-11406 GCA_036519615.1 Propionibacteriaceae bacterium
ATCAACGCGGTCCCTAGCCCCAGAGCTGCACTACCTGCAGGTCGACCTTGCCAAATTCGTAGAGGATGGGCACCCCGAACTAACTGAGGTTGCTGCAGCGATCCCCGAATTGAGCTAAGTCGACTCTGCTTCGCAGGTTGACGGCTGGAGCTCACCTCGGTTGGCTTGACGGGTCAAGCTCAGCCGCGAACGGGGGCCGCCGCGGATCGCCGTACTCTCCTCGCCGGTGCAATGGCAACCGTTGGAATCGCGATCACTGGATGCAGCACGCAGACCGGAGGTCGGACCCGGGCGACCGTACCGGTGCTGTGCTATCACCAGCTACGCAACTGGAGCAGCGGCGACAGCCCGTACAACCGAATCAACCTGATCTGCCCACCAAAATATTTTCGGGCACAGCTGGACGCGCAAGCCGAGGACAACTGGACCTCCATCAGTCCCACCGCATACCTCCGCCATCTCACCACCGGTGCGGCGCTGCCGCAGAAGCCGATAATTCTGAGTTTCGACGATGGAAGCGCCCGCCAGGCTCATGAGGGGCTGACCCAGCTCAAGAAGCGCGGCATGACGGGCACCTTCTTCGTCATGACAGTCGTCCTGGACAAGCCAAAGTGGATGAGCACCAGAGACATTCATCGGCTGGCCGACGCGGGCATGACGATTGGATCACATACCTGGGATCACCACGCCGTCAGCGACCTCTCCGGCCACGCTTGGAAAGTCCAACTTGATCAGAGCCGGGAAGCGCTGCGCAAAGCCAGCGGGCAATCGGTCGAGCACTTCGCATACCCGTACGGCGTGGTCAGTAGCAAGGCGTTCCCACATCTAAAGAAGGCTGGATACAAGACCGCATTCCAGCTGGAGGCAAAGAAGCTCGATCCTGCGGCACCGCTCTACACACTGCGGCGCTCACTCGTGGTTTCCACCTGGAGCGGCGGCACTCTGCTTCAGCACCTCGAGAAGCATCATCCCTGACCGCCCTCAGGACTACGCGAATTTGTTCGTGTAGGGAGCAGCCGCAGGCTTTGACAGCTCGGCCAGGCGAGCATTGATAGCAGCTGCAACGACGTTGTGCCTCTGAGCTGACATGCAGGACGTTCCGGTCAAATGTGCCGCGATGATGGGACCACTGAGGTCCTCGCCCATCGTGGCAGCCCTGCTTGAGAGATCGTCGAGGGTTGTCCGGCACGCAATGAACGCCTCGAACAGACGTTCTAGCTCCTCGCCGTCGATCTGGTCACTGGTACTCCCGGATCCGAGGAGAGCTAGAGAGTCCTTTTCTTGAGCCATGGCAGAACCTGAGGGTGGGAAAGTTCCCGGTTACTACCTCGGCGCGACCAGCCATCATGGAGAAGCGGCCTAAACGGATACGGCTATCTCCAGCCCGAGTACGGCTGTGCTTCCAGCGACAACGAGCCTATACCCTGCGGAGCTGCTGACCACCAGTAGCCACTACGACGTCGGTGCAGAGCTCCGCGGCTGGTCTTGGCGTAGGCGTCTCATGATCGTGGTGCGCATCTTGGCGAGGCGGCCGGACGGCTGCTCGGCACTGGATTGCGTGTCGCCGCCCTTGGCCTCCGGCGTAGCGAGGCTCCGGACAAGCTCGATGACTTCATCATCGTCGAGCCCTTGAGAAACCAGCCGCTCCGGGTCATCGGGGTCGCGGGTGAAGACGTACAGCCTGTCTCCCTGATTCGCTAGGACTATGTCAGCACTCAGCTCGGCGGTCTCGCTGCTGCCTGAGGTGGAGTACTGCGTCACTGTGACCAGCGCACTCTGTTCGGCGGCGGCGAGCACTTCGACGAGGTTGGCGGAGTCGCGCTCCGGCTCACCGTGCGGGAGCCGACGCGCCAGTCGGCGAAGCGCGTCGTCGATCTCCCGGAGTGAGAGCTCATGTACGCCGAGCGCATCAATGAGTACCTCGAGGGCGACCCCGTCAGACTGCGGGAGCAGCAGCGTACGCCACGGGTGTCCAGCCTCGGTGCCGGTCACGCGGGCATCGACAACCGAGTGGGCGCGTTGCTGAAACACCACGGCGATGCCTAGATCGCCTCGAACCTGGAGGCGGTCCGTGTCCGGCGTGGCAACCAAAAGCTGCCGCGCGGCCAGGGACCGTACGGCCTCGCCGACCTCCTCTTCGGAGGGCATCTCGTCGAGAAAGTCGACGACAGCATCAACAGCGACCATCTCGGCCAGCGTGTAACCCCCCAGCGGCACGGGTCCCGTGCTCACCAGGTGGAGCACTGCGTCAATAAGTCCCGGTGGTATGCCGAGATACTGGGTCTCGCTCATGAGGCCTTCTCGACACTGGCCGGAACTCGACACGACAAGCGCAGGCGTCGGTCCCCCACCCTTACCTCGATCGGTCGAGCCGCTACCACCTTCGGCACCGTCCAATCGCCTGACTTGCCTTTCGTCGAGAGTTGCCGACGGGCCGCGGACGCTCCGGTCTCGCTGACCCACACCTGCGAGTTGCCGAACAGCCCGCGGCCCCGACCGCGGCCTGATCCCGGTACCAGCTCGAGCAAAGGATCCTCCCGCAATGGTCCAAGGAACCGGCGTACGAGACTCGACTGAGGAATGGATGCGTCCTCGACGACCTGGTCCTCGGCGTCCAGCCGGAACAGAGTCTTGGTCAGCATTCGCGTGGTGCCCTCCAGCAGCGGCACCGTCATACTCACCTGCGGTGAGAGATACATCGGCCGCCGTTCTGTGACCCCGGAAAGACCCCACGGCCCGACATTGCGCTTCGTGATGCGGTAGACGATGAAATCCGCCAAGTGCTGTACGTCGTTCCACGTCGGCAGCCGGTGTCCTGCGCCGAAAGCGGCCGGGGTCTTCTCCAGTTGCATCCAGGTACCGTTCACCGTTCGGCCATGCAGCTTTTCGCGTACCAGCGGGCCGTGCATGCCTAGATCTGGATAGGTCTGCTTGTCCATAGTGCGATGGTGACTGGAAAGTCGTTCGCGAGTGACTTTCGGAAACCGCCAACGCTCGTAAAGCTCTGTGTCGTCGACCAGGACATGGCCGCCCCAGAGGACGTCACGGAGCTGATTGACATCGAGGCCATGTGCCTCGAGGTCCGCGAGGACCGCGGCCTCCTCCGGCGTAAGGCTCTTGGCGGCCTGCACCAGCCCGCGGCGGTAGCGGCCGTAGCGGGTGGTCAGTTGGACGAGCAGGCGGACCCTGGTGCGCATCCGTTCGGCTTGCGGCTCGCTGGCCTCGGAACGCTGCGCGGCCGCCCCGATCGAGGTGCCTGGCACGTCGCCAGACTACTTGGGCGGCCCCCTCACGCCGCCATGAGCCGGCAGGCCGAGTTGACCAACGCAAGTGGTCAGGAACGACAGTGATCTGCCCCTGATTCCCACGTCGTTCCTGACCAGTTTTGTCAGCGCCGCCTTGACATGCGGCACCTATATTTGCTTAGATCGATCTAAATCGAGTCTTAGATCGATCTAAACCACCAGAGGTGAAGCTCCTTGCCACGTGTAACGCTCACAGACGTAGCGCAGCATTGCGGCGTCTCGCGCGCCACGGTGAGCCTGGTGCTAAACGACAGTCCGCTCGTCGCAGCGAAGACTCGGGACCGGGTCCGCCACGCCATGGCGGACCTCGGCTACGTCTACAACCGCGCCGCAGCCTCGCTACGTACCCGGCACAGCGACGCCATTGGCGTGGTGTTGACCAATATCACGAACCCCTATTTCGCTGAGTTTGCGGCCGGCCTTCAGGATGTCCTGACCAGCAGCGGGACTGTGCCGCTACTAGCAGTCAGCGGCGAAGACCGCGACCTGCAGCATCGCCTGATCACATCGCTGGTCGAACGCAATGTGGACGGCATTGTCCTGGTGCCCGCCCATGGCACCTCATCCTGCGAGCTGCCGGATCTCCTCGGAACACCGCTCGTGCTGCTCGCGCGCCGTCTGAATGACTTGGACGTTGATTACGTCGGGGCGCAAAACCGCGATGGCGGTGCCGCCGCCGCGGAACATCTGTACAGCCACGGCTGCCGTCGAATCGCGTTTGTGGGCGGCTTCACCGACTCCTCAGCCCGCGAAGAGCGTGCTGGCGGCGTCGAGGAATTCCTGGACGACCACGACCTCACGCTCGACTCCAACCACTTGGTGGTATGTGATCCGACGCGGCCCCAAGCACGAGAGGCGGCAATGCAGCTACTCACCAAAGATCCCCACGTCGACGGCATTATCTGCTTCAGCGACGTAGTCGCTTTTGGCGTCCTCGACGCTATCGCCGACTTGGGCCGCCGCGTTGGATCGGATGTTCGGGTGATCGGCTTCGATGATGTTCATGACGCTGGTCTCAACCGACCTTCCCTTAGCAGCGTCGCTGTGCCGGCCCGTGAAACCGGGCGTCGCGCCGGGCAGCTGGTGCTGGAACGGGCATCGGGATCGAGCGAGCCAGCCGTACGGGAAGAGTTCCCAACCAAGCTGGAGCCTCGGGAGACCTGCGGCTGCCCTCGTCCCCAACTCCCCGCCTGATCTGCACATCGGAGGATCACGCCACTATGCGAACTGTGCCAGTGTTGACCGGCGCGGAGGCCGCCCGGCTGATCGGCGATTCCGCGGTCATCACCATCTCCTCATCGTCCGGACTGGGCTGCCCCGACGCCGTACTGAAGGCGATTGGTCAGCGGTATGCCGAAACCGGGGCGCCCGCGAATCTGACTACGCTGCATCCAATCGCCGCCGGTGACATGTACGGCATCAAGGGCATTGATCATCTTTGCCGACCGGGGCAACTGCGCCGCGTGCTGGCCGGCTCCTACCCCTCCGGCAGCTCGAAGCTCGACCCGCCGTTGATCCGCGGGTTGATCCACAATGATCAAATTCAGGCACTCAACATCCCTTCTGGCGTGCTGTTCCAGATGCACCGGGCTGCGTCCACCGGTCAGCCCGGGGTGTTGACCGAAGTTGGCCTCGGCACGTACGCCGACCCGCGGCTGGAGGGCGCGAAGATGAATGCCGTTACCGAGGATTTCGTTCAGCTCATGAAGATCGACGGCAACGACTACCTCTTCTACCCTGCAGTCAAGGTTGACGTGGCGATCATCCGAGCCACCGCCGCCGACCCCTATGGCAACCTCTCCTACGAGGAGGAGTGCAGCACGCTTGGGGCACTCGACCAGGCGTACGCGGCCCACAACCACGGCGGCATTGTGATCGCGCAGGTCAAAAGACTGTCCGACGCCCCGCTGCCGACTCAGGCGGTTCGCATCCCCGGAATTCTCGTTGACGCAATCGTGATCGACCCGGATCAGATGCAGACCACCCAGACCTTCTATGACCCGGCCTTATCCGGGGAGATGCACCGCGACCTCGGCGACATAGAGCCGGTTGAGTTCGGTCTGGAGAAGGTGATCGCCCGCCGTGCCGCCGCCGAACTGCAGGTCAACGCCATCGTCAATCTCGGCTTCGGAATTTCCGCCGCCATTCCCCGGGTGCTGCTTGAGGAGGGCCATGCCGAGGACGTCACGTGGGTGATCGAACAGGGGGCAGTCGGCGGCTTCCCGGCGACCGGGTTTGCGTTCGGCTGCGCTTTGAACCCACAAGCACTGGTGCAAAGCGCTGATCAATTCACCCTGCTGCAGGGCGGTGGCTTCGATGTGGCAATGCTGTCGTTCCTTGAGGTGTCCGGCGCCGGTGATGTCAATGTCTCCTACCTCGCGGCACGGCCCCATGTCACCGCCGGCGTGGGCGGCTTCAGCGACATCGTCACCAGGGCGCCCAAGATCGTTTACTCCGGCTACTTCACCGCCGGCAGGAAGGACATCCAGATCACCGACGGCAAGCTCGACATCGTTTCCGATGGAACCGTGGCCAAGTTCGTCCCGGAAATTGCTCAGATCTCCTTCTCTGGTGACATGGCGCGCAGACGTCGCCAAGAAGTTCTTTACATCACCGAACGCTGCGTGATCGAACTGACCGAGGATGGGCTCACGGTGATCGAAATCGCACCCGGAGTTGATCTTGAAAGAGATGTACTTGGCAGGTCGGGCATACCCCTGCTGGTTAGCCCTGACCTCCAGCTGATGTCCCCCGCCCTATTCCGGCCCGAACCGATGGGACTGATCTTGTCCCGCAAGCCGTCCCGGATCGCACACCTCGTCCGCCAGTCTGCCCCAAATCGATAGGAAGCGCCCATCATGCTCGCCAGCCACTACGACTACGTGATCGTCGGCGCCGGCGCCGCCGGCTGCGCCGTAGCCAACCGCCTCTCCGCCGACCCGAACACCTCCGTGCTATTGCTCGAAGCCGGCGGCAAGGACTGGTCGCCCCTGGTCCATATGCCCGTCGGATTCACCAAGCTCAGCGGCCCCCGCTACAACTGGGAGTTCTCCACCGTCCCGCAGCCGCAACTGAACAACCGTGAGATGTGGTATCCGCAGGGCCGCACGTTGGGGGGCAGCACCTCGATCAACGCGATGATCTACATCCGCGGCCAGAAATCCGACTACGAGGCCTGGGCGGCGCTCGGCAACAAGCACTGGGGTTATGACGAAGTGCTGCCGTTCTTCCGGCGGGCTGAGGCCAACGAACGCCTGAACGACAAGTACCACAGCAGCGTCGGCGCGGTAAACGTCACCGAGCAGGTGCAGCACAACCCGCTCAGCAAGGCGTTCGTTCGCGCCGCCCAGGAGCTCGGAGTTCCCTTCATTGCCGACTTCAACGGCGCGGTGCAAGAAGGTGTCAGCTGGTACGACGTCACTCAGAAGAACGCCCGTCGGGAGAGCACCGCAACCGCGTACCTGAAACCAGTCCGGTCGCGGAAGAATCTGACGGTGGTCACCCATGCTCTCGCCCGCAAGATCATTGTGCGAAACGGACGCGTTACCGGTCTGGACATGTTGATCGACGACAAACCGGAGCATGTCCAGGTTGATCGGGAGTTGATCTTGAGCTGTGGCGCGATCAACTCGCCGCGGCTGCTGCTGTTGTCGGGCATTGGCCCGGGCGATGAATTGCGCATGCTTGGCCTTCCGGTCGTCCACGATCTGCCCGGCGTCGGCAAGAATCTCCAAGATCATATGGACGTTTATCTGACGGCGGCCACGGCGCCGGTCAGTTACAACTCCTCCGATCGGCCCGACAAGGCTGCGCTGGCAGGCCTGCAGTACATCACCACGAGGACGGGGCCAATCACTGCCTCGGTGTGCGAGGCCGGCATGTTTGTGCGCAGTACGCCCGATGTGCCGACTCCAGATATTCAGATGCACGCCCTGCCCGCGTACGTGATCGATCACGGCCGGATGCGGGTCAAGGGTCATGGCATGACGATCAACACCTGCCACCTGCGCCCACACAGTATTGGCTCCGTCACGCTGCACACGGCAAATCCGGACGATCCGCCTGCCATCGATCCTGCTTTTCTCACCGATCCGTACGACTGGGAGAAGTCGCTGGAAGGGTTCCGCTGGGGGCGGGAGATGATGCGCAGCAAGGCGTACAAACCGTTCGTCCTGAAGGAGTTTCTGCCCTCCGCGGAGGTCACGACCGACAAGGAAGTCCGCGAGTACGTCAAGCAGTGGGCCAAGACCGATTACCACCCGGTCGGCTCCTGCAAGATGGGCGACGACGACCTCGCCGTCGTTGATCAAGAACTCAAAGTCCGCGGGATGGAAGGCCTGCGAGTGATCGATGCGTCGATCATGCCGAAGTTGATCAGCGGCAACACCATGGCGACCTCTACCATGATCGGGGAGAAGGGTGCCCACCACGTGCTGCACGGACTCAACCCGCCCGACCCGAGCGATGGCCCGCTATGAGCGAATCTGCAACCACCGACGTCGGCCGGGTCACCGTGGAGTCTGACTGGGAGGTAGCCACGATCTGCCTAGATCGGCCCGCGAAGCACAATGCGCTGACCCCGGAAATGCTGGAGCAGCTCGAGCAGATCCTGATGGCTCTTGACTCCGACCGGCAGGTGCGAGTCGTCCTCCTCACCGCAGTCGGAGATCGCTCCTTCTGTGCCGGGGCCGACATCAGGCGCTTCAAGGCCTTACAGCCGCTGGACATGTGGGCGCTGTGGACCCGGCTCGGGCACCGGGTGTTCGACCGCCTCGCAGGACTAATGCAGCCCACCATTGCTGCCGTCACCGGCAATGCCTACGGCGGCGGGTTCGAGCTGGCACTGGCGTGCGATCTGCGGATTGTTGCTGACGATGCCACACTTGGTCTGACGGAGGTCGGCATTGGCGCGCTGCCCGGGTGGGGCGGCACCGGACGGCTCCGCGATCTTGTCGGCGCCGGACGAGCCAAGGAATTGATCTTCACCGGCGAGTCCTTGACCGCCGAGCGGGCACTGATCTGGGGTGTCGCCAACCAGCTGGCGCCCAGGTCGCAGGTGATTGATGCCGCCCACGCCTTGGCCAACAAGATCGCCAGCCGTGCCCCGATTGCGGTACAGATGGCCAAGCAGGCCATCGACTCCGGGGACGCCTATGCGGCAATGGAACAAGTCAGCTCCGCCGCAACCGCCTTTACTGAGGATGCCGCCGAAGGCTTTGCGTCCTTCACCGAGAAACGCAGCCCGCACTACCGCGGCACCTGAGCCCACATACGCATCCAGCACGAAAGCATCGCCATGACCATGATCACCAGCACGGCCCCGACTACCATCACTGCGAACATTTGGCCCAACATCATTGATGGCCGCGATGTCTTCGGCGGAGGTCAGGCAGTCTTACGCGATAGTCCGGCGCATGACATCCGAGTCGCCAGCTACCACAGCGCGAGCGAGGCCGATGTCGATGCAGCCGTCACGGCGGCGCACAAAGCCTTCAGCTCCGGTGAATGGCCGCACACCTCCGGGGCGGAACGGGCTGCACTGCTGCGGCGGGTCGCCGCGCGGATTGAAGCCGAGCGCGACGAGCTGGCCCTGATCGAGACACTCGAATCCGGCAAGCCCATCTCGCAGGCGAGGGACGAGGTGGCTAGTGCGGCCGGCATTTGGTACTACGCCGCCAGTCTCGCCCAGCACGCGTACGGAGACGCCCACAACCACCTGGGTCCTAACTATCTGGCGGTGACAGTCAAAGAACCGGTCGGTGTGGTCGGGGTGATCACGCCGTGGAACTTCCCACTCTTGATCGTTTCGCAGAAGCTGCCCTTCGCACTTGCAGTGGGTTGCACGGCGGTCGTGAAACCCAGCGATCTGACACCCGGCACCACTACGCGCCTGGTCCAGATCTTGATCGACGAAGGAGCGCCCGACGGCGTTGTCAACCTGGTGCATGGCGGAGGTGACGTTGGCGGCTGGTTGGCAAGCCACCCCGGCACGCAGATGACGACGTTCACCGGATCCACAGGCGTCGGACGCATGGTCGCCGAAGCTGCCGCCAAAGATCTGAAGAAGGTGAGTCTCGAGCTCGGCGGCAAGAATCCGCAAGTGATATTCCCCAATGCTGATCTTGACGCCGCGCTCGAAAAGGTGGTCTTTGGCGCGTACTTCAACCAGGGGGAGTGCTGCAATGCCGGCTCGCGGCTTCTGGTGCACGCCGACATCGCTGACGAGTTCACCGAACGGGTCGTGCAGCGCGCCCAGGATGTCGCCGTTGGCGATCCACTCGACCCTGCCACCAAAGTCGGGGCATTGATCTCGGAAAAGCATCTTGGGGTGGTCAGTGGCTATGTTGATCTTGGTCAGCGAGAAGGCGCGTCAGTCGCGCTCGGCGGCAGCCAGCTCGATTCCGATCGCGGCCGCTACTACTCCCCCACTGTGCTCGCTCGCGTACCGAAGACCGCTCGTGTTGCTCGCGAAGAGATCTTCGGCCCCGTGCTCTCGGTCGTCAGGTTTGCTGATCTTGCTGAGGCGGTGGAGATTACCAACGCCACCGGGTACGGCCTCAGCGCCGGCGTGTGGAGCCGCGATATCGACACTGCGCTCGGCTACGCCCGGGCCACAAAGGCCGGGACCGTGTGGATCAACTGCTACATGGACGGCTTTCCGGAGATCTCATTCGGCGGCTACGGTGCCTCTGGCATCGGCCGCGAGCTCGGCCGCACCGCTATCGATGAGTACATCGAGCACAAGAGCACGATCATTCGGACCGGCGCCCAGGCACCCTCTTGGGTCGGCGGCGTCGGCGAGAAGTGAGGCAGAGATCGATGTACTGGGCCTCCCGCCGGGTCAGCGAACGCTACAACCTGCCCTTTCAAGAGGCGACCAAGGCGGCCGCCCGACGTGCCCTCGAGCTCGCTGCCGGCAAGGTGTCGCGGCTGACTACCGATTACCCCGACTACTTCCCGCTCTACACCGACCAAGGCCGGTGGAAGCATGGCAAGGAAGCCTGGACCAACTGGTGTGAGGGCTTCCTGGGCGGCCAGATGTGGCTGTTCTATGAGCTGGGACTGGGCGAGGAATGGAAGCCGCGCGCCGAGCACTACAGCAAGCTGGTCGAGGAACGTCAGTTTGATGCCCAGGTTCATGATCTTGGTTTCGTGCTGTGCCCGACGTGGAAGAAATGGTGGGAGCTGACTGGTGACGACGCCCAGCGTCAAGTCGTCATTCAGGGCGGCAAGACCATGGCCACTCGGTTCAACACCAGGGGCAGGTACCTGCGCTCGTTTCTGGCGCCGGATTCGATCTTCATCGACATCATGATGAATGTCGGCATCGTTGCGGTGGCCGGGCTGGAGACGGGTGATCAACAGCTCCTCGATATTGCCGAGCAGCACTGCGAGACCACGCGCAAGTATCTGGTACGCGGCGACGGGTCAACCAGCCATGAAGGCATCTTTGATCTTGATACCGGCGAGTTTCTGCGTCAGACCACCCAGCAGGGCTGGCGCAGCGACTCCTCCTGGGCGCGCGGGCTGGCCTGGTCCCTGTACGGATTCACATCTATGTATGCCCTGACCGGCAAACCCCACTGGTTAGCCACTGCCCAGCTCAACGCCGACTATTGGCTGGAGCACACCAGCGGTCCAGACCCAGTGCCACCCAACGACTTCGATGAACCGAATCCCCTACGCCGCTGGGAATCGTCGGCCGCCGCCTGCGCCGCCGGCGGATTGATCATGCTGTCCTCGCTCGCTGCCAATGATGATCAAGCTCGGCGTTATCACAATCACGCCGAAGCAACGATTGCTCGGCTCTGCGAGCCAGAATTCGTCGCCTTCGAGGACTCCTGGGAGGGCATACTCAAGCACGGCTCGTATCACGAGACCAAGCAGCTCGGGGTCGACGAGAGCGTCATGTGGGGCGAGTACTTCTTCGTCGAAACCCTTGCCAGGGTGGTGCAGGCACTATGACGCCGATGATCAACCGGCCGCCGCTCAGCGAGCGGCTTACCAGCAGCAAGGTGATCGCGGTGCTCCGCGCCTCACATGTCTCTGCCCTTGCCCCGGTCTGCGATGTGCTGGTTGAGGAAGGGATCCTGAGCCTGGA
>DATDKX010000204.1:0-2578 GCA_036519615.1 Propionibacteriaceae bacterium
ATCTCGGCTGGCTCCGCACCGTCGCTCCCCGCTACGCACCGGACGAGATCACCGGCGCGCTCATCAGCGCACCGAACGGCGTCGGGCAAGGTTTGAGCATCCAGATGCTCACGATCCACCAACGGCCCTTTCCGCCCGAGGGCCGTTGGTCCCAACCGGGGCATTGGGGAGGGGGATCTCATCATCGGTAACGACCAGGGCTCGGCGATCGGCCCGCGCCCCCGGCCGATGCACCTGAAAACCAGCCGGCAGGGCGTCCTCGCCGTCCACCTGCTCCGGTGCGCGATCGAGCCACCCCGGCCAAGCTGCGCTTGGCAGATCCGTGCTGCCAATGCTGCTGGCGATCGTGATCACCCTGCTGGCTCTCGTAGCGGCGACACTTACCGGGCTGGCCAGCGGCTCGGAGACGTGACACGTGCGCGGCCCCGCCAGCCCGGAACCACCCGACGACATCGAAGACCGCGATCCCGGCCTCGCTCGCGAGCGCACCGAACTGGCCTGGACTCGCACCGCCATCTCCTTCGCAGCCCTCGGCGTGGCAATACTCCACACCAACGCGGTCGCCGGCGTGCTGGTGCTAGCGACCGCCGTCGCGGTATGGATGCTCGGGCAGCTGTCCGCACGGAACGTGCAGCTCACCACCCGTCCACACCGCCTCAGCCACCGGCGCACCGTACAGCTGATCACCATCATGACCACATTGATGAGCCTGCTCGCCCTGATCCTGGCATTGACCGTTCCGGACTGTAGCCCAGCCTGAACCGGGCTACGTCACACTGCGATGAACCGGCAACTACAGCTGCCCACGGCGGTGAGCGGCGTCGTTGTGCTCACTGGTCAGCTTCCACATCAGCTGGTGCCTCAAGCACAGCATCAAGCCGCTGACGGCTGAATCTCGCGGCCGTTATGAACAGCTCCATCGGCGTCCCGCTATTACCAGGACGGCTCGTCGATGACCGGCCATAGCCACGGGCCCCGGCGGTCACACCGCGGCGGCAGGGCGGCCCCCGGAACGCCCGCTACTTGACCGCCGCGCTGATCTTGCTCCTGGTCGTCCGCGTTGGAATGGCCAGATTCGTCCTCGCCCCGGGCACGCAGCTGCCCGTCGCGCCTATGTGGTTGCCGATTACACATCGCGGTCCTGAACCTCATGGGCGGGCACGTGGCCGCGTCGAGCGCGAACTTGCCCTGAGCGGGGGAGTCTCGAGGCTTCACAGTGCTATCTATTTCACGTCCGAGGCCGAGGCGTGCGGCTCTCTTGCGTGAGGCGTGCTCTTGAAGGAGTCAGTTGGATTTCGGATGGATTGAGCATTCGCGCAGCGGAGGCATGATGTCGTCCGATGCTCACGTTGCGACTCGGATGCGGCCGCACCGGCGCTCGTCCGGACCTCCAATCCGCGCGATGGTCCGAAACGCGTCGGGCCGATCCTCGTCGTGAAAGCCCACCGACACCAGAAAGGCGGAAACCGCAGGATCGCCGTCGTCCATGTAGCCCGCGGCTCAGCAGCGGCTGCTGCCAACGGTGCCGGTCCCGCTGGCCACCATCGACGCCGCACTCACAATGAACCGCGTTGGCGAATCGATCGATCGTTTCGGTCAGCGTCCACGCGAACGCACGCGGGGTCGCTGGGCTTCGAGGCGACCGCGGGATCGTCGCCGCGCCGGCGGTAGTAGGCAACCCGTGGCCCGGCGTCAGGTCATTGGTCGCGCGTTTCATTCCCACCGCATGGCATCAGCTCGGACAGGTACCCCGCAAGAAGGGACTGCGGATCCAATGGCCAAACCGCAGTTGGTTACACGCCCGTCAAGCCGCCCTCGAAGCCTGCTGGCCCAGGGGACGTCGGGAGTCGCGACCGCTGCAGGGTGCCGTCGACGCCGAGTTTCAGCCACCCGTCAAGGGCCCACAACGATGCGAGGTCACGAGATACTGACCGGTTGCTCCACCGGTTGATTCCGACACCAAGTCATATTGGTGGATGCTGTCCAGCCGCTACTAATCGTCTCCTCCGCTGCGAACGCCGTCATCGACTGAGCCCGTCGACCACGCTTGCAGACGCGCATCCAAACCAGCCAGCTGTGCCTCGATCCGCGCGAGGCGCGCGTCGAGACGCTGCTCCAGGGTTTCCGCTGCTGCTTCGAATGCCAGCTCCTCCTCGCGAGCGACTCGAAGGGCCACCCCAAGAGCGACAATTGCCGCCACAGCACCAATGACTGCCACTCCCGCCACCATGACACCGGCGGCAATCAGACGACCCGTCGCTGTTACAGGAACGTGGTCACCATAGCCGACCGTCGTCAGGGTGGTGAGCGACCACCACAGCGCGTCACCCCAAGAGTGGATGGTGCTATCGGGCCGCTCCCCCTCGACCAGCCACAGCGCGGTGCCGCCACCGAGCACGACAAGGCTGGCGAAGCCTGTGACGACCAAGGCGAGCCAAAGCACCACGGTCCAGGTCAATCGTTGCTTCCGCGGCATAGCACCGCCATCCTCTCTCGCGTGACGACTCGACGGTAGGCGGTCTCAGCCTGTACGCCGTCAGCCCGAACGCGTCCGTCCGAACGCGGCCAGCGTGCAAGA
>DATDKX010000205.1:0-3135 GCA_036519615.1 Propionibacteriaceae bacterium
ACCAGCGGCCGCCGCAAGGAATTCCGAGAGCTTTTTGGAGACGAAACCACCTCCTACGAGGAGGCGCTGCAGCGCCACTACGGCGCCGGTGGTCACGCATGGCAAGATCATTTCATTAGCGCGTACGCGACGATGCACCCACTCGAGGACTTTGCGGAGGTGTTCGGCCACTTTCTGCACATTGCAGACACATTGCAAACAGCGGCCGGATTCCGACTGGTGCCACAACCAGCGCAGGGCGATGTGTCCACGCTGCATGAGATCGCCAGGAAGCCGCGAGTCGCTCTGCTGGAAAGGCCTATGGCTGAATTGATTACACAGACCTGGTTGCCATTGACCAAAGGCCTGAATCAGATCAACCGAAGCATGGGCAAGGCCGACCTTTATCCGTTCGTCTTGGCCGAGCCGGTGATCGCAAAGGTTGCCTTTGTTGCAGATCTAGTCGCCACAGCTCAGCCGCAGCCTAGCTAGCTCCTCAGAGTGCTGCGGCAGAAGCGCATGGGCGCCTGACGAAGCGCAAGAAACTGTTGCCAGATTGCATGCTGCGGCGCAAAAACGTGCAATCTGTCGACACTTTCTCCAACCGTTAGCCGCGAGCCACGGCGAAACTAGCCAGCTCGGCACGCGCCTTTCCGAGCTCACTCCAGGGCCCAGGCACGTTGACGATCGCAAGTCCGCTGGTGGGGAACTTGCTGTCCATCTGAGCCCAATCACGTGATTGGGTACGGACGCAGACGTGCTCCACAAGGTCGGGAATGCCCGGAGCATGTCCAAGCACCAGCAGTGTGTGGATCTCGTCTGGGACCCCGCGGATCAAGGCCAACAGCTCGGGAACCCACGCGTGGTAGATCTCGCGCCGGTATTGGACCTCGCCAGCGGTAGCTCCGCCGGCCATCGCGTACTCCCAGGTCTGTTTGGTGCGGACGGCGGTCGAGCACAGCACCAGATCCGGACGCAGTGATCCTTCGCTGAGCCAGCGACCGATCGCCTCAGCGTCGCGGCGCCCGCGCGCCGATAGCGGCCGTTCATGATCATCGACGTCGAGGTCCCAGGAGGACTTCCCATGCCTGACGAGCACCAGTGTTCGCTGGCTGTTGACCGCGAAGTCCATGGCGTCAGACTAGAGGTCTGCGCCGTCCAGCGGCAGTGGCTTGAGGCCCTGAGTCAGTCTTCGCCGTCGCCGGGCTCCAGCGACTCCCAGATCTCCTGGCATTCCGGGCAGACCGGAAACCGCTCAGGGTCGCGGCTTGGTACCCAGACTTTGCCGCACAGCGCGACAACCGGCGTACCCATCACCATCGCCTCGGTCAGCTTGTCCTTCGGTACGTAGTGTGAGAAGCGCTCATGATCGCCCTCCTCAACGCGGTAGTCGGGGCGTTCCTGGGTTCGCTCGTCGACAATCGTTTCGGCACCGGGACTTGGTTGCTGACTCACGTTGGCCAGTCTAGACAGTGACGCCCCGAATTGACCTTGAGTCAGCTTGAAGTGGTGGACTGTTGGAATGGCGACCCAGGAGACCACCGGCTCGGCTGCGGAAGCGGCGCCACGGGTCTCCCAGCGTGCGCTCACGATTGGTCTTTGCGCGACGATAGTTGCCATTGCCTTCGAGACCATATCGGTAGCTACCGCAATGCCGGTGGCGGCTCGCGATCTCAACGGTCTCAACTATTACGCCTGGGCATTCTCGCTGTTCTTGATCGGGATGCTGTTCGCTACGGTGGTCTGCGGCCGGCTCAGTGATCGCATCGGACCAGCAAAACCGCTACTGGCCGGGCTGGTGATCTTTCTTGCCGGCCTGGTGGTATCGGGCACCGCCCAGCACATGGCACAACTTGTCTTGGGCCGGCTGGTGCAGGGATTGGGCAGCGGCACCATGAACGTCGCGATCTTCGTATGTGTAGCGCAGGCCTACAGCCCCAAACAGCGGCCCAAGATGTTTACCTACATCTCGGCAGCCTGGGTGCTGCCGTCCTTCATCGGCCCACCCGTTTCGGCGTGGCTGACCAACCGTTTGAGCTGGCACTGGGTGTTCTTCGCTGTGATTCCCTTGGTGATCTTCGGTGGTGCCATGGCGTGGCCCAGCCTGCGGCAAATGATCCGTCTGGGCCAGCCGAGCAACGACAATGCCTCCTCCAGGCCTGCACCGTTGTGGGCTGCCGCGCTTCTCTGCGGTGCCACGGCGGCTTTGCAATTCGCTGGACAGCGGCTGGGCTGGACCGGGCTGGCTCTGCTCGTGATTGGGCTGGCAATGCTTCTGGCAGCATTGCCGCAGCTCATGCCGCCCGGCTTTCTCCGGTTCCGTCGCGGACTATCGCAGGTCATTCAAACTCGCGGCTTGCTGCCCGGCGCGTTCTTCGGCGCTGAGGCTTTCGTGCCCTTGATGCTGGTCGAGCAGCGGTCCATTCCGCTCTTCCAGGCAGGTGCGGTCCTGACTGTTGGTGCTGTCGGCTGGACTGCTGGCTCGTGGCTGCAGTCCAGACCGTGGCTCCGCGTCCGGCGCGACGTGCTGATCACACTCGGGTGCTGCTCGGTGGCGTTCGGCTTGGTGCTTGTGACCCTGGTCGCCTGCGTTCCAAGACTTCCGTACGTCTTGGTCGCAGTGAGTTGGGTCTTCGGGGGCCTCGGCATGGGACTTGCCACGTCAAGCACCTCGTTGGCTGTGATGAGCCTCTCCACGGCGAGTGACCAGGGCAGGAACGCCTCATCGCTGAACGTCTACGACGCTCTTGGCTCAGCTATCTTTATCGGCGTCGCGGGGGCGATCTTTGCGGCGCTTCATCCGGGTGGAAACCTGGCCCTGACCTTCGGCTTTGTGGAAGGGTCCATGGCCGTTGTCGCGCTGCTTGCTGTGCTTACCTCGCTGCGGATTGGCGTCGTGCGGAACGAGTTCAGCGGCGAGCGGAGCGACCAATTCAACGCAGCACGAGAATCGTGATGAACACTGAGACGGCAAAGAGTGCCAGCGCAGCAAGGGCCAGAAAGATGTAGTAAGACACCGGGCGGACAGGCTCGACCGCTTCTGGAGCTGATGCGGCTGCTTGGCTCATCGTGTACGGCGGGGCGGAATTGAGATAGCCGCCGGTCAGTGGCTGGGATGGGCCTTGGAATGCCGGCTGCACCGGCGCCGCGGGGTAT
>DATDKX010000206.1:0-8228 GCA_036519615.1 Propionibacteriaceae bacterium
AGCGTGGGTCGGGGATGACCTCGACCGTTGGCCTAAAAGGGACCGAGTCCATCGGGTTTCGAACGATGGGGCGAGCAGCCGACGGCTATTGGGATGCGGTGCTGCCGACGGATTTGCTGCCGGAATAATCCGGGCGTTCTTACCGCCGCTTCCACCGTTCATCCACTCGACCAGCTAGGCCGTCAATTCCGATGGCGGGCGTTCCGCAAGCCGACCGGTTAGCGGGCGTTTAGTGAGCCGAACTCGATCCGAATAGCTATGGCGCTAGATGCGCGATCGCGCCATAGCAACGCATCGCGCTGATCTTGTCGCCTGTGACGTCGTAAGCAACGCAATAGGCAAGTCGGTTGATACCGCCGGTGCTCGAGTCGGCACAGTCACCTTCAAGGTAGGCGGCGCTGTCGGCGACGATGAGTCTCCGGGTTCGCGCGTCAACCATGTTCTCGTGCAGTGCTATGAGATATTCCCGTACGGGGCCGGCCATGCGCACCTGGCTCCCGTCATCGAACGTTGTCCACGTCACATCCGCGGTGTAGCAGTCTGAAAAGTCCTCACCTGCGCCCATGCGCTTGAAGTAGCGGTCCATGACCCCTTTAGTCGCTTGTTCTCCCATATTTTCTCAATCCATAACTCCGGAACCTCGACCAAACCATCCATCGGACTCATCGTCCTCCTTGCGGATCTGCTCACTCGAGCATGGGCATGTCCCGGGTTGCCCGGCTGTTATGGCGAGCCTCTGACCTCCGCTCTCACCAGCGGACCCCTCATCGGTCGACCGGTCGTGACTACGGGCATACATCGCATGGGGGCGGGTGAACGAACTCGCGCTGGAATACGCACCGGTATCAACAGATCAAACACGATCTCGCCATCCAGCGACCGGCCTGCAAGCGCTCGCTATCGGCGTCGACCGCATCGTGGTGCGATGCCAGACAGGATGCACGTAAGACCCGCCCGTTGACATGCCCGCAAGCGGGAGGCTAACCGCGACACTCGCGATCCGCATCATCTCGGCGATGCGAAGGCCGCTGCGCGGGTACTGGCAGGAGTTCTGCAATGATTCCTGCCAGCAGCGACGTATTTGTGGCGGTAATTAGCGTCGACCGCAAACCAGACGAGTTGATCATCTTGTTGGGTTTCGCGTCGCTCCGACCTGGTTCGACGGAACTGCTCGCCTCGCCTCGCGCGCGATGGCAGTCCTCTGCTGCTTAGCCGGGCTCTCGGCGACTGCTGATATTCGGCGCTTGAGGTCGCTGATGGCCTGCAGGGATTGTTGGGCAGCTCGGCGCGGGTCGGTGTTCCAGTCTTTGACGAAGGTGAGCAGGGTGTGGCGGACCTGCGCCATCGGCACATCCAGTCGTGTGCTGATGACGCTGCTGTCCTGATTCCAGTGGCGGGGGGATCGGGCGGCGACGACCCGGGCCGCTTCGAGGAGAGCTTGAGCGGGTGGCAACTTGTCCAGTCGCTCATTTAACAGTCGGTCGGCGAGTGGTTGCGCGGCTGCCAGCGCTTCGGTAAGCGCCTTCGGGCCTCTAAGTGCGAGAAGGTCGGATGGGTCGGTGCCTACGGGTAGTCGTGGGTAGAGGGGGTCGAGCCGGTACTTGCTGAGCATCCAGTAGTCACGTTCGGCTGCGATGCGCCCAGCGGGGTCGGCGTCGGTGGCGACAATTGGGTGCACAGCGAGGGCTGCGAGCTGGGCTGCCTGTTCGTCGGTCAGGGAGGTGCCGAGTGGAGCGACCCCGATGTAGCATCCGCGGCTGGCCAGGCTGACTGCGATGGCATCCATTGGGCCTTCCACGATTACCGGGATCGCCCCATCGGAAAGCTGGTCTTGAAGAACTCCGTACAGTTGCGCGCCTTTGTGGAATAGCGGTGTTTCGCCGGTATTGAGGTATTTCGGTCCTGCTCGGTCGATGTCGCTGAGGTCGGGATGCCGTCGACCAATGAATCCAAGCACCTCACCGTCGTGGATGATCGGGAAGACGACCCGGTCGCGGAAGCGGTCGATCAGCCGGTCGGTGCTTGCCATGGTGGCGACACCGGTGATGATCATTTCGTCGTCGCTGACCGCACGTTGCCGGAGGTGGTTGATGAGGTTGGTCCAGCCGGTGGGCGCTTGGCCGGGCTGGAATCTCGGGTCGTTGCTGATGTCCTCACCGAACCGGTCGGCCAGATAGTGCTGCCCCCACGATGACGGAAAGCATTGGCGGAAATAGGCGAGGCTCAGCTCGTTGATCTCGATCATGCGTTGTCGGCTCACCGGGCATTCCCGCCAGGCCATGGCCCGGGTGAACATGCGGCTGACATCGGCATCGGTCTGCTCGGGAGGCCCAGCGACGTCGCGGAGCATCGCCGCCACCGCCAAGTCTGGTTCGAGCCAGCGGTCATCCGCCTCGCCTGCAGCGACAGTGACTTCGGTGGACGACGCAACGGCTGGTTCATTCTCGAACGCGGCAGCTTGCACGCCTGCATCACCTGCCGGCGCATTGGCTTGGACCAGGTCATCTGGGGTGGAGCTGAGGTGCCCGCCATGCGGTTCGTCGTCCGGTACGGCATCCAGTGCCACCGAGATGCGCCAGACCATGGCCTGGCACGGATCGACAGCCGCCGGGTGGGGGCCGCTGTTGGTTGGGCGGAGGAGGTCGTCGATCCGCCAACCGCGTTGCAGTCCTTGATCAACTGCTGTGGCCAGCGCCGGCCACCAGGGGCTGGCCTGAAGGGCTTCGGCACGCTCAGCACCGACCAGCTGGGCAAGCCTAGATTCCCAAGAGTGAGTGAAGGCTGCGTTACGGCTGACCGGGGCGGATAGGGACGGTGGGAGGTGCCGGCAGATTCGCCACCACAGCGCCGCTGCGGGGTGGTCATCAGGCAGCGGCTTGCGGTTTAGTGCCGATCTCAGGAGCTGTGTGGCGTTCACACCGGCTCGTGAGAGTGCGGCCAATCGGCTGGCCAGAATGGGTGCGAAACTGTCGTTTCTTACCGGTGGCGCGATTTGCCCGATCAGCGGTGCCCACTCCTGCCACGCGGGGACAGGCTGCCGCCCAGAGCCTCGTCGAGCTGGCGCTGCCACACCCTGGCCGTCTTGTGTCGCTGTACCGGACCGGTAGGGCGCTGATCGTCTGGACTGACGCCCATAGCGGCCCGCCAGACCTCGATGTCTTCGACGAGGCGGGACGGTGGCCGGCCGTGACCATCGCCAACCCATAGAGGTAGCCGATCAGCGGCTACGCTACGCCGCACCCGGTTGGCCAGCTCTGCGACCATCCGTGCCTGAGCGGCTAGGTAGGGACCCCACGTCTGGTGGTCGTGGAGGCGTTGCGGGATGGCGGGTAGCCAGGACAGTGGCTCGAATCCGTTGTGGTTGCCGGTGTCGTCGAGTCGCCAGCCCAACACGGCCGCTTGATCATCGGCACTCTCTAATTCGCGGACATCGGCAAATGTCTGCAGCTGCGGAATCGGGTCGCTGCCGGAGGCGGCGAGCAGCAGCAGACGGCTCCGCAGGCTGGGCCAGGCTGGCTCATCGGTCAGGCCAGGCAAGGCCTCCTCGGCCGCGTTTTCCAAGGCCGCGACGCCATGTGCTGCGGCGAGATCATCGGCAGCGGCATGGAGTGCGTCAACGTATCGACGAGTGGCTTCACCGAGCCGCGCCGCGGGATCCTGCTGATCATGCTGCTGTGTGGTCGCGGACCGTGCCGCGTCGTCGCGGGCCAGGATCTGTTCGAGAAGGTCGGTCGCCGTGGACTGTCGCACGGTTTCCGGCCAGATGATGCTGTGCGGGTCGCCGTCTCCAACGGTCTGCAGGTAGAGGTGGTTGGTGATCTTGCCGCGGGTCAGCATGGTGTAGAGCTGTTGCCGGGACTCGTCACCGGTGGCGAGGCCGTGCATGGTGTCCACCGAGAGGCCTTGCGCGGTGTGCACGGTGGTGGCATAGCCGAGCTCGGCCGAGGTTTGTACGTAGGCGGCTGGCAGTCGTACCCGGTGTCGGTTGTGACAATGTTGGACGTCAAGATCACCACTGGCGTTGACGGCGACTACGGTCCAGCGGTCACCGTTTTTAACCCAGTCGGTCGATGTCAGTCGAAGCTGCCGGTTGTTGCTGCGGGTGATGATCAGCTCACCGACGCTGGCCCGATTCCCATCGGCCAGCGTTACTTCGGTGTCGGGCGGGGTGTTGGCGAGTCGGTGGCTGCGGGCTCTGCGGTTGAGCTCGGCGACGAGGTCGCGGGTGGGCGCGAGCATGATCGAGTCCAGTCCTTTGGAGCGGTCGTTTTGCCAGGCGGTGAACACCTGTTCGGTGATGGTGGAGCGGTCGCCGACATGCACCCGTTGGTTGTCCAGGTAGAACCCGACAGCCTCGGGTTTGCCGTCGCGTAGCGCGAGGGTGGCGGCGGCTTCAGCCGGGTCGGTGAACCGCAGCAGTGCTGTGAGCCGGACCGCGCCATAAGTGGTTTGGATGTCGCGGAGCACCCCGCCGGCGCCGATCGCAGCGAGCTGTTGGTCGTCACCGATGAGCCGGACACTCCCGCCTTGATCAACAACGTAGGCAACGGCCGCGTCCAAGGAGAGCGTGTCGGCCATGCCGGCTTCGTCGATCACCATCAGGGTGGAGGTTCCGATGTTGGCGGCCCAGTCTGGTAGCTGGCGGTGTTGTAGTGATGTGGAGAGTTTGGCGAGTGTTTCGGTGTGGCTGTTGATTTGATCGCGCAGCACCGTGGCCGCAGCTGCCGAGGGGGCGAGCCCAATAACGGTTCCGCCGTCCTGCCGCCAAGCAGTCGTGAGGGCCCGCAGTGCGGTTGTTTTGCCGGCGCCGGCGGGCGCGATCGCGAGCTGCAGCCGGGCCCCTGAGATCGCCATTCGCGAACCAGCGCCGCCTGTCCGGCGTTCAGGCTGAGTCCATTGGCAGTCGCTTCCAGCAACGCCACATCCACCGCGGTGCTGGCGATGGTGCGGCCGTCGCGACGCCCTGCGGTAGTGACCAGTCGCTGCTCGGCGGCCAGGATCCGCCGCGAGGTGAACAGCTCGGCTCCTGCCACGGCGTAGACCGAGGCGCCGTCGGACCGCTGCAGCGCTTTCGGTTCGGCTATGCCGTCGGGTCGGGCAAGGGAAATCGATCTTCGGTTGAGCACTTTCTCGACGAGCAGGTCAATGAGCCGGTTAGCTTGCGTTGTCGGCACCTTGGCGGATCGGATGTAGCGTTGCGCCTCGGCGCGTACATGCCAGATCTGCCAGGTCGAGCGGCGTTCCTCCATCGCCGACAGCACCCGATTGGCTGCTGCGTCGAGCCAGCCGGGATTCAGCTCCGATACCGTCGATGCTGACGGGCTGAGCGCCTCCTCGACCATGGCTTGTACGGCGTCTGGCCCGTCCAGCACCTCGGCGGCTTGGGCGAACCAGGCCCTACGTTGCTCCGCGAGGCTGCGCGGCTGGTGCTTGGCATCGCGGGTTTCCAGGGTGGCCTACTGGGCCAGCTGCAGCGCTTCCACCGGCGTGGGCGGCCGGCCATGGGTGCTCTGGAAGTCCGCGGTCAGGACACTGCGCCGAGCGACGATGCTGGCGCGACGGGTCGACCAGCGAGCCATCAGGGCCGGGTGGATGCCCGACGATTTCTCGTACCGGCTGCTTCCGCATGTCCTGCTCTAGGCGTTCGACGAATCGGACGCCGAGGCTGTCGCGGAGGTGGTGCTCTAAGGCGGTGTTGTAGGTTTCCGATGCTGCGACGGTGGCTTTGAACAGGATCCGTCCGTCGATGCTGAGCCAGCGTCCGTCGAGGGTTTGCACCTTGTTGGCAACGGCGACGTGGGTGTGCAGATCGGGGTCGCCGGCCCGGCTGTCCCGGTGGGTGAAAGCGGTCGCGACGAGTCCTTGCACGTCAACTTGTCGGGCACCATTGGCGCCGGTGCGGCTAAACAGGGCGTGCTTTTCGATGAAGGCGAGCGCGTCGGACACGGCGGCCCGGTGGGCCTTTTCGATCTGGGCTGCGACGGCTGGTTCGGCGAGTGCCCACAGCGTTGAGACGCTTTTGACCGGTGAGAAGGTGAGGTCGTAGCCGGCGACCGCGGTTGTTTGGGGGCGAGAGTGTTTGGCGATCGCGGCGGCGATTTCCCGTGCATCTTGCGGTGGCCTGCCGTGCTCGGCGGCGAACAACTCCGCCGCCACCTCGGTGCGCACACGCGCCCGTTCATTCCGTGGAATTGGCCAGTCGCGCGGCAGGCCCGCAGCCGCATTGAGGTCGGCGATCCGCCTGGCCACCTCGACCCGAAACGGCGGGATGTCGTTGGTATAGACCTTGAACGGCGCACCCAACCGGGTCACCGCTAGGTAGTCCCGGCTGCTCAGGTCCGGGCCTTGCAGCTGCTGCTGGCGTTGTGCGGCGAGGGGATGCAAGCCGACGCCGAACAGCGCCTGCATCTGCTCCGCGGTCACCGGATCCCCGGCCTTCAAACCGTCGATCCCCGCCAGCCCGGAGCCGATCCAAACAGCGGGTGCTTCGCCGCGCTCGGTGTAGTAGCTGGCGAGTGGGACGTGACCTTTCTCGGTGGCATCCAAGACCGCGACCTGCCGGGTTAGGTAGTCGTACCCTGACCCGGCGGTCAGCTTGTGGATGCTCATCGTCACGCCAGCCAGAAGACGGCCAGCCCTCGTTAGCGGTCACCCTGCATGGCCGCCAGGCCCTGAATGAAAGAGGTGTAATCGGTTGCGCTCTTCGAGTCGCTGCACTGGCTGATGAGAATGGGGGGTCGGCCGGTGACGTCGAGACACACTGGTGCGGGCGAGCCCGTTGAGGTGTATGGCGCGGGGGTCTCGGTTGCCGCTGGATTGTTGCGAGAGAGCACGCGGGTCTGTGTCCTGGCAGAGGTCCCTCCGGACCGACGCGGTGAGGCGAAGGTCGCTTCAGGCGCGGGAAGGGGGACTGGTATGGAGGTGATGTTCGATCGGGTCGCCGGTCTGGATGTCGGCAAGGAGTCGGTGACGGTCTGCGTACGGACGCCCGGCCAGCGCGCCGGTCGGCGCAGCCAGACGCGCACGTTCAAGACGATGTTCGGCTCGTTGCGGGTGATGCGGGACTGGTTGGTCGAGGCCGGGGTGAGCATTGCGGCGATGGAGTCGACCTCGACGTATTGGAAGCCGCCGTTCTACTGCCTCGAAGAAGTGATGGAGGTGTGGCTGCTCAACGCCGCGCACATGAAGGCCGTGCCCGGTCGAAAAAGTGATGTCCGGGACGCGGAGTGGATTGCGCAACTGCTGGAGCACGGCTTGTTAGCACCGTCGTTCGTACCGCCACCTGAGATCCGCCGGTTGCGGATGCTGACCCGCTACCGGGAGCAGTTGATGGGCGATCGGTCGCGGGAGATGGTGCGGTTGGAGCTGATGTTGGAAGACGCCTCCATCAAACTGTCCTCGGTCGCGTCCAGCCTGAAGACCGTGTCGGCGCGGGCGATGCTGACCGCGATGATCGATGGTGAGACCAATCCGCTCACCCTCGCCAATCTGGCGAAGGGCAGGATGCGGCGCAAGATCCCGGACCTGGCGCAGGCGCTGACCGGAACCTTCGAGGCGCATCACGCGCAGCTGGCCCGCTCGATGCTGCGGCGGTTGGAGTTGATCGAGGTGGCGTTGGCCGAGCTGAACGCGGTGATCGCCGATGCGTGCCGGCCGTGGCAGCACCAGATCGAGCTGTTGCAGACCATTCCCGGAGTCGGTGACACGGTTGCGCAGGTCATCGTGGCCGAGACCGGCGCAGACATGGCCCGGTTCCCGACCGCCGCCCATCTGGCTGCCTGGGCCGGTTTGGCGCCGGCGATGCATGAGTCCGCCGGCAGACAGGTCCCGGCCGGGAAGCGGCATGGCAACAAGTGGTTGACCGCGATGCTGGTCGAGGCCGCCGGTTCGGTCGGCCGGATGCACGGAAAGAACTATCTGGCCCGCCCAGCACGCCCGACTGCTGAAGCGGCGCGGGATGAGGCGGGCCCAGGTCGCGGTCGCGCACTCGATCTTGGTGTCGGCCTACTGGATGCTGAAACGCGACGAGCCGTACCACGACCTCGGAGCCGACTGGCACCGCCGCCGAAGCGACGAAGCGCACGCCCAACGGCTCGTAGCCCAGCTCGAACGCCTCGGCCACACGGTGATCATCGACCCGGCCGCCTAAACATCGTTCCTCTGATCAGCGTCGAGTTTGCGCACCCGACGCTGCCGCAGCATGCCCTGTGGTCGGGTATTCACGGGTC
>DATDKX010000207.1:0-2043 GCA_036519615.1 Propionibacteriaceae bacterium
ATCGGAGATGCCCTCGTGTGTTGTGAAACAGGTGACCAAACCGATCAGGGATGGAGAAGCTCCGCTCACCGAGCCGCAGCTAGAGTGACCGCGATAGCTCGCAGACACACCGGGTCAATGTGACCCCATAACTTCAGGAGCGACGATGACCGGCTCTTCCACGGAGGGAATCAAGACCGTGCTGCATCCCGTATCGGACCTGGCGAAGGCCAAGGCGGTGTACGCCGCCCTGCTCGGCGTTCCGCCGCAGACCGACGACTCTTACTACGTCGGCTTCGAGGCCGAGGGCCAGCACATCGGGCTGGTGCCAGGCGGTGGACCGCAGGGCATGACCTCGCCGGTGGCCTACTGGCACGTGCCGGACATCGAGGCGAAGTTGGCCGAGGTGACCGCTGCCGGTGCCACCGTGAAGGAGCCCGTACGCGATGTCGGTGGCGGCCGCGTGGTGGCCACTATTACCGACCCCGATGGCAACGTCCTCGGGCTGCTTCAGGACCGATGATTACAGAAGCTGCACAGGAGGGGAACGATGAGCCCAAAGAAGGCCACGCAGGAGCCTGCCAAGAGCACCAGCGGGAGCGACAAGAAGTACGAGGGATTCACGGAGGAGGAACGAGGCGCGATGAAAGAGCGCGCCAAAGAGCTCAAGGCGGCCGGGAAAAAGGCGGACGAGGAGAGCGACGTGCTCGCGAAGATCGCCGAGATGCCAGACGCGGATCGCGAAATGGCTGAGCGGCTCCATGAGATCATCAAGGCCAGCGCACCGGACCTCTCACCGAAGACCTGGTACGGGATGCCCGCGTATGCCAAGGGCGGCAAGGTCGTCTGCTACTTCACACCCGCGTCGAAGTTCAAATCGAGGTACGCGACGTTCGGCTTCAATGACGACGCCAACCTCGACGAAGGTTCCATGTGGCCGACCGCCTTCGCCCTCACAAAGTTGACCGCCGCCGAGGAGAAGAAGATCGCCGCGCTCGTAAAGAAAGCGGCGAGCTGAGACCAGCTCCGGAACCCAACATGACCACGATTACCGATACGCAGTCGCCCGCACTGCACCTCGCCGACAGCCACGAGCTTGTTCGCGTACACGGCGCGCGAGAGAACAACCTCAAAGACGTCAGTATCGAGATCCCGAAGCGCCGGCTGACGGTGTTCACCGGCGTCTCCGGCTCGGGCAAAAGTTCGCTGGTGTTCGACACGATCGCCGCGGAGTCGCAGCGGCTGATCAACGAGACCTACAGCGCGTTCGTACAGGGGTTCATGCCGACGCTGGCGCGGCCGGATGTCGACGTGCTCGAGGGCCTGACGACCGCGATCATCGTCGATCAGGAGCGGATGGGTACCAACCCCCGCTCCACGGTCGGCACCGCCACTGACGCCAACGCCATGCTGCGCATCCTCTTCAGCCGGCTCGGGCAGCCGCGCATAGGGCCTCCGATTGCGTACTCGTTCAACGTCCCTACCCGGAAAGCGAGCGGGGCGATGACCGTCGACAAGGGCGAGGGCGAGCGGATCGTAGTGCGCGGAGCCGTCTACCACGGCGGCATGTGTCCCCGCTGCGAGGGCATGGGCTCGGTCACCGACTTCGATCTGTCTGCGCTGTACGACGACTCCAAGTCCCTCAACCAGGGTGCGCTCACGATCCCGGGCTACAGCATGGACGGCTGGTACGGCCGTATCTTCCGCGGCTGCGGCTTCTTCGACCCGGACAAGCCGATCCGGAAATACACCAAAAAAGAACTCCACGACCTGCTCCATAAAGAGCCGACCAAGATCAAGGTCGAGAGCATCAACCTGACGTATGAGGGCCTGATCCCGCGGATCCAGAAATCGTTCCTGTCCAAGGACGTCGACGCGCTGCAGCCGCACGTCCGGGCGTTCGTCGAGCGAGCAGTGACGTTCACCATATGTCCGGAGTGCGACGGCACCCGGCTCAACGAGGCGGCCCGGTCCTCGAAGATCAAAGGGAAGAACATTGCCGAGGTCTGCTCGATGCAGATCAGCGACCTGGCCGACTGGGTCCGTCGCCTCGATGAGCCGTCA
>DATDKX010000208.1:0-9129 GCA_036519615.1 Propionibacteriaceae bacterium
CCGCCCTGCCCGACAAAGACTGGCTCGACACCCCAGGCCTGGGTGAATGCCTCCCGAGCTGCCTCGGCGTAAGGGCCGGTGAAGTTGATCGACGACGGCTCACCGACCTCGGCTCCCGACACGGTCAGCTGAGCGCCCCAAGGTAGGTGATCTTCGAGATGCTTGATCAAGTTTGCCAGCGCCTCGGCCGGGTCCTCGCCGGGCGCAAGTCGAGCGCTGATCTTGGCCCGCGCTGCAGGAATCAGCGTGTTGGACGCCTTGGCTACACGTGCGGCATCGAGGGCGATTACCGATCGTGCTGGCTTGGACCACATCCGCTCGACGAAAGATCCGGTGCCGATCCAGTCAACGCCGTCCAAGATCCCTGACTCTTCCCGTAACCGCTCCACGGGATACACCAATGCTGACGGTGGAGCTGTCGCAAGCCCGGACACCGCAACGTTGCCTTGATCATCATGCAGGGACGCGAGAAGACGACAAAGCGTTGTGAGGGCATCTGGTACGACCCCGCCGTAGACCCCGGAATGCAGACCGTGGTCGAGAGTCCGGACCTCCACCGTGCAGGCTGCGAGGCCGCGGAGGGAGGTGGTGAAGGCTGGCTGGCCCAACGGCCCAGTTGTCGGAGTCGGTAATGACGAAGACGTCGGCGGCCAGTTCTGCATAGTGATCCTCGAGCAGCTGCGGCAGAGTCGGTGACCCGATTTCCTCCTCGCCCTCGACGAACACGGTGACGCCGACGGGCGGCTTGCCGCCAAACGCCCGCAGCGCCGCCAGATGAACAGCGAAGCCGCCCTTGTCATCGGTGACGCCTCGACCGTAGAGCCGCCCCTCCAGCTCGGTTGCCACGAATGGCGGGGTACGCCACGCGGCCGGGTCTCCTTCGGGCTGGACATCATGGTGGGCGTACAGACAAACGGTCGGCTTGCCCTCTGGTGCAGGGAACCGACCAAGGACAGCCGGCGCTCCGTCCTTCGCGCGAATGATGCTGACGTCGGGGCACTTCAGATCTGCGAGGAGCTGCACAATGTGCTCTGCGCTGCGCTGCACCTCGGTTGTCCTCGCGGAGTCGGCACTGACCGACTCGATGGCCACCAGCTCCTTCAGATCAGCAAGGACGCCGGGAAGCTCGGCCTGGACTTGATCACGAAGCGACATGCTGCGGAATCGTCCCCTGCCATGCCTCTCGAATGCGGTCGAGCGGCACCGTGAATTGGCCGACCACCTCCAGGGCCGCGTCTTCCTCCGCTGTGACCTCACCAAGCCTTGTCAGCTTGACTCCATTGATCTCACACAGTGCGGCTAGATCGCCTGCGGCGCCTTCCTTGACCGACACGACCACGCGCCCGGCGCTTTCGGAAAACAGCCAGACGAACGGATCATCGTCTTCGGCTGGCTCGATACGTGCGCCGAACCCATGCCGCAGCGCCGACTCGACTAGACCTTGGGCCAGCCCACCGTCAGCAAGATCGTGAGCGCTGGCCAGCATGCCACGGCGGCTCGCCCTGATCAGCACCTCGGCCAGCGCCTTCTCCTGAGCAAGATCGACTACCGGCGGCCGGCCCCCAAGATGATCATGGACGACCTCCGCCCACGCAGAACCGCCGAACTCATCACGAGTCTCGCCAAGCAGGTAGATCGCCTGCCCGGCAGCCTGGAAGCCGCCTGGCGTCCGACGCGTCACATCATCTATGACGCCGAGCACGCCGACCACCGGTGTCGGCAAGATCGGGGTATCGCCGGTCTGGTTGTAGAAACTGACATTGCCGCCGGTCACCGGCGTACCCAGTTCGGTGCAGGCGTACACGAGCCCGCGTACCGCTTCGCTGAACTGCCACATGATGGCGGGATCTTCCGGCGACCCGAAGTTAAGGCAATCAGTGATCGCCACCGGCTCGGCTCCGGAAGTCGCGACATTGCGGTAGGCCTCGGCCAGCGCAAGCTGTGCTCCCTGGTACGGATCGAGGAGAGCAAAGCGGGCATTGCAGTCAGTGGCGAGCGCAATGCCGAGGCCTAAATCCTCGTCGATTCGCAGCATTCCGGCGTCGTCGGGCTGCGCCAATACCGAATTGCCGCGGACGTAGCGGTCGTACTGGTCGGTGACCCAGGACTTGTCACAGAGATTGGGCGAGGCGACCATGCTGAGCAGGGTGTCGAGAAGTTCGTCTCCGGTCGCCGGACGCGCCAGCTGATCAACTCCAGCTGCCTGGACCTGATCTTGCCACTCGGGCCGCTCGTAGGGCCGCTCGTAAACCGGGCCCTGATGAGCCACGGTGCGCGGCGGCACGTCGACGACTGTCTCACCGTGCCAGTCGATCACTAGGCGATCGTCGGCAGTCACTTCACCGATTACTGTCGCCAGCACGTCCCACTTCTCGCAGATTGCCATGAAAGCATCCACATGATCGGGCTCGACGATCGCCATCATGCGTTCCTGGGACTCGCTCATCAAGATCTCTTCCGGGCTCAGCGTCGAATCCCGCAGTGGTACCAGATCAAGATCAATATGCATTCCGCCATCACCGGCACTGGCTAACTCGGAGGTTGCGCATGACAGTCCGGCGCCCCCGAGATCTTGAATGCCGGTGACCAGTCCGGCCGCGAAGATCTCCAGCGTGCACTCGATAAGCAGCTTCTCCAGGAAGGGATCACCTACCTGCACGCTGGGGCGCTTGCTGGGTTTGGTAGCGGCGTCATCGAATGTCTCCGATGCCAGCACGCTGACCCCGCCAATGCCGTCGGGCCCGGTCGATGCGCCGTACAAGATCACCTTGTTACCGATCCCAGTGGCCTTGGCGAGATGGAGATCTTCGTGGCGCAGTACGCCAACGCAGAGCGCATTGACCAGCGGATTGCCGAGGTAGGTGCGGTCGAAGGCGACCTCGCCGCCGATATTGGGCAGGCCCAGGCAATTGCCGTAGCCGCCCACGCCGGCAACGACCCCAGGCAGCACTCGAGCGGTATCAGGTTCGGCCAACGGCCCGAAGCGCAGCGAATCCATCACACCGATCGGCCGGGCGCCCATGGCCAAGATGTCGCGAACGATGCCGCCGACACCGGTAGCAGCACCCTGGTACGGCTCGACATAGCTGGGATGGTTGTGCGACTCGATCTTGAATGTGACGGCGTAGCCCTGCCCGATATCGACCACGCCGGCGTTCTCACCGATGCCGGCAAGCAGCTTGCCGATCGGCGTCTCCTGCGGGAGATAGTTGAATTGGCGCAGATGCACCTTGGAGGATTTGTACGAGCAGTGCTCCGACCACATCACCGAGTACATCGCGAGCTCTGAGGAGGTCGGTCGGCGATCCAGGATCTCCTTGATCCGGGCGTACTCGCCGCTCGTCAATCCCAGCTCAGCCCACGGCTGTGGCTGGTCCGGCGTTTGGGTCGCATCGCCGACTGTGTCTGCCACGGCCGCAACGCTACCGGTGCTCGGCCAGCACGGTGCCAACCGTCCAATCGTTACGTTCTGCCCAGTCGAAAAAGAACCAGCCCATCGCCACGGTGATCTCCGCGGTGACCGGGAGCCAGACGAAGATCCCGGCGTCGTTCAGCAAGGTGCCCACGATGGCGACGATGAGCGCGGCAATGACGGTGCTGCGCGCCGTGGTGAAGTCGGGTGATATCCGCGGCAGCACGTACTTGAAGATCACAATCCAGAGCACAACACCGATCACCAGCGAACAAATACCGACCATGGAGAAGATCGTCTCGGCGGAGGCAACGGCCTTGCGGCTGATCACGTCCAGCGCATCCCCGTCCAGGATCCGCTGCACGAAATTGCCGAGATGACTGCGCCGATCCGGTCCGCGGCGCCAGTCAAGCACCGAGATCGCGGCGACCGCCAGCACCGCGGCGACTCCAATGGCCAGCAGCTTGGGCCAGGTGATCTTGATGCCGGAGAGCGCCAGCAGCAGCCACAGCACCGCAGGCGTCAGCGCGACCACGCCGCCGAAATCGCTGCCCATCGATGGCCAGCCCTCGCAGATCACGATGCCGAAGCCGATGACAGCGACTGCCGCCAGGGCGGCGCCGCGTCGGCCGGCCGTGAGGAGTCGATGGGCAACGTAGCCGGCCAAGAGCAGGCCGGTGCTGGCGTACGCGGCAAAGGTCACGTTGCCGAAGCCGTACCAGCGTAAGCCGAAAATCGGCCGCGAGTTCAGCATGGAGCCCGGCTGCATGACGGCGCCGAGTGCGGCGTCAATAGTGAAGACAGCAACTGTTATCCCGGTCGCAGCAATAATGCTTGGGGCCGCCGCCATCCGACCAACAAGCAGCGCCAGCGGTGTCAAGATCAGCAACCAGGCGACCACCAGAAGGCTCAGGACAAGCCCCGGCGAGCCGCTGTACTGCCACGGAAATGCCCCGGTGAGCAGCATCGAGGCGGGCAGTATGCCGCCCAGCGTCAAGATCAGTTTGGGTAAGCCGAATTGGCCCCGCAGCACCGAAGTCAAGATGATCGCGAAGAGCACGGTGCCGATCAAGCCGAGTGCCAAGTAGCCGATCGGTGCTGCATCGGAGAGCGCGGCAACCGAGGAGATCCTGGCGTCGATTTTGTCGACTGAGAGATCGGCGCTGTAGACCGCGAAAGGGGCACCATCGACAGCGACCGATGTTGCCGGGCCGCTGAATTCGATCAAGGTCCGAGTCAGATCGGTCAGCGTTACGATTCCCTGGCGCCGGGTGGTGGCTGAGGTCAGCCAGCCCGGCAGCGTGGTGCCGAGCCGGTAGATCACCTGCAAGCTCGGGTCGTCGGAGCCGGCATTCGGCCCGACGCCGGTCACGATCAGCGTGATGTCTTTGCGGTTGGCCAGCTCGCTGATGATCTGATCCGAGAGCGGCCCGGCGTCAACGATCGTGATAGGGCAGCTGGACTGCATGCCGCCGGCCACGAACTCCTGGGGCGATTGATAGGCAGCGAGGCTCCCATCCGGCTTGGCCGCCGCGAGGGCTGCGCCTGGTCCGACCGCAGCAACGCATCCCTTGACCGAGCCGCCGAGTGTCCCAAGCTGCGCATCACCGCGACGGGCCGCAGCGGCGGCCTGTCGTGCGGGCCAGTCGGTCACCCTCCCGCCCTGCACCTCCGGCGTACACAAGCCGTTGACCGCCGCTCGCCGACCGGCTCCGAGCGTCGTCCACCCGGCAGCAGCACAGTCCCCTACATAGCGCGGGCGAATCGAAACCGTGCCAGCTTGCGCATCGCCGAGATGCGAGCTCAATACGGCACGGTCGGTGGGTGTCAGCTGGGGCCGCCCAGTGACACCTACCACGACGACTCGATCGGTGAAGATCGCTGACTGCTCCGGCTGGTCTGCCAGAGCGTGAATGCCCCGGAGTCCGACGAAGAGTGCGCCCAGCACCAATAGCAGGACCACCCATCCCCAGCCACGTTGTGCATCGGAGTCGCCCCGCTCGTCAGGCACCCGGCCGCCGGTTGGGTGAGCTCGGGGTGAGTGTCGGATGCCGGATGAGTGCGCGCCGGAGGAGTGCGCGCCCGACCTAACTTGTGGTGGCACTAGACCTTGGCGGTGAGAAAGTCGAACACGCTACTGAAGAAAGCCCGACCGTCTTGGGTCGGCCCGGTCAGCGAATCGACATTGTGCTCAGGGTGTGGCATCAGGCCGACCACATTTCCGCGCTCATTGCAGATACCGGCAATGTCGTGGAAGGAGCCGTTGGGGTTGCCGTTGACGTAGCGGAAGATCACTCGCCCCTCGTCCTCCAGGCGTCGCAAGGTCTCCTCGTCGGCGACGTAACCGCCTTCGCCATTCTTGAGCACAACATTGATGATCTGTCCACGAGTGAAGTCCGATGTCCATGTGGTATCGACCGACTCCACTCGAAGATCTTGGTCCTTGCAGACGAAGACGCGTACGTCGTTGCGGATCAGCGCACCTGGTAGCAGGTGCGCCTCGCACAGGATCTGGAAACCGTTGCAGATGCCGAGTACCGGCATTCCGGCTTCGGCGGCTTTGATCACCTCAGCCATAACGGGGGCGAATCGGGAGATGGCGCCGCAGCGCAGGTAGTCACCATAGGAAAACCCGCCGGGCAAGATCACTGCCCCTACCCCATCGAGAGTGTCACTGCCATGCCAGAGCGACACGGGCTCGCCACCGCACAGCCGGATTGCACGCAGCGCGTCCTGATCGTCGAGGGAGCCGGGAAAGGTGACGACCCCGACCTTTGGTCCGATGTTCGGGCCCATCAGCCCGCCTGAGTGGCCAACTCGGCCTGCTCGGCGGGTTCGCCCTCATCGTCCACGTCGGGTAATTCAGACTCGTCTTCTTCATCCGAGGATTCCGGCGACGCCTCGACGCGTACGTTGAAAGTCTCGATGACGGTGTTCGCCAATAACGTCTCGGCAGCCCGGCGCACCTCATCGAGCCGCTCGTCGGTGAGCTCGCCCTCGAGTTCGATCTCGAACCGCTTGCCCTGGCGTACGGACATGCCAGCAAAGCCCAACCGGGCAAGCGCTCCGGTTACAGCCTTGCCCTGTGGGTCCAAAATCTCCGGCTTCGGCATAACGTCGACAACCACTCGAGCCATGGCGGGGAGTCTAACCCGGCTCCGGGAAGAGGTTGGTCAGATCACACGACATCGCGGCGTACGGCGGACAGCAGTCCAGCCACTGCTGGCAGCAGGCACCATGCTGCGAGGATCATGCCGGCGACCCACCAGTGAGTCGGATGCTGGGCAGCGAAGAGCACTGGCGAGGTGATCTCCAGCATGGCGTTGGTTGCTCCGCTCGGCATCACATTGAGTAGCTGGTCCCAGCGCTTCAGGAAAAACACCACTGAGACGATCGGTTCGACCAAGAAGCCCAGAATGATCCCGACGGCCAAGGCGATCAGCATGTTCTTGATCAAGATTCCGAGGCCCATCCCGATCATGGTCCAGAGCGCAATCGAGCAAACACCAAGAATGATCGAGCGCCAAGTATCGGGCTGGTCGAGCAGCAACGATCCGTTGTTCGCCATCACAAAAGGAATCGCCACCACCATCCCGGCGGCCACGCTCGTCATCCCATAGATCACGCCGAAGATCAACAACGCACCGGCTTTGCCGAGCAGCATGTGAATCCGACGCGGCGTTGCTAGGTAACTCCAGGCGAGCGTGCCATACCGGTACTCGCTGCCGATCGCGACAATTCCAACCACCATGGCCAAGATCCGAGACAGCACATTGCCGCCGTTATAGATGCTGCGGATGATTCCAGGATCAGTGAATGGCGAGCTCGCAACTCCCGCCCTGCTCTGTAGTGACGCGACAGCAGCGGGCAGCGCGGCATATCCAGCGCTCAGCACGAAGATGCAGATCAGCGCGATCCACCACAGCTTCGTGGTGGAAATCCTGCGCAGCTCTGCACGCAGCGCGCCGCTCATCTGGAACGCTCGAGCATGGAGAAGAACTCCTGCTCGAGATCGCGCCTTTCGGTAATCAGTTCATCGACCGCAATGCCGGAGGTGAAAAGTACAGAGCCGACCTGGCTGACATCATGGCTGGTGATCCGCAGGTATGCGCCGCGCTCGTCGACCTCGGTTTGCACGTCGGCTCCGATACCTGCCAGGGCCTGTAGGGCGGCCTGCACATTGGAGACCCGTGCCCGGGTCGTGCCCTCACCGAGGTTGAGTTCCGACATCGGCATCTGCGCGAGCAGCCGGCCTCTGTTGATCACGACAATGTCGTCCGCCGTGGCTTCGATTTCGTTCAGCAGATGGGAGGAGATCAAGACGGCCCGGCCGCTGGCAGCGAAGTCGCGCAGGAAGTTGCGTAGCCACCGGATGCCTTCCGGATCCAAGCTGTTTGCCGGCTCATCCAAGATCAGATAGTCGGGATTGCCGAGCATGGCGGCTGCCAGGGCGAGTCGCTGCCGCATGCCCATGGAGTACTCCGCTACCGGCTGTCGCGCTACTTCCCCGAGCCCGACCGCGACGAGGAGCTCGTCCACCCGGCGATCACTCGCACCGGCCGTAGGCGCTAGCACGCGAAGGTGATTGCGGCCGCTCCGGACGGGATGGAAGCTCGCGTCAAGTACGCATCCGACCGTCTGCTGCGGGCGCGGCAGGTCGGCGTACGCGACGCCGCCAAAGGTCGCCGTGCCGGTCGTTGGGCTTGTCAGCCCGACAAGGATCCGCATAGTGGTGGTCTTGCCTGCGCCGTTAGGCCCGAGGAATCCGGTCACATGTCCCGGCTGAACGACAAAGCTCAGATCGCGTACGGCGAGCGTCCCGTTATAGCTCTTGATCAATCTGTCGACGATCATCGGGGCCACTTCATGATCGACAATCCGTCGAGATGGACGGGTACGGCGTACTGCTGCCGGAGCGGTCCGCCGGACTGTAGGTTGCGGCAGCGGTGGCGCTGGGCGCTCGGCTGGTGCGGCGCGAACGGCTGACCTGGGCGCGGGTCGGGGCTCAGGTCGCGCGGCCGGCGGCCTCTGCGGTGCGTAAGCAGTCTGATTCGACAGCCGGGCCGGCCTCGTCGCCGATGGTGACGTCGAGACAGGCGCCGGCATCCGCGGTGCGACCGGGGTTGGCTGCGGTCTCACCGTTGGCGACTCAGGCGCTCGCATCGGCGGTGACACCGGTACAGCTGGTTGCCTCGGCGGTGGCGGCGGCGAAACAGTGCGCGGTACTGACGGCGAGGGCGAGGCTGCCGGAGGCGGCGATGGCGGAGGGAACGATGGCGGGGGCGAAGCTAGCGGTGGCGAAGATTCCCGAGGTGGCGATGGCGGGGGTGAAGATGTTGGCGGCGCCGGCTGCGGCCGTACCGGAATGCAATCTTCTCGCCGAGGCGCGGAGGTCTTGACTGCCTGCGGGAAGGGATCAATCGCGCGTCTGCCAATCCCTCCCTCCGTCGCCGCTGACTTCTCCTCATCGGCGTCAGGGGTCAACCGCTCCGCATCCAACGCTCGACGTGGGCGGGGGGAATCGTCAGTCGTCGTCGGCTCGGGGGCTTGCGCGGCACGCGCCGGACGCACAACCGACTGGTCGGTGTTGTCGGCTGGAGTGAAGCCACGCGACCGCCTTGCCACGTACGACTCAACGTCGTCAGGCTCTTCAAGAAGCGCTCGCCGGGGGAAGTCCACCGGCACATCCTCTCAGTCCTGAGCGGGTCGTGCCGTCG
>DATDKX010000209.1:0-4350 GCA_036519615.1 Propionibacteriaceae bacterium
GCGCTGTTGGGCTGGCTGTTTGTGATCATGCCCGCGGTGATCAGTGCTCAGGACTCCGGCGCGAGCGTCAGCGGTGCATACCTGCTCGCCGCCAGCCAGACCCTGGCACTCGGACCGCTGCTCGGGCTGTCCCAGGCGGCAGTCCTACGAGGCTATACCCGCCGCTGGGCCTGGTGGATCGCCGCCAACATCGCCTCCTGGCTCATCGTCGACGCCGTGATCTACCTGCTGTCGCGGTGGTTCAACCCCCTCGACTTCACCCGCAACGACGGCTCGGTCGCGCAGGTGTACCTGATGCTCATCGCCACCACACCGCTGACCGGTCGCATGCTCCTGTGGGTGGTGGCGCCGTCGGCTGTCATCAGCCAGGAGCCAGCAACGACGTGACCGCGCTTCATCACTTCCTCATCGGTCTCGACGGGTCGAGCCTAAGTGAGCGCGCGCCCGACCTCGTCATATCGCGGGTATGAAACCGAGCCGTCCGGGGCGGTATTGCTTTCCCCTCGGAGCGGTAGCGCGACGAAGTACCTCTCCAGCCCCCCGCGCCGCGATGCCGCCGATCGCCACCCAGCGACACCGCGGTCGAGGCTCCTACGCCGAGATCATGCGATCAGGGTGATGCGCCGCCCGAAGGGACCGATTAGCGTCGGGCGTACACCAGCCGACGGTTCGAGTAACGGCGGGCGGGACCCGAGCCAGGCAGGGAGCCGGCCGTCGAAGGGAGATGCCATGACGTATGTCGAGAAGGATAAGTTGGGCGGCGAAAAAACAGGAGACGCCTTACAGCAGATGTCAGAACACGACTTACTGAAGGATTTCCTGGGAGGGCGAGATCTTCGGTGTGGGCATGTTCGAGACCATGGCCGAGATGTATCCCGAGCGTGCGGACGAATCGACGGCGGGCGCGACGATGGAGTGGTTCAACATCCACCAATGCGAGGAGTTCGGCCACGCGGCGGGCGTGCACGTCAGCTTGGAGGAGGCCGAGAAGCTGGGCCGGGAGGGTGCGGAGCTGGCGCGCAAGAACTCGTTCGAGACCTTGGCGAAGATGGCGATGAAAGAGACCCCGGAGGCGGACAAGATGTACAGGCAGCTCGCCAAGGGCGCCGACACCCCCGAGCTGAAGGCCCTTCGCGGACGGTCTCTATGACCACGAGAACGCGTTGCGGGACTGGCTCAAGTCCGAGCTGGACGGAAAGTCCGACGGCGCCGAAAAGATCTTCGCCTATCTCGAACGCAACGGGATCACAAGAGAAGAAGCGGTGATCCCGTGGAAGGACCGAGAGGACTCCGGCGGGAACAAGCAGCAGTTGGTTCTCGCGTTCTTTGACACCGAGGACGCCGCCGACCAGGCGGCCAAGGCGCTGAAGGACTGGGAGAAGGCCACCGAGTACATGAAAGTCGACGGCATCGGCGTGCTCGTCAACGACGACGACGGCAAGGTGAAGGAGCCCAAGCTCGGCAAGCGCGCCGGCAAGCGAGGGATGGGCATCGGCGTCGCCCTCGGCCTGGTCGGGGCGATCCCCACGGCCGGCTACTCCCCAGTCGGAGGGATCCTCGGAGCCGGAGGCACCGCCATCGGCCAGTTCTTCCACAATGGCCTGAAGATGACCGACGAGGACGCCGTCCGGATCGGCCGCGAGCTAGACGCAGATCACGCAGCGGTCGGCGTGCTCCGAGACCAAGGCCGTGGCAGACAAGCTCAAGGACCTCGGCAGAACGCCCCAGACCCCTGAGGTGGCCAAGCTGACCACCGAGGTCAGCTAGAGCCCGGTCGCGTACCGACCAAGGTCGAGCCGGCGTGACGACCGCGCGGTCGCTGTCGGGTCAACCGTCGTCCCTTGCGATGGACCCGCTGTCACGGTGTGCTGGCACCGGTCTGGTGCGGGCAGATCGTCGTGCGTAGCTGTCAGGTGGTGGCGAGAGCCTTCGCCTTCATCTGGTCGAACTCGGCCTGGGTGATCGTTCCCGCGTCGAGGAGTTGTTTGGCCGACGCGATCTGATCGGCGCTCGAGCCGCCACCGCTCGTAGCGACGACTGAACGCACATACTCAGCCTGCTGTCGCTGCATCTCCTGCTGCTGCTCCGTGGCGCGCTTCGTCATGCCGCCGCCGCGGGCGATGAGGTAGACCAAGACGCCGAGGAATGGCACGAAGATGATGAACAGGCACCAGACAGTCTTCGCTCCCCCGCCCATGTCGTGGCTACGGAAGATGTCCGCGAAGACATAGAACACGCACATGATCCATGCGAAGAAGATGAAGAACTCGAACAATGCGAGCAGGAACGACCCGTTGTCGTTGAACATCTGACTGCCTCCAGTGTGGGGTTGGTGCTGGCGAGGCGCCCCGGGTCGGACCTGCGAAGATCCTTGGCGTACGCGACACCGCTCAGTATCGTACTCATTCGATCGTATTTCGCGGCTGGATCCTTATCCGCTACGGATGATTCTGGCGCCGGCCGAATCGGCGAGAGTCAGTCTCCCGGAGACTCCGCGCCACCATGCGGTCGAGCTCCTCACGGCTAACGCCGCGCCCGGGTCGCACGCTGAGACCTGGCGACGGCCATATCCCGACAGCAACGGGTGTCTCTCATCCACGGGCCAATGGATTAGGACCACCTGCGGCGTCTCTTGGCCATCGACTAGCTCAACAACCAAGTGGTCATTTGAGGTGATGTCACCCTCAGCGAGCCTCATTCGGGGGGAGGATTGTTCCACGGCCGGATCCTTTCCGGTCGAGGCCCTGGGGAGCGCTCACTACGCGAACCAGGGCCGATACTCCTGGTCACGAGCGGCTTCAGCAGCTTGGCTCTGGACGCGGTGGGTGTCAATACGGGTGGCCGCTTAGTTGATCATGAGCGCCGGGCCAAGCTGCTGGTTGGTTGCACGGCGTGCGACGCAAACCCGCGAAAGCTCATCCGACTAGGCGGTCATCGAATGTTGCCGGCCGTGGTGCTGTCATCCTTGGGCGTGTTGTCGTGGGCCTGCGTTGTTAGATGGCGAAGCCGGGTCGCTTCGCGGTGACTGATTGCTCCAGCGCACCATTGCACCGCCTCCGACACCGTCAAGGATTCATCGGTGATCATCGCCTGCAACGCGGCACCGGCACGTTGCTCGGTGGCGGCGATAGTGGCATCTCGTTCCCCGATCGCGGTCAGCACCTCGATGGCCAGCTTCTCCAGGCGTCGATCACGCTGGGCCCGTTCACGACGGCGCTTCGCGTACGCCTGGGATGCTGCCAACCTGGCTGCCTGCCTCATAGTCTGCTTGCCCATAACCGCCTTCCTATCGACAGAGACTCGCACTCCCCTACGGCGATTCCCGCTGGCCGAGCGGTCATCATCCAAGACGCGGCTGGAATGACCCACCTCCACAGATTCAGGGAATCTCATATCCCGCGAGATTTGAACTCGTGAGCCCTTGTCCCCCAGATCGGGCCTCCACGGTTGTCGAGCGTGAACCACTGCTCGCTGGTGTCCATGGTTTTCAGAGACAACGGGTCCCGGTTGCGCCCGGCTCACCACTGAGGAACTAAGGGGCGAGCGCAATCAGGCCGAGCCACGTCATCTGTGCACCAGCTCATTCATAGCCGGTGAACTCCTGGCCGGGCTTGATGTTGGGATAGCGGGCCGCGCTCTGCATCAACGCCCCCAGGCGCTGGGCGACCGGCCCCAGCACCCAGATGCAGTCCAGCTGCTTGTCCATCAGGTCCCATTCCTCGCCCGGGTCGTCGATCAGATCGAAGATCAGCGGCCACTGGGGCTTGATGATTGGGCCGCTGGTGCTCTCGGTGTAGCGCAACACGACCCTTCATGGTCCGCCATTTGACCGACATCACCTCGGCGTCGGACCCGAAGTAGATGACATGATCGCGGCCGGTGGTCGGGCGCTGGCCGAGCAGGAACGCCGAGGCATCCACGCCGTCGATCGGGCGGTCGTCGGGCACCCGCTTGGACTCCCCGACCAGCGAGGCCAGCGTGGGCAGCCAGTCGTAGGTGGCAAAGATCTCCTCGGTGACCGCGCCGGCGGGGACCTTGCCGGGCCAGCGCACCATCGCCGGGGCGCGCATGCCGCCCTCGAAACCCGAGGCGAAGTGGCCGCGCCACGGCCCATTCGAGCCGCCCATGTACGGGGCTCGCCCGGCCGGGTTGTCACTGCTCCAGACCACGATCGTGTCCTCGGCGATCCCGGCCTGGTCGATGGCGTCCATGACCTGGCCAGTGCGGTAATCCAGCTCGGCGATGGCGTCGGAGTAGGTCCCACCGCCAGACTTGCCTTTGAAGTCGGGATTGGGGAGCAGCGGCGGGTGCACCTGGGTGAAGCAGACGTAGGTGAAGAACGGCTTGTTG
>DATDKX010000210.1:0-7477 GCA_036519615.1 Propionibacteriaceae bacterium
TCCCCGTCGCTGCCTCGAGTCCGGCCAGGCTCTGCACTGAGTCGCCCAGCGCGTCCAGGATCCGCTCGACCTGCTGTTCGTCGGGAATCCCGGAGGTGGCGAAGTAGTCCCAGATCCGCTCGTCCGACTCGGTCGGCACCAGGATGGCTTGCGCATCCTCAAGCGCCCGACCCGCTCGGCCAACCTGCTGGTAGTACGCCACCGGGGAGGCCGGCGAACCCAGGTGGATGCAGAATGCCAGGTCGGGCTTGTCATAACCCATCCCCAGCGCAGAGGTGGCGACCAGCGCTTTGATCGTGTTGTCGCGCAGCCGATCCTCCAGCTCGACGCGATTCGTGGTCTGTCCCGAGTACGCCGCAACCTCGAGACCCTGCTCGAGCAGGAAGCCAGCCACCCGTTCTGTCTCCGCCACCGTGAGCACGTACACGATGCCGGAGCCTGGCAGTGACCGCAACGCTTCGGCGACCCAGGCGTATCGCTCTAAGGGACGTAGGTGCGGCACAACGGCCAGTCGGAGCGACGACCGCGACAATGAACCGCGCAAAGTGACCGTGTCCTCGCCCAGCTGACGCGCCACGTCGACGCTGACTCGCTGGTTGGCAGTCGCGGTGGTAGCGAGCACCGGGGTGCCGGGTGCGAGGGCGAACTGATCCTTCGCCGCCCCGATCGCCGCTACCAGCAGCGCAGCCTCTTCCTTCGGCAGCCGGACCCGGAAATTGATCATGCCGTCTGTGTGTTCATGCCACGACAGATTCCGTTTCGCCTGCTGACCGATCCGCATCCCATCAGCAGACCGGAACCCAGCAATCATCCGGGCCAGCTGGGAGGCGGTCGTGGTCAACGCTAATTCGGCAAGCCGCTGCTCATTGACCACATCGACGACCCGGGTGACCTCCAAGATGAGAACTCGTGCTGACCGATCACGGCATCGTGTCACGCGAGACGTACGGAATAAGCCGTCACGACTTGCCGGACGGCTGAAGATCATCTTCCAACAAGCCTGAACTCACACTTGTCCGGGTGGGCGAGGTGATGAAACGCTCGTGGTAGGCGATCGAGAAGGGCAAGCGCTATGGATGAACCACGCAAGCTGTACCGCAGCCGAAACCAACGCATGCTCGCCGGGGTATGTGGCGGATTAGCAGAGTACTTCAACTTCGACGCGACGTTGATCCGAGTCCTCTTCCTCGTACTGGCAGTATTCGGCGGATCCGGGCTGGTGATCTATGTAGTGATGTGGCTCATCGTCCCCGATGTAAGCAAGGCCTGAACTGCCGATATCCCCCATCAAGGGTGATGCTCGTCCCATCTAAAGGTGCTTCACTCAGCCCATGTGCAGATGGATGGCCTACTCAGGTGACCCGATCCTTGCCCACGAGCTCCTCTTCCGCCCGGATCATTCGATCATCGACCAGAGCTTGCACTCGCGCCTGGGGGTCGAAACAACCAACGGCGACGGATTCGGAATCGGCTGGTACGGCGAGGGCCTCGAACCGGCGCTTTTCAAAAGCATTGAGCCGGCGTGGAACGACCGAAACTTGCGCGAGGTGACGACCGAGATCCGGACTCGGACCTTCTTCGCCCACATCCGTGCATCAACCGGTACTCCGGTGCAGCGCAGTAACTGCCATCCGTTCCGGCATGGGCGCTGGTTGTGGATGCACAACGGTGTGCTCCGCGATTTCCACAACATCAAGCGTGACGTGCTCATGGCCGTCGATCCGCTCTTGTATCCAGACATCGAAGGATCCACAGACTCCGAAGCCCTGTTCTTTTTGGCACTCACGTTCGGCCTGCCCGATGATCCATTCGACGCGGTGGCGCGCGCCATCGGCCTGGTGGAAAAACTTGGCCATGATCATGGAGTCGAGTACCCGTTCCAAGGCACCGTGGCTACCACTGATGGCGAGTCAATCTGGGCGTTCCGGTACTCCAGCGAAGGCAAAAGCCGGACGCTGTTCTATTCCACCAAGATTGCGACGCTGCGACAACTGCACCCTGACGTGGAGATACTCCACGGCCTCGGCGAAGAAACCCGGTTCGTAGTTTCTGAACCACTCGGCGACCTGCCCGGAGCCTGGAACGAAGTACCCGAGTCCGCTGCTGGAGTAATCCGCCCCGGCACGGATGAGATGCGGTCTTTCCAACCAATCGCCCCTTGAGCGAGATCACACCTTCAGTGCTCGCTAATCGGAGGCGTCGGCCGCGGCCATGGCGAGGCGCATTGCGTCGCTCAGGCTGGCCGGCATCACGACATCCGATGGCAACGACTCTGGATCCCAGCCAGGTCCGCCGGCCAAGACGAGCAGCGGCCGCCGAGGCCCTGCCAGGAGCCTGCGCAGTTGGTTGAGATCCGCGGTCTCGGCAGTATGGGCCCACAGCACGACAACGGCGGGCCCGGTTCGTCTCACGGAGTCGATCAAGGCCGCTGGCGGCACCCGTGCACCGAGCATCCGGCAAGCCACGCCAGCCTGAGCCAGCGCAGCCTCCAGCGCCTCAAGCGGCAAACTGTGCTGCTCCTCATCGGTGCAGGCCAGCAAGATGCGAGCCCGCGTGATAGCCGAGGCTGGCCGTGGTACGGCACCGAGCACCTCAGAGCTGGTACGCGAAAGCAGGTGCTCGACGTCTATCAAACTCCGCGTAACCAGGTGCCGCTTGCCGATGCCGACCAGCACCGGCCGCAGGACGTTATCCCATGTGGCCACCACGTCATCCGCCTCAATGGCGTCCTCCAGAATCTCGCGCATCTTGGGGGAATCCAGACGCACCGCCGCGCGGGCTAGGCCGCGAGCCGCTGGGCCCGCGCGACCTAACGGGATAGTGAAGCCGCCGCCAGCGCGGGAGCGGGACGTCCGTTGGCGCTCCACCTCCCGCACCTTGGGCGTCGGCACCTTGGGCGTCGGCATCTTGGAGGGATCGTGCAGGAGGGCGTCCGCAGGAGCAAGGCGTGCCCAGCGCGCCGCCTCAGCCGGCGCGACTCCTTCGGCGGCGAGGCGCTGCATGACCTCGAGGCGGGCGAGATCCTCCGTGGTGTAGCGGCGGTGCCGACCCGAAATGTGCTGACTGGGCCCAAGCCCGTAGCGCTGGTGCCACGTTCGGAGCGTGGTGACCGCGACACCGAGGCGTCGGGCTACCGCGCCGGCGCTCAGGCCGTCATCGGTCACCCGACGGCTCCGCTGGCCTCGCCGTACTCGTCGTCGACTCGTGCTCTGCCAGCCGCGCCATCACTCCGGCAAGCCAAGGTGCGAAGCTCTTCGGCTCCGCGTCGAGGGAGCTTGTGAGTTCGTCTCGGTTGACCCACCAAAGCTCGGCGACCTCGTTTGGATCGGGGGTCAATGGCACGTCTGTCGCCACGTTGCCAACCAGCACGTGGTCGTACTCGAACTCGCATCGGGCAGAAATTAGATCTTCTGCGTAGTAAACGTAGACACCGGCCTCGGCGAGGGTGATTCGCGGCAGCCCGAGCTCTTCGCGAAGTCGCCGGTTGGCCGACGCCGCGACCGACTGTCCAGGTGCCGGGTGCCCGCAGCACGCATTTGCCCAGAGCGAGGCGAATCGAGTTTTCGCTGCAGACCGGCGCTGCAGCAGGATTCGCTCGGTTTGATCCTTCAGGATGACTGAAAACGCGCGGTGTAGCTGTCCGGGCCGCCGGTGCACCTCGTCGACAGTTCGAACCCCACACGCCCGGCCCATGTGATCAACGAGCTCGACCAAAAGGCGGTCCCGGCTGCTCAGGTCGGTTATCACACGCGTTCGACGATGCTGTCGGCCATCATGCCCGCCGAGATGTCGCGGTAATGGCGAGGTCTGCTAGGGCCGATCGGGCGGCCAGGTCAATCGGCGCACCGACCAGCACGTCGAGTGCGGTATTTATTCGATCCTCGACCATGGCTTCCACGGCATCGATCGCTCCGGTCTCGGCCACCAAATCGGTCAACCGGGCGACGTCAGCCGCGTCGTCCGGAAGCTCGCGCAGCGCGGTTCGCTGCGCGGCGGTGGCGAGCTGACGCGCGAGCAGCAGCAACACGGTTGGCTTCCCGGTACGAAGGTCTTCCCCTGCCGGTTTGCCCGTGATTAGTGGATCGCCGAAGACGCCTAGCAGATCATCGCGCAGCTGGAACGCCTCGCCCACAGCCTCGCCGTAGACCGTGTACGCGCCTGCGACTGAGCCGTGCGGTTGGCCGTCGGCGAGCGCGGCTCCGAGCAGCAGAGGGCCGGTGACCGTGTAGCCGGCTGTTTTGAGGCGCGCAACCCGTAATGCTCGCTCGACCGACCAGGTATCGGATTCCGCATCGCTGAGAACGTCGAGATACTGCCCGGCGATCGTGGCAATTCGCATCTCGTCGTAGTGGCGGCGAGCGGCCAACAGCGCCGCGGGCGGCACTTTCGCCTGGAGCTGCATTCGGTCGGCCCATACGAGCAAAAGGTCGCCGAGGAGCACGGCCCCTGTGGAGCCGAACCTGCCAGCCGAGCCGGCGCGTCCAGCGGCTGAGTGTTCGGCGGCAAGCACCTCGTGTGCGGTAGGCCGCCCACGACGAGTGGCGGAGCCATCCATTACGTCGTCTTGCACCAAGGCGAACGCGTGCAATAGCTCCAGGCCGGCTAGGGCGGGTAGCACAGCGTCGAGTGACGGAGCCATGCCCGCGACACCACGCCAGCCCCAGTACCCGAACGTCGGCCGGAGTCGCTTGCCGGAGGCAAGGACGTAGCTACGCGCCAGGCTTGCGAGTGCGCCCAGCGCTGGATCGGCGGACTCCAGTGACGCCGCTTCGCGAGCGAGGAAATCCGACAGTGTTGCCTCCACCGCGCCACGCAGGGCCGCGGCGCTGTCAATGGCTGGCATAACGGCGCCGCGAGGAAGGTCCACGGCTTCACGAGGCGGGGCCGCGCTATCCGCAGACTGCACAACCGAGGTGGAGAGGATGCCGCCAGCCAGCTGGTTCGCCACGGCGACTATCGTACCGTAGACTGCCGAGTTGCGTCGATTGTTGAGTCGTTTTGCACCGGACTAGAGGTGGCCATGCAAGCAATTAAGGCGACTAGTAGCGGCGGCGTGGCCTGATGGGCACTGCCGTCGTGTTGCTTACCCGAGACTTGCGGGTTCATGACAACCCAGCGCTAGCTACAGCGTGTGCCAGCGCCCAAGCCGTCGTGCCGCTCTACGTCCTCGACCCGGCGTTGCTAGGTCGATCACCCAACCGCGACCGGTTTCTCCACCAGAGCCGAAGCCGTCGCCGTTTCCGCCGACGTGAGCAGGTACGCGCGTCGGCGAGAGGAGCGACTGCGCAAAGACTGTGATCAGCACCGGCTCGCGCCTCGGCTTTTCCCGGGTCTGACAGTTGTCGACCCCGGCACGCTCCCGCCGTCCGGCAGCGACCACTACCGCGTCTTCACGCCCTACCACCGCGCCTGGGCCGCCGCCACTTGGCGGCAGGAGTTGGCGGCACCAACAAGGCTGTCTCTCGCCGTTGGCCCTCGCCAACAGCGCCCGGACCGCATACGTGGCCCGTTACGCCGCCTGAGGAGACGGGCCCCGGCGCTTTTTCCTCCTACATGCACTCGATCAAACGCTCCGCCAGATCCCAGAATCGTCGGGCTAGAGCAGGGTCTGCTGCTTGAGAACTAGGCGAGGCGAGAGTGCGGTCCAGGATGTATTGACCGCCGATGCCGTCAAGTTCGCTCGTGTCGAGGGCCCAGATCACGTCTTCAGCCGCTTCGTCGACCGTTCGGGTGAACGAGAACCTCGGCAGTACGTAGCGAAGCAGTAGCCGTTGCCAGCTAGTGGCGTAGGCCGCGGCCGTGCTGGGGACAAAGCCGGGACAGATTGCATTGCAGGTGACCGATGCGGGCAAGCGTTGGTCGAGCTCACGCGCTACCCAGATCGCGGCAAGCTTGGAATTCTTGTAGGCCCGGTCGCGGTGGTAGCCCCGCTCGAGGTTGGGATCGTCGAAGTCGAAGTCGACCGGCATGCCTCGAGAGCCCGGCTGGTGGAGCCGCGAGGTCAGAATCAGCACGCGGGAAGCGCGGGCCGCGGCTAGCGCAGGCGTCAAGGCGGTTGTGATCAACATCGGACCCAACGCATTGGTTGCCAGGGCAACCTCTACGCCGCCCCGCGTGAGCTGTCGCGCGGCGGGTGGTCGAAGAACGCCGGCGTTGTGGACGAGTGCGTCAATGGGGCGCTGTTGCGCCAGCAGGTTCTGGGCGAAGTCCCGGATGGACTCTGCCGAGGTTACGTCACAGATCTCCAACCTGACTTGACCATACGGGTGCTCATCGCTCAGTTGGGACAGTGCAGCCGTTCCTCGCTGACGGCTTCGCGCGGTGAACGTCACGTGATCGCCGCGCCTGATCAGGGCCCGCACCAGCGCGTATCCGATTCCGCGATTACCGCCGGTGACCACGACGTGCCTCGGTTCGGCATCGTGACCGGAGGTCATTCCTGAACTCGAGTCCTCGGACCGGGAACAAGATCAGCCGCTGCCGAGCGGTTGCGGACGCGGCCCGCGATCCACAACCCGGCTGCGATCAGGCCTCCAAGCACTGCGACGAGCCCGTACTCGATCACCGGAATCCAGGTGATCTCGGGCACGCGCAACCAGCCGCGCCAGCTGTAGACGGCCGCAACCGTCGCGATATAGCCGACGCCGATGATCGTCCGGATTTGCGGCGACAGCCCAAGCCCGTACATCTGGGTGAGTACGAAGATCGCCAAAAAGCCGAAAAGGAACATCGGCCACATTCCATGCGGGCCGGAGGTCATGATCGCGACGAGAGCACCGTGAACAGCCACCATTAGCTCAAGCGTGACAGTCCACCAGCGGTTGATATGCGCCCGCGTGAAGAACAGGCTGCCCTGCACCAGCAGCAGGAACATATAGAAGAAGCCAACGAGGTGCCCAGGGGTATTCACCATCGGGTGGTACCAGAAGGTATAGATCACCGCCCAGCTGAACAGATAGCCGTGATAGCGCCGAACGAAGTACACCACCCGCTTTGACATTGACGTGCCGTGCCCGAGTATCAGCCCCCGGCGCCGGCTCTCCATCAGCAGAACTACGACCAGCAGCAAGATCACCGAACCTTGCGAGCTGTAGATCGATACGTCTTGGGCAAGTCCGTCATAAAAGAATTGACTCTGCAGCATGTGCACAACAATGAAGAACAAATTGACAGCCAGCGCGATCACGTTGACCGCGTGCAGCCCGTTGACATAGCGGCGGACGTGCTGTTGCGCGTAGTAGATCAGTCCCCAGGCACTCAGTTGGTGCAGTGCATAACCGGTCCAGGCGGACAGATGAGTCCAGATTGTCGGGTGCGGAAGCTGCCAGTAGTACCAGGACGCGCCAAGATCCGCACCAAGTTCGACATTGGCTCGGAAGTGGCTTTGATACGCAGCTGCGAGCAGACCTTGGGCGGTGAGCGTGCCAGTCTGACTTGGCTCCACTTTGCCCAGAGCTGGAGCAGTGACCCTTAATCG
>DATDKX010000211.1:0-5623 GCA_036519615.1 Propionibacteriaceae bacterium
TCCCCGTCGCTGCCTCGAGTCCGGCCAGGCTCTGCACTGAGTCGCCCAGCGCGTCCAGGATCCGCTCGACCTGCTGTTCGTCGGGAATCCCGGAGGTGGCGAAGTAGTCCCAGATCCGCTCGTCCGACTCGGTCGGCACCAAGATGGCTTGCGCATCCTCAAGCGCCCGCCCCGCTCGGCCAACCTGCTGGTAGTACGCCACCGGCGAGGCCGGCGAACCCAGGTGGACGCAGAATGCCAGGTCGGGCTTGTCATAACCCATCCCCAGCGCCGAGGTGGCGACCAGCGCTTTGATCGTGTTGTCGCGCAGCCGATCCTCCAGCTCGACGCGATTCGTGGTCTGTCCCGAATACGCCGCAACCTCGAGACCCTGCTCGAGCAGGAAGCCAGCGACCCGCTCGGTCTCCGCCACCGTGAGCACGTACACGATGCCGGAGCCCGGCAGCGACCGCAACGCCTCGGCCACCCAGGCGTATCGCTCTAAGGGACGTAGGTGCGGCACAACGGCCAATCGGAGCGACGACCGCGCCAATGAACCGCGCAAAGTGACGGTGTCCTCGCCCAGCTGACGCGCCACGTCGACGCTGACTCGCTGGTTGGCAGTTGCAGTGGTAGCGAGCACCGGGGTGCCCGGTGCAAGGGCGAGCAACGTCCGGGTCAGCAGCTGGTAGTCAGGGCGGAAGTCGAAGCCCCAATCGGAGACACAATGCGCCTCGTCAATGACCAGCAGCCCGCACGGGCCGAGTAGCTCCGGCAGCTGGGCGGCGAAGGATGGGTTGGACAGCCGCTCCGGGGAGATGAGCAGCACGTCGGTCTGCCCGGATCGCACGGCCGCCAGCACCTCGCCCCACTCCTCGACGTTGGTCGAGTTCACCGTCGCCGCCCGCAGCCCCGCCCGCTCCGCAGCTGCGATCTGATCGCGCATCAAGGCCAGCAGCGGCGAGACGACCAGCGTGGGTCCAGCACGCTTCGCACGGAGCGCGGCGGTCGCGGCCCAGTACACCGCCGACTTGCCCCAGCCCGTAGCTTGCACAACCAGCACTCGGTGGTGGCCATCAACCAAGTGCTCGACTGCGCGGGCCTGGTCCCGGCGCGGACGCGCGTCCGGACCAGCCATAGCGGCGATGACGCGTTCGAGTGCGAAAGCTGACCTGCGCCATATCCTGCCCGCAGCCGCTGACAGCACAAACGGATTCGAGCTGCCCACTCAGCAGCATTCACCGCCACAGCTTTGCTCGTGCTCGGCCGCCACGTTCCGCGTCAGATCCGGACAATCTTTGCTCGGTAACAGGTCGGCCATTGCTACCAGCTCGCGGCAGAGTGCCGGCAGCCGGTCAAGGTCACGGTCGATCTCGGCGATGTGGGTTGCGCGGCAGCTGTTCAGCGTGCTCGCATGGCGACTGCCTGTGTCACAGAACTCGAGCAAGCGTCTTGACCTCCCGCAGCCGCAACTCCAGCCGCTGTCCGCCGTGGATGTTGCTGGAGCCGCTGCGGGAGAAGCGGGGCGCGGCCCGTCCGGCGGCTGATTTGATCTTGACCCGGGCTGACGAAGAGCAGTGTGACCTGACCGCGCGATCGGGCGCCGGCGGTCGAGACCAGCTGGGCTATACCGAAAGCCCGTGAGTGGGCTGGAGCGCCCGCTGCGACCGGCAAGCCGGACCAGCGAGGCATTGTTGCGGTCCTGATCATGGCAATACCGAACAGAATGTAGCCGATCATGAACAGGATGGCCGCCAACCCATTGATGATCACCACACAGAGGACGATCTCGTCACGAGCACCTTGTTGCCCGGGGCACGCACCGCGCCTCAGTGATGCGCGAACCGCCCACTGGACGCAACGTGGCCTTATCCGGGGTCAAGATCTTAGGATTGTGGCTCGGGCGTCATCGCCGAGCATCTCCCCCTGCCGGCCGAGGATCTGGTCGACCGTCAGGCTGCCGTAGGGCGTGATGACGCGGACGGTGCCGGTGCCTCTGCGGATGTAGGCATCGATGGCAAGGACCTCCTCCAGCGGCACGCTGAAGTTTGGTTATGCACCGTCTTAGGGCTGACCCCAAAAGCGCCTCGCGACCCCTACGAACGATGGAACAGGGCTGGCGACTTCATCGATGCCATCCATGTCGCGATGGCAAGACCCCGATACGAGCTGGCCCCTTCCATGCCGGTCAACCGTCCCGAGCAGTGGTGGCCTGGCTCGTTGCCGAGTGCTGAGGGTATGCCGAACAAGCGAAGGATCGAATGGGATGGAAAGGTGCGACGATCAGCTCCAGGTCGCGAGGATGGCGGGAACGCCGCTGGAGCCGGTGCCGAAGTAGTTGTGCTGAGCGCCCCACGTCGTGCCGTCATAGGTCGTGTAGTAGAGGCTAGGGTCGCCCTCCACACCGCGCCAGGCCATGAAGATCCGGTCCGGGCCGGCGCTGAGTGAGACTCCGCTGCTGGTGCCGATCCCGGGAACGGGCGACTGCGGTGCCCAAGACGAGCCATCATAGGTGGTGAACCAGACGTCCTGATTGTTGTCGATGCCCTTCCAGACCATCACGAGGCGATCGTTGAGCACGGCCAGTGTGGGTGAGACGCTCGTCCCGACGCCCGGAACCGTGCTCTGCGGAACCCAACTGGAGCCGTCGAACCGGCTGAAGAAGATGCTCTGGTCGCTGACGCCTCGCCATGCCATGTACAGCCGGTCGCGGAAGACCGCGAGCGTCGGGCGGGTGCCGGTGCCGACATTCGGAACCGGTTTCGGCGCAGCCGGGAGTCCTCCGGGGAACGATGTCGTGTAGATGCCGAAGTCGCTCTCAATGCCCTTCCAGACCATGTGCACGGCGTTCCGGAAGAAGGCGAGGGACGGGCCCGTACTTGTGCCGGCGCCGGGGACATTGCGGACCGTGTCCCACGTCATGCCGCTCTGGCCGAGCAGTTTGGTGTAGTTAATGCCCTGCGAGTCGGGGTCCTTCGCGGCCAGGAACGGTCCAGTGTTGGTGGTGGTCAGAGTTGGGGCTGCACTGCTGCGCATGCTGATGCCGCCCTGATCGCCGTCCCCGCCACGACCCGAGTAGAGGCCGCGGTCCGAGCCGACGCCCTTCCAGACGAAGCGCAGTGACACCCGAGAGAGCGGGAACAGGCGGGTCAGGATGGTCGCTGAGCACACGCGACAGAAGGGCGCCGCCAAAGTTCTCATCTTGCAGTCGTACTCAGGCCGGAACGCGCCGCAGTGGAAGTAGTCCCCTCCCTCGAAGGCGCCGAGGACACCCCCTGCGACCGTCGATGGCCTCATGTCGCAACGCGTGCAGTCCGGGTTCGACATCGTAGGCACGCTCGTCCCGGGCAGGACGTAGCGGCTCCACTTCAAAGCGGACGCACTCGAAGCGCGGACGGTGACGTTGGGCGCCTGCACCTCGGTCGCCGGGTGGACGTCGTGCCCCGCCCTGCCAGACGCGCAGCCGGCCAGCGTGGAGTACTCGTCGGCCAGGCCGAAGGCGGTGTGCCCCATCTCGTGGATGGCGATGTCACCGGCGTTGGCCGCCCGAGAGAACGTTCCGACGCCGCCGCCGAGACCGCCGTAGATCGTCGAGTTCACCGCGACCAGAACGAGGTTGTACTGGGGCAATTGGCCGCCGGCGACCTGCAGGGCGAGCGCGTTGTTGACCGCAAGCGAACGCTGGTTGCTGCCATCACTGCAGAACATCGCGTCGAAGTAGGTGCGCGCCGTGGTGCCCGAGCCGCCGCAGGCCACCGGGTCGTCGGCGCCGGAGTCGGTCGAGCTCACGTCGACCCGGTACACGTTGATGGCGTTCATGACCAAGTTGAACGGCGCTGTCGTGGCGAGCCTCTGCACAAAGGCCATGACGTCGTTCGCGAACCTGCCGAGCTCGGACTGCTGGTACCCGTCGGAGAGGATGACGATGTTGAACCGGCTGAACGGGGAGCCGTTGTCGACGACCTTGGTCGTGCTGATGACGGTGCCGTCGTCGGCTGTCATCCTCGGGCCCTTCGGCGCAGTTCCTGTGCATCGACCTCGGTCAGTTCGCGGGCCGCCCCGCGGGCATTGGCCGTCGGTCCGCCGACCAGCACGAGCGTGTCGGCTTCCGCAGGCAGGGGCGCGAGGACCGAAAAGGCTGAGGTTCCAGGCATGGTGGGGACCCGGATGATCTCGCCGTACGGGTCCTCGGGGAAGAGTTCCGCGCTGTCCAGCAGGGAGGGGGACAGATCGTGCCGGAAGATCGGAGCCCCGTCGGCGTCCCGGATCTCGACCCAGGCTCCGCTGACGCCGGTGCGTTCCTCGAGTGACGCGCTCGGCGGGACGCGCATCTCGACCTGGTGGACGTCGGACAGTTCCACCCGTCCTTGCCGGACGGTGAAAACTAGCCTCAGAACTTGGACTTCGTTTGCATAGGCCTGAGCGGACTCGTCCATGACACCTCCCGACGCCCTATCAGCGCGACCGGATCAGATGTGAGCACACACGCGCGTGACGATCATACGCAGCAGCGTGCTGAAGCTGGTCGCCGAGAGGTCGATCCGCCGATCCAGGTCGAGGCGGCCACGTGGTCGAGAGCTGGCCAGCTCGATTGGTGGTGATGGACCGGCAGGAATGGTGGGGCGGCGGCGGTGCAGACGGGGGTCAACGGCGGATCAGAGCTGTTGATCTTCGTCCCGCGAACGCGGGTGATCGTGGCTTGCCGTTGTGAGCGGGCCAGATCGCTATCCGGTAGGCGGATCTTGGCGTGAGCGATGACTTCCAGGAGCCCAATGACCTCCTCCTCAGTCGGCGGCTGTGGCCTGCATCATGTGGTCTCGGTGTGAAAGGTGTTGCCAGCCTGGTTGGCAAGGCGTAGATGTGTGTTGGAGCGGCTGGCAGTGCCGTGGTAGCGAGCAGGTGAGTGGTGACCTCAGAGGGTCGTCGGGCGATGGTCCGGGTGCTGGTGCTACTGCTCGTCGTGATGACAGGGTGTGCAGCGCAACTCCACGAGCCGTCGGTTAGCCCGTCACGCAGCGCTCGGAGTCAGGAAATCGGTGCGGCAATCGACGCCTACGTTGCCGAACGCCAATATGGAGCGACTCGCGCCATCTTGGTCAGTCACCGCGGTCGGCTGGTCGCGGAGCGTTACTACGACAGCCACGTGGATGATCATGCGGAGGTGCGCTCGGTCACCAAGAGCGTAATGGCCACCCTGGTCGGGGTGGCATTGCGGGAAGGTCGGCTACGCAGTATCGATGCCAAGCTTGGTGAGTTGCTGCCTCAATACCGTTCAATCATGGACGCCCGTACCGAACGCATAACGGTGCGTCAGCTCCTCACCCAGACCGCTGGGTACACCGAGAAACAGGTTGACGACACCGTTCCTGATCGCCCGACAGTTCCTCAGTTGCTGAAGCCTGGTCCGCAGAACCCGCCCGGCGCCAAATTCGAGTACCAAGACGGCGGCCCGCACCTGCTTTCGGCGGTTATCGCGGAGGTCACCGGCCAAACCACGTTGGATTATGCCCGACGGGTGCTGTTCGAGCCGCTTGATATCCAGACACGGCCTGCCTACCAAGGCTCGCTCTTCGACGTCGACGAGCCTGACGTGGAAAAGATCAAAACCTTCGGCTGGTTGCGCGATCACGAAGGCATCCATTGC
>DATDKX010000212.1:0-5616 GCA_036519615.1 Propionibacteriaceae bacterium
CCGCGGCCAGCCCGTCGTCGGTACCGGCAGCGACACCGAAATCTGGTCAAGGACAGAACGAAGGCGGGATCAATACGTCCCTGGCCAGGAACAGCATCTATGCCGCGGACCTCGGCAACGCCCAGGTCTCGTGCAAGCTCAAGGTCCGTTCGCCGAAACCCCCATTGCTGGACAACAACCTGGGTTCGTACGGCAAGAGGTTGGTGAACTGCCTGGTCAAGGCGTTTGCCAAGCCGTTGGCTGCCCGCGGAATCCAGCTCAACAAGCCAAAAATCAAGGCGTACCGAAAAACGATCAAGACACCATGCGGACGGTTCGGGCAAAGAGATGCCCCGGCGTACTACTGCTCCGTCACTCACACGATCTACTGGCCCGTTGCTGGTGACGACGCCAACGAGGCGTACACCTTCGCGCGACTCGGGTATGTCGGGCTGGTCGCTCACGAGTTCGGTCATCACCTGCAGGCTGAGAGCGGCATGCTTCGCGAGTACGGCCAGCGCGTCTTCTCGACCAAAAGCCGCCGCCAGCGATATCTCCTGAGCCGCCGCCTTGAGCTGCAGGCGCAGTGCTTCGAGGGCGTCTTTCTCGCTACGGCCGCCCGATCAATCGGTCTGAGCAGCAACGATCGCTACCAGCTGCGGGTTTGGCACACCTACACCGGCGACGAGGATCCGCCGGCCGGCCGCAAGCCGGACCATGGCAGCAGCGCGGCGCAGATTCGTTGGCTCAGTCGCGGAATGGACTCGGCTGATCTTGGTCGCTGCAATACCTGGAAGGCCAGCAAGAAGTCAGTGAAATAGGTCAACTGGCGATTGCAGGCCTCGCTTCCGGAGAGAGGCGAAGGCGGAGAGGACCGTCAGCTCGTGATCAAGCCCATAGCCTCGGCGCGAGTTGCGGCGTTACGCAATTGCCCGCGTACGGCGCTGGTGATCGTCTTCGAGCCGGGTTTGCGGACGCCGCGCATCGTCATGCATAGGTGCTCGCATTCGATCACGACGATCACCCCGCGCGGTTCCAGAATGCGATTGATGGCGTCGGCGATCTGAGTCGTCAGGCGCTCCTGCACCTGGGGTCGTTTGGCGTAAATGTCGACAAGGCGAGCTAGCTTGCTGAGTCCGGTGATCTTGCCTTCACGGTTGGGAATGTAGCCGACGTGGGCGACCCCGGTAAATGGCACCAGGTGGTGTTCGCAGACGCTCCAAACCTCGATGTCCTTGACCAGGACCAGCTCGTCATGGCCGAGGTCGAAGACCGTGGCCAGAACCTTCTCCGGATCCTGTCGCAGGCCGCCGAACATCTCCGCGTACGCCCGCGCAACCCGCTCCGGAGTACTTCGCAGACCGTCGCGATCGGGATCCTCGCCAATTCCGATCAGGATTTCGCGTACCGCAGCAACGATGCGGTCATGATCGAACTCTCCGACCCGCTGCGGAAAGTGAATCGGGTCAATCCCTGACATACCGCCGCCCCTCATACCGTCGGCACCGTCACGACTGATATCGGCGGCCTCGTCCAGCTCGGTCACCGAAAGTCCGGGCCTCTGTGGGGTTGTGGGTCGGGCTCACCAGCGGTCGGCAACTGTGACGGAATCGCCGCATGTCCGGGAGGTTGCTGGGTGCCACCGGCCGGGACCTGGTGGTCCGGGCTCGGTCCTTGACCGTCGGCAGCCTGGCCGTTCGGCACATTCTGTCCGTTGATCGAAGGCGGTGGAGGCGGTGTCACCGGCGGAATGGCGGAGGGTATCCGCTCATCCGACCCGGTCCAGGCCGGTCGCTTCGGCCACAACCGCAGCGGCTGGAAGACTGCCGCCACTTGCTCGCGATCCAGGGTCTCTTTCTCAAACAGCGCGCGCACCAGATCGTCGAGGACATCTCGGTTCTCGGTGAGGATGTCAAACGCCTCCTGATGGGCATTGCTGATCAGCTTGGAGACTTCCTCATCGACGACTGCGGCGACCTCTTCGGAGTAGTCACGGCCATGACCGATGTCACGGCCCAGGAACGGCTCGGCGTCACCCGAGCCGAGCTTGATGGCGCCGAGGCGTTCAGTCATTCCATATTGAGTAACCATGGCGCGCGCCACCGTGGTGGCCTTCTCAATGTCATTGCTCGCTCCAGTGGTCGGGTCATGGAAGACGAGCTCCTCCGCCGCCCGACCACCCATCATGTAGGCAAGTTGATCAAGCAGCTCCGAGCGGGTGTTTGCGTACTTGTCCTGCTCCGGCAGCACCATGGTGTAGCCGAGTGCCCGGCCACGCGGCAGGATGGTGACCTTTTGTACGGGGTCGGTGCCGGGCAGCGCCGCAGCGACCAAGGCGTGGCCGCCCTCGTGGTACGCGGTGACCAGCTTCTCCTTGTCGGTCATTAGCCGGCTGCGCTTCTGAGGTCCGGCGACCACCCGGTCGATCGCTTCGTCCAGGTACTCGTTGGTGATCATGCGTGCGTTCTGTCGGGCGGTAAGGAGAGCAGCCTCGTTCAGCACATTGGCCAGGTCGGCGCCGGTGAAGCCAGGCGTACGCCGTGCCACACCTTCCAGATCGACGTCCGGGGCCATGGGCTTGCCTTGCGCATGCACCTTCAAGATGTTGAAACGTCCCCTGAGGTCGGGCGTGTCGACCACGATTTGCCGGTCGAATCGGCCCGGGCGCAGTAGCGCCGGATCCAGCACGTCGGGCCGGTTGGTAGCCGCGATGAGGATCACGCCGCCGCGTACGTCAAAGCCGTCCATCTCAACGAGCAGCTGGTTCAGTGTCTGCTCGCGCTCGTCGTGGCCGCCGCCCATGCCGGCGCCGCGGTGCCGGCCCACGGCGTCGATCTCGTCGATGAAGACAATCGCGGGCGCGTTTTCCTTGGCCTGTTCGAAAAGATCTCGAACGCGGGAGGCGCCCACACCGACAAACATCTCCACAAAGTCAGAGCCGGAGATGGAATAGAAGGGCACCCCCGCCTCACCGGCGACCGCCCGGGCGAGCAGGGTCTTGCCGGTGCCGGGCTGACCGTAGAGCAGCACGCCCTTGGGAATCTTGGCGCCGACCGCCTGGAACTTCCCGGGCTCGGCGAGGAACTCCTTGATCTCCTGCAGCTCCTCAATCGCCTCGTCACAACCGGCGACGTCGCGGAAGGTCGTCTTTGGCGTGTCCTTGTTGGCGATCTTGGCTTTCGACTTGCCGAACTGCATCACGCGGCTGCCGCCGCCCTGCACGGAGTTCAGCAGGAAGAAGAACAGCACGCCAATGATGATGAAGGGGATCAGCGTGCCAAGCAGTGAACTGAAGAAGCCTGGAGTGGCGTTCTCGCCTTTCCATTGATCCAGCGTCTTGTCAGCAACGCGCTGGTTGAGCCTGGTGATGATTTCATCGCTCTGGTTGCCAACCCAGGTTGCCTTATAGCCGGTGTGGTTCGCGTCCTTCAAGGTGACGCGGATTTCTTGTTCCTTGTCGATCAAGATGACCTCGCTCAACGGCTCGTTGCCGTTGATAATCGAGACCACCTGAGAGGTCGGTGCTTCCTTGTACCCGCTGGTCACGCGCTGGCTGAAGTCGATCAGCAGCCCGATCGTGATGACAGCAAGGACAATCCACACCAAAGGTGAGCGGAATACCCGTCGTAGGTTCATGACCTGCCTAGTAAACGTGGTTGGGACCCGGGAGGTCCTCCTGACAAGGCTATCGTTTGCGTCCAAGGAGCAGGGTGTGCGTCTCGTGTGCTCCGGCTGTACGTAGCACAGGCCGCTCGGGCGCGCACGGCCAGCGGGTCAGCTGTAAACGCTGGGCGAAAGCGCACCGACCGAGGTCAGATTGCGATAGAGCCCGTCGTAATCCAGGCCGTACCCGACCACAAACTCATTGGGGATGTCGAATCCAACGTAGGAGATCTCGACCGGATTCCGCGCCGCCTCCGGCTTTCTGAATACGGTCAGAACGTTGAGACTGGCCGGTCCGCGGGAGCGCAGGTTGCTGACTAGGTACGACAACGTCAGGCCGGTATCGATGATGTCCTCGACAAGCAGCACGTGCATCCCGGTCACGTCGGTGCTCAGATCCTTGAGGATGCGTACCACGCCGGAGGATTGGCTACCTGAGCCGTATGAGGAGACTGCCATCCAGTCCATGCGGCAGTGCATGTTGAGCGCGCGGGAGAGGTCAGCCATTACCATGACCGCTCCGTTGAGTACGCCGACGAGGAGTAGCTCTTTCCCCTCGTAGTCCCGATCAATCTCGGCGGCCAGCTCGGCGATCCGGCTGGCCAATTGCTCCTTGGTGACGAGGACTTGCGTTAAATCACCGTCGAGCTGGGTGGCTTCCACGCGCCTCAGCCTGCCACAGCATGACCGTCTACGCGGACCGGACCGGAGGGTTACTAGGGCCCGCTCAGCTGACCCGAAGTCGTCCCGCGGTGCGTGTGACCGTTGCGCCCGGGATCTGGATGGCCTTCTGCCCGTGCCAGTCGATCACTAAAGACTCCACAGCGCTGATGTGGCGAAGCGACAGGTCGCCCAACCCATGCGTCAATAGCCAGAGTCGGATGATGCGCCGACGCAATGCGGGTGGTTGGGCCTGCAGAGCGGCGCAGTCCAGCGTGTCAGTGCCGCCTAAACCTTCGATGCGGGATGCCTCGGCCGCGAGCCGATCAAGCAGCTCATTGTCGTCGCGTACCAGCTCCGCAGTCCGAACCAAGGCCTCGGCGACGCCTGGACCCAACTCGGCCTCGAGTGTTGGTAGCACCGTCTCGCGTACCCGGACGCGCGTAAAACGACGATCCGCGTTATGTGGGTCCTGCCAGGGATCGAGTCCTAGCTCGGCGCATACCTGTTCGGTCGTGGCACGGCGGATTCTTAAGAACGGCCTTATGAAGTGGCCGGCGCGCGACGACATGCCAGCCAGCGACCGGCTGCCGGATCCACGAGCCAGACCAAGCAGCACGGTCTCGGCTTGATCATCAAGTGTGTGACCAAGCATTACGGTGGCCGAGTGTGCCCGGGCATCGGTATCGAGCGCGCGGTAACGGGCTTCTCGGGCCGCAGCTTCCAGCCCGGCAGCTGCTGATTGATCTACCTGAACCGCTGTAATGATCACGTCGTGGTAGCCGAGCCGATCTAGCTGATCGCGTACCCGAACGGCAATGTCGGCCGAGCCTTGCTGTAATCCGTGGTCGATGATCACAGCCGCATATTTCAGATCCCGACGACTTGCGACGTAACGAGCGGCAAAGGCCAGCGCGAGCGAATCGGCGCCACCAGAGCAGGCAGTGACAATCTGCACGTCCTGCTGATTCAGCGCTGCATCGACGGCCTGAACGGCGGCCATGGTGGCCGGGCCGAGCTCACGACGACCCACGGCGAGATCTCGAGCTAGCCGGCAGGCAGCTCGGGTTGTACGCGCGCTAGCCAGAGCTTGGGATCGGCGATCTCGGCCGCGGTCGGAAGCGTCTCCGGCGACGTCCAAACCCTGTTCAGGCCAGCCATGCCGGTCTCCTTCAGCACCGCGCGGCAGAACGCGGCGCCGTCCCGATACTGGCGCATCTTGGCATCCAGCCCGAGCAGCTTGCGGATGATCTTGTCGAAGCCCTGACCCTGCCGGCGTACCGTGAACTTGGCCCGGATCGTCTCTACGGTGGG
>DATDKX010000213.1:0-3748 GCA_036519615.1 Propionibacteriaceae bacterium
CTATGAGGTCAACAACGCATATCGGGAGCGCCTGGAGGATGCCGGTCTGGTGATCAGCGGCACCTCACCTGACTCCAAGCTGGTGGAGTTCATTGAATTGCCGACCGAGGTTCATCCTTACTTTGTCGCTACCCAAGCGCATCCAGAGCTCAAGTCACGGCCAACCCGGCCGCATCCGCTTTTCGTTGGCCTTGTGGAGGCTGCGCTCGATCGTAGGCTGGCAACTCGGCTGCCGGTCGACGACGACCATCGATGATCGTTCTCGGTCCCGACCAGCTAACTGATGTGCCACTCGCCTGGCCCGTCGAGTCTTCGGTTGTGCTCGCCAAGGGCAAGATCACCAGTTATGTGCAAGACGAGGTAATTACCCCAGATGGACAACTGATCACGCGCGAGTACCTCAAGCACCCAGGTGCCGTGGGAGTGATCGCACTTGATGATCATGACCGGGTGGCTCTGGTCCGGCAGTATCGGCATCCGGTACGGCACCGGCTGATCGAGCCGCCGGCGGGACTGCTGGACGTGGAAGGTGAAGGCTATCTGTCGACCGTCAAGCGTGAGCTGGTAGAGGAGGTCGGGCTGGCAGCCCAAAGGTGGGCTGTGCTGGTCGATCTCTTTACAACGCCGGGAATCCTCGGGGAGTCGCTGCGCATCTATCTCGCCCGTGATTTGCAGGAGGTTGACGGTCCGGATGATTATGTCCGAGAGGGCGAAGAGGCGCATATGGACACCGTCTGGGCCTCACTGGACGACCTGGTGGAGGCCGTCCTCGATGGCCGCTTGCACAATCCGACGGTTGTCTCCGGCGTACTTGCAGCCTGGACCGCTCGGGAGCGCGATGGCTTCAGAAGCCTCCGCCCTGCGGATGCTGCCTGGCCCGCCTTCGAATCGCTAAGGGCTGAGTCAGTAGCGGGAGTCAGGCGGCCGCCTCCTGCGGCACCGGCGTAGAGCGTGCGCCGGCTTGTTCCGCCATCGCGCGTATCAGGTAGCGGGCGTCCTGATCCAAGCCCTGAATGGTCGCCGATGCCACTGCGTACTGGAACTCCGCTCCAAGGAAGTACAGGCCGGCTTCCGGAGAGACCCCTCGTTCGGTGATCGGCTGTCCATGATCATCCGCCACAGGGAGATCGATCCAGCTGTAGTCGGCCCGGTAGCCAGTGCACCAGACCACCGTCTGGGGGTCCAGCACATCGCCGTCGATCGTGACAGGGAGCCCATCGCGAATGGCGGCGATACGACCCACTCGCTGCACTCCAGCAGCTTCTAGATCAGTTGCCTTCGTACGCACGAGCGGTTTCCCACGATGTATCGATGCACCGCGGAAGTTGCGGCCCATCGGCGTATCAATCGTCAGAATGTGGCGGAAGACGAACATCACGATTGGTATCAAGACCCGAGCCCGGCGGCTCTCGATGCGGAACGGAATTTCTCCAGGGTGCCGGCCAGACAGCCATGTCTGGTGACCGGACCTGACCGCCTCCAAAGCAATCTCTGCCCCCGAGTTTCCCGCGCCCACGACAAGTACGGTTCCGCTCAGCTGCTCCGGGTTTCGGTAGGCATCGGAATGCAATTGCCGGATTCTGGGTGACAGCTCAGCTGCGAAGTCCGGAACGACTGGAGTCTGGTAGCCACCCGTGGCAATGACGACTCGCTCCGCCCGCAACACGCCATGTGATGTCTCCAGTCGAAAGCCTGACTCGGTACGGGAGAGCCGGTTGACCCGTACGCCGCTTCGCACGGGAAGATCGAAATGACGCGCGTATTCCTCGAGGTAGTCACCCATCTCGATGTGGGTGGGCCATGTGCTCAGCCGCATCGGCCGTCCGGGCAGGCTCGAGTACCGGGGAGTCGAGAACAGTCGAAGCGAGTCCCATCGATTGCGCCAGATGTCGCCGATGCGGGGCTGGGCATCGAGGATGAGGAACTGCTCGCCAGCTTTCTGCAGGTGATATCCCATCACCAGGCCAGCCTGGCCGCCACCGATGATCACCGTTGGCATTGATTCGACGGCGCCCGTCTGGTTGTGAATGAGATGCATGCGTGGGGTTGTCATAACTCGACGCTAGGGAGCACCACCCGGCGGCTACATCGAAGAGATTGTGCATTTTGCGTGAGGCCGGGCATGGGTAGAGATGCCCATTTCGCATGGCTTCAGACCAGTTGGTGCTCGTACGCGTACGCCGTGGCGGCAGCCCGGCTGCTGACATTGATCTTGGTGAAGATGTTGCTGAGGTGGCGAGCGACGGTCTTCTCACTGAGGAACAAGATCGTCGCGATACCTCGATTAGTTTGCCCCTGCGCTACCAGGGCGAGCACCTCGCACTCCCGGGCAGTCAGTGGATGGCCGGGTGCGGCGCCTTCCGTTGGGGTCAATGAGGCAAGATCAGATTGCGCGCCAAGTTGCTCGAACACGGTACGCGCCGCATCAAGTTCCATCCGCGCCGCGTCGTCGTCACCCAGGGCCCGGCACGCCGCGCTGACCTGGACCCGGGTACGCGCAGCCTCGTACGGCGCATCGACCTGCTGCCACAGCGTCCACGCCCGCCGCAACAGCGGCAGCGCGGCCTGCGGGTCGTCCTCGGCAAGTCGGAGCTGACCTGCGGCATGGGCGACCAGCGCCGCCATGTAGGGCGTCTCGATCGCCTCCGCGTTCTTCTCGAGGTCAGCAAGTGCCGTCCGACCCGCATCTATGGTTCCGGCGGCTAGCGCAATCTCGACCTTGGCAGCGAGCAGCAGCGACCGACGCGCCGGGCTACGAGTCTCTGCCAGCGCACGATCCAATCCGGCAAGGCCTGCCGCTGCGCTTCCCTGTGCCAATCTGAGGTGAGCCAAGCCCGGTTGTACCTCGCGGCCGCAACTCGCAGCGGCGGCATAGGAGCGCTCGGCCAAGTCGAACTGCCCGCGGAGCCGGTACAGCTCGGCCAACCGGTAGTGGGCCGCCCCTGCAACAAAGCCCGCTGCCGGCAATCGCTGGCTAACCTGGACCACTTCTTCGGTCGCTTCCGCCCAAGAGCCGTGCAATTGGAGAATCTCGGCCCTGTGCACTTGGCACTCTCCGCGGTATGGCATGAGTCCGGATTGGGCATCGCACCAGCGACTCAGCGCTTGTGTCCACTCCGCGGCGCGCTGCATGTCGAAGCGATCCATGCATAGCGAGATCACCGAGCAATAGGCGATTCCGACCACCTGGGGCGCCACGCGATCGGCGACGACATAGACCATGATTTCGTCCAAAGCCTCGAGCGCCTGTGTTCGATGCCCTTGCGCGTCAAGGCAACGGCCGCGAGCCAGACCGGCTAGCACGAAGAGGTCATCGTCTCCGGCCGCCCGGGCTCCGACAGCCGCACGCTCCACCATGGGTAGGGCCTGGATTACCGACCCAGCCTGCATCAACGCGACACCTTCGCCCAGAACACCGAGGTAGGCCAGGTGGCCATGTGGATCGTCATCGTCGAGGAGCCGGCGCAACCGAGCTATCCAACCCGCTGCGCGAGCGGTCTGGCCGGCATTTCGGAGGTGAAAGATGAGCCAGAAGACACAGCGCGCGGCCTTGTCGGGAAGGCCTTGCTCGAGATAGCTGCGATGAGCACGGTCCAAGAGGCTGACGGCTTGCTCATCCTCACCTATCACATGAGCGGCAACGGCACCACGCTCAAGATCCTCAGGTCCTAAGTCGGCGCTGCTAGCCGACAGTTCGGCGTACTCCTTGGCCCAATCATGGGCAGGTGGCAGCACACTCGTCACTTTG
>DATDKX010000214.1:0-5765 GCA_036519615.1 Propionibacteriaceae bacterium
TCTTCGGTGACCAGGGCGAGCCTCACACCAGAGAAATTCGGCGGCTTAACGGGCGGGCGGCGGCCTGGCTCAGGGGACCTGAGAAGGCTTGCCAGGTCACCGCGGTATGCCTTGGCGGAGAGGCAGAACCGGTTCCGGAGCTACGCGAATGTGACTTCGGGACATGGACCGGGCGAACCTTGGTCGACGTTGCCTTTGACGACTCGAGCGCCCTAGACACCTGGCTACACGATGCTCATGCCACTCCGCACGGCGGAGAAAGCCTGGCGGAGTTGATCAATCGAGTGGGTCGGGTACTTGATGATCATCCATGGCCTGAAGGTCGCAGCGTCGTCGTCGTAAGTCCCCTCGTCGCCCGAGCCGCGGCCGTCCATGCGCTGGGTGCGTCGCCTGAGGTGATCTTCCACATCGACATTGCTCCGCTGGGGCGGCTGCTGATTTCGCGAAGTGATCACGCCTGGCGGATGCAAGAGCTGCGAGCGTCGGTAAATCGCGCACCGCCGTGCTGAGGAGGAGTGAGCGGAGGCGTTCTTCCTCTGCGAGCGACGACGAAGTAGGCGGACTCCATGCGCGATTGCGCGAGCAGCTCAAAACTGCTCTTGCGGCGACACTAAAGGGACGGCTCAGCTGATCGTGGCATCGACCGCCGCACTACCGAAGATCACGTCGGCCACCATGGCCGCGGCGCCCGTAATACCGGCGCGGTCTCCCAGCACAGTTGGAGCTATCACCAGGTGTGCTGTCGCTAGCGGCTGACTGCGCTGCAACAAGGTGTCCCGTACGCCGCCTACAAAGCGCTCGTGCGCGTGGGCGATATCCCCACCGATCACGAGTACGTCGGGATTAAGCAGGCTGACGGCCGTCGACAACACGTCGCCAAGTGCCCGACCGGCCGCTGTCACGATTTCAACGGCATCCGGATTACCCTGCCGAACCAAGTCGACGACATCAAGCGTCGTAGTCGGCTCGTAGCCGAGTCGCCTGAGATCACGCACCATTGCCCGGCCACTGGCGGCAGCCGCCAGGCAACCACGTTCACCGCAACTGCTGCAGGTTTCCTTGACGCCCGGGATCTTCGCGTGGCCGATATCGCCCTCAGCCGCATCCGAACCTCGCAAGAGTTCGCCGTCAATGATCATTGAGGCACCGATACCAGTGCCGATCTTGACAAAGAGCACGAGATGCGCCTGCGGGTAAACCCGCCGCTGCTCGCCGAGGCCGAGCAGATTGGCATCGTTGTCGACGGCTGCCGGCACGGCATAGTGACTGGTCAAATGATCACGGACCGGATAGTTGTCCCAGCCCGGCATGCTGATCGAGCGGGCAATCCGGCCACTGTGCCAGTCCACGGGACCCGGCACTCCGAGGGCAACACCGCGCAACGACTCTGGTGGCCGGCCAGACCGCTTCAGCAAGGCATCGAGCTCGCCGGTGACCATGTCGAGAACAATGCTCGGACCCTTGTCAATGAAGCTCTCGATGACCGTCTCGCTGATCACCTCACCGGCCGCTGTGCTGACGGCGAGTCGGCCATGGGTCCTACCGAGGTCGGCAACTAGGACGGTACTGGCTTGGTCGTTGACCCGTAGTCGGGTGGATGGCCGGCCGCGCCGTGGGTCAGCCACGCTGCCGTCCTCGGTGAGGTAGCCAGCAGCAAGCAGTGCGTCGATGCGAGCGGTGAGCGTCGAGCGGGCCAGGCCGGTCACCCGTTGCAACTCGCCGCGCGTGGCGACCGTACCGGTTCGGAACAGCTGTAGGAGCTCGCCCGCGCTGTTGAGACTCGACGGCACGTGATCCCTCACTTTCACCAGGCGACAGACTACGACTGTTATTGAATTTTGTCTTACTCGTCCTGATTTAAGTCTTGCCATCAGTCTTAATTAGCGATTTGATGAGCGAAAAGTGCGGTCTCAGTGCCGCGACGCCCGCGAGCGCTCAATGTCCACTCCCGGGCAACCGCGCAACTCGTTCAGTGAAGGAGCTTCGAAGTGGGCAGATCACGTTTCCTGGCAGGCATCGCAGTCACCGCCATGCTGGCCCTGGCAGCCTGCGGAGGAGGTGGTGGCAGCAGCGGCGGCGATCAGAGCGGCGGGGGCGGCTCAAAAGACGACGGCACCCTGACCGTTTGGACCACCGAAGACGTTGCCGAGCGGGTTGCGGCCCAGCAAAAGATCATGGATGCCTGGTCTGCCAAGTCCGGAACCAAGGTAAAGCTGGTCGCAGTTGCTGAAGATCAACTCACGACAGTGCTCACCTCGGCGGCAGCTGCCAACGACCTACCGGACGTTATTGGTGCTCTTTCCCTCAACGGGATGAACCAGCTGCGTACCGATGACCTGGTCGATCCCGAGGCCGCAAAGGAGATTGTGGATGGGCTGGGTGCCGACACGTTCTTCAAGCGCACCCTCGAACTGACCAGTGTGGATGGGGAGCAGATCGCCGTACCGAGTGACGGATTCTCCAATCTGCTCTTCTACCGCAAGGACCTCTTCAAGGCCGCCGGTCTGCCAGACCCCAAGACCTACGACGACATCCAGAACGCCGCGAAAGAGCTGCACAAGGGCAAGATGGCCGGCATCGTAGCGGCGACGGCACCCGCAGACTCGTTCACGGATCAGACGTTCGAGTGGGTGGCTCTCGCCAACGGCTGCCAGCTGGTCGACGACAACGCCAAGATCACGTTGAACAGCCCGCAATGCCAGGAGGCCTTCAACTTCTACGCCAACTTGATCAAGGAATCCTCGGTCAAGGGGAACCAGGATGCTGATACCACCCGAGCCACCTACTTCGCCGGCGATGCCGCCATGGTGATGTGGTCGTCCTTCTTGCTCGATGAGCTCGCAGGCCTGCGCAATGATGCGCTCCCGACTTGTGCGGAGTGCAAGAAGGATCCGGAGTGGCTTGCTAAGAACACCGGCATCCTCACCCAGATCCAAGGGCCCAGCGGCCCGAAACCGGCTGCCTGGGGCGAGGTTGTCTCCTGGAACGTGCTGAAAGACGCCAATCCGAAGACCAAGGACTTCGTCACCTACATGATGAGCGACGGCTATCTGGACTGGCTGGGGATCGCGCCCGAGGGCAAGATGCCCGCTCGCTCCGGCACCTCGGCCAATCCGAAGGAATATGCCGATGGCTGGACCAAGCTCAGCGCGGGGGTCGATAAGAAGGAGCTGCTGACCAAGGTCTATCCGGCCGAAGTCTTGAACACGATCGTCGCCAGCTCGGGGAGCTTCGAGCGATGGGGAATCCCACAGGGTCAGGGCGCGCTGTCAGCAGCCGTCGCCGGCCAGTACGTGGTGCCCCAAGCCCTAGCCAAGATGCTCAACTCTGGCGCCAGCGCAGCTGATGCAGCGAATGAAGCACAAAAGGGCGCGGAGCAGGTCCAGAAGGATCTCGGCGGCTGACCTGCGCTGATGAGATCTCCCTGGCCAGGTAGTACCCCCAGCTGCCCAGGCCAGGGAGATCACCAAGCTGGCCGGTCCGCACAAAGCTGGTCGGCGGTGTAGGGGACGTACGACATCAAGGAGCAGCGTGTCCACAGCGGTAACAGAGACAACCTCAACCCCAACCGGGACCAGCAAACCCAAGAAGCGGAGAACCCTTACCCAGCGCGACGCCCGGCTAGGTCTGTGGCTCATGTCGCCGACCCTGCTGATCGTGGTAGCAATCGTGATCTTCCCGTTGCTCTGGTCGATCTTGCTCTCGTTTCAGCGAATGCGCCTGATCCAGATCGGTCGGGCTAGCTTCTTTGAGCCACTTACGTTGGCCAATTACCAGCGGGTGCTGGGCTCCAGCACCTTCTGGACCAGCCTATTGACCACCTTCGCCTACACCTTCGGCTCGGTAGTGCTCTCGATCTCGCTCGGTGTGCTGGCCGCAATGGCGGTCCGGCAGCCATTCCGCGGCCGAACCTTTGTCCGCGCTGCATATCTGCTGCCGTACGTCGCGCCCGTTGTCGCGGTCACCTTTATCTGGCGGACGATGCTCAATCCGCAGTTCGGCATCGTCAACATCATCGGCCAGAACGTCTTCGGCTGGGATGAACCGATTCCGTTCGTTTCGCAGGCGGTCGGTACCTGGAACCTGTTCGGGCTGGAAATTCCCGTGCCCACGGCACTGCTGACAACGATCGCCTTTGAAGGATGGCGATACTTCCCCTTCGCATTCCTTTTCTTGATCGCGCGGCTGGGCGCAATGTCCAGTGAGGCAGAAGAGGCAGCGCTAGTGGACGGGGCTACCCCCTGGCAGTCCTTCAGATTCATCGTATTTCCCCAACTCGTGCCGATCATCGGCCTGCTCGCGATATTGCGCACGATCTGGACGTTCAACGAGTTCGACGACATCTTCCTGCTGACCGGCGGCGCCGCTGGTACTGGCGTCGCAAGCATCCAGGTCTACAACTACCTCACCGTGCAGCGCAACGTCGGTGCTGCTGCAGCCCAATCGGTGATCATGGCGCTGGTGCTTATCGTCCTGCTTGGCATCTATGTGCTGGTCCTGCGCAGGAGAGGAGAGCGGATATGACCGCGCAGCAAATCGTCACTCCGCCGAGTCAGGTCGCCGCCCCGCCGCAACAACGCACTCCGTACCCGCGATGGACCCGGCATCACATCCAAAGCCGGACTTTCCGGATTCTGCGCTGGGTGGTGATCATCGGATTCCTGATCGCAACGCTTGTGCCGTTCTACTACATGGTGCTGCTGTCGGTGAAACCGATCGAGGCACTGCTGCGCGATCCCGCCTCCATGATCGTCAAGCCGTCGGAGTTTACTCTGCAGACCTACGTCGACGTACTTTCTCCGGTGGCTTCCGGAGGCCAGGGCTTTGGCCGCTTCCTGGTCAACAGCGCCGTCGTCGCCCTGGCCTCGGTGGCGCTGGCACTGATCATCGGGATCCCCGGCGCGTACGCCATTGCCCGGCTGCCGTTCATCGGTCGACGCCAGGTCAGCGGCATCTTCTTGGCCGCCTACCTGTTCCCCGCGATTCTGATGGCGATTCCGCTATTCGTCGGCTTCACCCGTATCGGACTACGCGGCTCCCTGGTGGGCCTGATCATCGTCTACACCGCACAGACTGTGCCGGTGGCGATCTACATGCTCCGCAACTACTTCGAAACCGTGCCTGAGTCGGTCGAGGAGGCCGGTCTAGTGGACGGCCTGAGCCGCCTCGGCGTGCTGCGCCAGATCAGCTTGAAGCTGGCCATGCCGTCGATCATGTCCACGGGATTGTTCGTATTCATGATCGCGTGGAACGAGTTCTTGTTTGCGCTGCTGTTCCTCGTTGACCGCCGGGAGCGTTGGACCGTTTCGCTGGGCCTGTCCCAGCTCTCCGGCAGCGTCGAGGTGCCGACTACCGTCCTGATGGCCGGCTCAGTCGTGCTGACGCTGCCGATCATCATCATCTTCTTCGCCACCGAGCGACTGTTGACGGGCGGCCTAACGGCGGGAGCCGAGAAGGGGTAGACGTGCACGACCCGCTCAGCGTTGCCGATCTTGTTCCTGATGAGCTGCGGCAACGCATCGAAAGCGGCTACCAGGTCTCCGGCATTGCAGCTGATCTTGCTGCGACACCAACCGATGATCTCGACCGGTTGGAGTCACTCTATCTTGAGCTGATCAAGACGAAGCGAAGATCAGATTGGGCGTACGAGGAGCCGGAAGCCCTCGAGGAGATTCTCGAGGCCATGCCGGCCGGCCCGCTAGACGCCACGGATTCTCTTGGACAGCCGGCGCCGGCGGAGCTGACCAGCCGGATCCTCGGCGGCT
>DATDKX010000215.1:0-19488 GCA_036519615.1 Propionibacteriaceae bacterium
GGCACGTTAGCCGAGCTCGGTCCGGCGGTCAGCGTCTTCGGCTCGGCCCGTACGCCTCGTGATCATCCCCTCTACGGGACCTCCGATCGCCTCGGCGCCAAACTCGCTCGCGCCGGTCTCGCGGTGATCACCGGCGGCGGCCCCGGGATCATGGAGGCGGCCAACAAGGGCGCCGCAGAGGCCGGCGGGATCTCGGTCGGTCTGGGCATTGAGCTGCCCTTCGAGTCCGGACTCAATCCCTACGTCAACCTGGGCATCAACTTCCGATACTTCTTTGCGCGCAAGACCATGTTCGTCAAGTACGCCCAAGGCTTCGTGGTAATGCCCGGTGGCTTCGGCACTCTGGATGAGGTTTTCGAGGCGTTGACTCTGGTGCAGACCCAGAAGGTCACCTCGTTCCCCGTTGTGCTGTTGGACACCGAGTATTGGAGTGGGCTGATCAACTGGCTACGCCGCGAGCCTCTCGAGCGAGGGATCATCTCAGCCACCGATCTCGAGGCCTTCACCGTCACTGACGACGCCGACGAAGCGGTGGCTCTGATGCTGGCAAACCAAGCCCGGCTCGACCCACCGCGCCGTCCTGAATAGTTCACGAGCGAGGTAAGCAATTGACACGGCGCGACCGCGCTTGAGAACCGTGCAAACATTCACCCATGGAGTGGTTGATCGCCGTCGTCGCAGTCGCGGCATTGGGCGTCGCGGCGATGGCGGCTGCGGGAGGAATGGGACAGATGAGCCGAGACCCGGTATACGACACCTACCGCCAGGACCTCCCGACGGGCGGCGCCCTCACTGCGGAGGAGCTGAGGAACGTACGCTTCGGTGTCACACTGCGCGGCTATGCGATGGGCCAGGTCGACGACTTGCTCGACCGGCTCGCCCTTGAGATTGCCGAACGTGATGCATTGATCGCCGAGCTGGCTGAGGGCGCGACCGTCTCGCAACGCCTGCAGGAGTCAACTGCATCGGCGCGAGCGGCAGAACAGGCAAGCGCGGATGATCAGGGGAGATCGCGTGGCCTGCCCACACCGCCGGTGCCTCCGCGGTCAATGGTTGACGACGGCCAATCGGGTCGCTGAGTAGGACACCAGGTGAGCGTGCGGCTCGAGGTCTCCGCCGAGATCGACGCACCGGTAGCCGCAGTATGGGAGGTGCTCATCGACTGGACTGGCCAATCCCGCTGGATTCCGCTGACAACAGTCCAGGTCACCAACGACCGTAATGTCGGGCTTGGGGTACGAGCTGAGGCGCTCTCTGGCATCTGGCTTGGTCGGTTTCGGTTTGGGCTGCTGGACCGCTTCATTGTGACTGGCTGGTCTCCTCCCGCCACTGAGGCGGCAGAGCTGGAGATCTTGCACCTCGGTCCATACTTCACCGGCGAAGGTGTCTTTCGATTGACCGGTCACGACGGTAAGACCACTGTCTGCTGCATTGAGGTGTTCTCGCTGCCCAGCGGCCGGGCGATTGAATGGCTTGCGCGGCTCGCGCTGCCACTCTTGCGGGCTGGTTTTGCCAGCAGCCTGCGAGCGCTCAGCGCGATCGTCGAGGCCAGATGATCACTGGAGCTACACCCGGCCCTGACGGCCTAATGCGCTGCCCATGGGCTTTGTCGGCGCCTGAATATCTGGCTTATCACGATGAGGAGTGGGGGAGGCCGGTGACCACAGTCCAGGGCATCTACGAGCGCATGACGCTTGAGGCGTTCCAGTCCGGACTCTCCTGGATCACCGTCCTTCGCAAGCGGGAGAACTTTCGGCGAGCGTTCGCAGGATTCCAGCCGGAGCTAGTCTCCGCCTTTACCGAGGACGATGTGGCGCGGCTGCTGAGCAATCCAGGCATCATCCGAAACCGGGCCAAGATCACGGCAGCCATCGATAACGCTCGCTTGGTTGTCGATCTTGGACCTCGGTTCGCCGAGCTGGTCCTGAAGCATCGGGTGGTTGGGCGTCATCGACCGGATCCGGGGGAGTCGCGGGCAACATCCCCGGAGTCGGTCGCGTTGGCGCGGGAGCTCAAGGCGCTTGGCTTCCGCTTCTTCGGCCCTACCACCGCGTACGCCATGATGCAGGCGATCGGATTGGTCGACGACCACGTTGCTGGTTGTTTTGCGCCACCTCCGGTCTGGCCTGAGTGAATTCCGAGGTCACAAATGATGTCCCACGCCAGAACCCGACTCCGGCTACGACTAGGTGGTACGGAATAATTGAGCCGGCAAGTTGCCAGAACACTACAGATGAGGATGCGCGATGGCAGCAATGAAACCGCGGACGGGTGACGGCCCTATGGAGGTCACCAAGGAGGGACGTGGGATCGTCATGCGGGTTCCGCTCGAGGGAGGCGGTCGGCTCGTCGTCGAACTCAACGCCGACGAAGCGGCCGAGCTTGCGGGCGCACTAAAAGAGGTCGTTGGATAGATCAACTGCTGACAGCACAAGGGACCTGGTCACTGCTGACTGGGTCCTTTTGCTTGCAAAGCAAGGTCTTCAATAGACATCCATTTCCTGCACTGCAAGCGTCGGTTGCGCAGCAGTGCCTTAGAAACCGCGAGAAAGGCTAATGGCCGATATGCATCCGAACTGCGAGGCCGTAAATCACATTCTCAAGGACGCCGGGTTGCCTGGGCGCGTTCAGATGCTCGACGAGGCCGTCGCCACGGCATCGGCTGCGGCTCAGTATCTGGGGTGCCCGGTGGGTGCGATCGCCAACTCATTGATCTTCGCCACCGATGGCGGTGAACCGTTGTTGATCATGACCAGCGGGGCACATCGGGTGGACATGGTCAAGGTCGGCGGACAGCTCGGCGTTGAGCTACGTCGTGCCTCACCGGAGTTCGTACGCGAACACACCGGACAGCCGATTGGCGGGGTCGCTCCGGTGGGCCATCCCAAACCCGTTCGCACGCTCGTCGACCGCTCACTCGCTGACTTCGACGAGCTCTGGGCAGCTGGTGGCATTCCGCATGCGATCTTTCCTTTGACCTACCGCGAACTCCTTACGATCACGCATGGCACCGAGGCCGACGTCGCGTGAGGGACCCAAGTCTCACCGGGGGAACTCGTTGAGGACAGCCACGACTTCTTCGTCGCTGAGCTGCCGAAAGTCCTCATACGCCGCTCCTACAGCAATGAACGGCTCTGGACTGGAGAGGCAGATGACGAGGTCAGCGACGGCACGCAGTGCCTGAACCGCCTGACGCGCCCCCACTGGCACAGCGACGACCACCGCGGCAGGGATAAGGCCACGCACAGCCGCGACCGCAGCGAGCATGGTGGAGCCGGTCGCCAAACCGTCGTCAACCAAGATCACGGTCGAATCAGCGACATCCAGATCGTCGGATGGAAAAACGCTGGCGCGTCGTTCCAACTCGAGCTGCTCCCGGTTCCGCGCGGCTTCGAAGGTTTGGTCTGGAATCCGCAAGCCGTTGACAATCTCGTCGTTGCGGAACTCTGAGAGTTGCCCGCCAACCATGGCAAGGGCTCCCATAGCGAGCTCGCTACGCCCCGGTACTCCGATCTTGCGAACCAAGATCACGCCAAGTGGAGCCTTCAGGCGGGCAGCTACCTCGGCAGCAACGGGTACGCCACCGCGGGGCAGGGCCAACACAATCGGTTTGTGCAATGTGGCCTGCTCAACCAGCGCCTCTGCGAGTGCACGACCGGCGACGGTGCGGTTGGCATAGCGCATAGCCAACCTGCGTCGCCGGACCATGGGTCAGGCCTTAGCTCTTGTGAACCTCGATCGCCCGACGATAGACATCGACGGTTTCGGCCGCGATCTTGGACCAGTCGAACTCCTCGATGCAACGCTCCCGTCCAGCCAGCCCGAACGCCCTTGCCTTTTCGGGATCTCCGGTCACCAAGTTGATCTTGTTTGCGAAGTCCTCCTCGAAGGCTGCGACGGCAGCGGGGTCGTTGGCCTGTGCCGGGTCGTACGGCACTAGATAGCCGGTCACCCCGTCTACGACTACCTCAGGAATACCGCCGACAGCTGATGCGACAACAGCGGTCTCACAGGCCATTGCCTCCAGGTTGACGATGCCCAACGGCTCGTACACCGACGGGCAGGCAAAGACCGTCGCATGCGACAACACTTGGCGGACCTGTGCCCGCGGCAGCATCTCCTCGATCCACAACACGTTTCCGCGGGTGGACTGCAGATGTGCAAAGGCGTCGCCAATCTGTTGAGCGATCTCCGGGGTATCGGGCGCCCCGGCAAGCAGCACAACCTGGGTGTCAGGGTCGAACTTCTCGGCCGCTCGTACCAGATGAATGAGGCCCTTCTGGCGAGTAATCCTTCCCACAAACACCACCGACGGCTTGTCAAGATCGATTCCGAGTCCGGTGACGACGTCAGTGCCTAGGTCTGGCTTGAATTCCTCGGTATCAATCCCGTTCTTGACGACATGCACCTTGTCAGGGTCGAGATTGGTATAGGAGTCCAAGGTGTCCTTGCGCATCCCAGCGCTAACCGCGATCACTGCGTCTGCGGCCTCGAAGGCGGTCTTCTCGGTCCAGGATGAGAGCCGGTAGCCGCCGCCAAGCTGCTCAGCCTTCCAGGGCCGGTGCGGCTCGAGGGAATGTGCGGTGACGACGTGTGGAATGTCCTGAAACAGGCCGCTGAGGTGGCCGGCCAGGTTGGCATACCAGGTGTGGGAATGGACCAGATCCACTTCGGGAATGGCCGCCACCATCGACAGGTCAGCACCGAATACCCGGAGTGCGGCGTTGGCTCCTTCCGGATAGTTCTCGGCGTGCGCTGTCGCGCCTTCGCGTGGCTCACCCATGCACTGGACGTCAACATCGATGAGCTTGCGCAGCTGCGGCACAAGCTGGCCGACGTGCACTCCGGCACCGCCGTAGATAAAAGGCGGATACTCCCTGGTGAGCAACGAGATGAAGAGTCGATCAGTGTCAGCGGGCGCCATAGTTGGCATCGTTCCACAGGGTCGACGATGTTGACCACAAGATGACCCCGAACGATGCATCTGAAGTGAGGTATGGGCTAGGTTCAACACATGAACGCGCGTCCAAAAGTTCTGTCGATGGTACTGGCTGGCGGCGAGGGCAAACGGCTGATGCCGTTGACAATGGATCGCGCAAAGCCGGCGGTTCCCTTCGGTGGCACATATCGTCTTATTGACTTCGTCTTGTCCAATCTGGCGAACGCAGAACTGCGGCAGATTGCGGTCTTGACGCAGTACAAGTCGCATTCGCTCGACAAGCACATCTCTTTGACATGGCGCATGTCGACAATGCTCGGCAATTACGTCACTCCCGTGCCGGCACAGCAGCGCCTCGGGCCTCGGTGGTACCAGGGCAGCGCCGACGCGATCTATCAATCGATGAATCTCATCCGTGACGAGGAGCCGGACTATGTCGTCGTCTTCGGCGCCGACAACATCTATCGGATGGACGTCCATCAGATGTTCGACGCACATGTCGATGGCGGCCGGGACTGCACGGTGGCCGGCATCCGGGTGCCGCGAAATCAGGCCAGCGCATTTGGAGTGATCGACGCCGGAGCCGACAACAAGATCAAGGACTTTCTGGAGAAGCCTGCTGAGCCACCCAGCCTGCCGGACGACCCGGACGCTTCCTTCGCATCCATGGGCAACTACATCTTTACGAGCGACGCGCTGATCGAGGCTCTGATCTCCGACGCTGAGAATGAAGACTCTCGGCACGACATGGGCGGCGACATTATCCCGAGCTTCGTGAGTCGTGGCGATGCACAGGTCTATGACTTCACTGCCAACGAGGTTCCGGGCTCCACCGAACGCGACAAGGCGTACTGGCGCGACGTCGGAACGCTCGACGCGTACCACGAAGCGCACATGGATCTGGTCTCAGTGGATCCGGTGTTCAACCTTTACAACATGGACTGGCCGATCTGGACCTATCCGGTCCAGATGCCAGGCGCCAAATTCACCCTGAATGGGGTCTCACGGAACTCCATTGTGAGCCCGGGTTGCGTCGTATCGGGCGGGTCCATTGAGACTTCGGTACTCTCGCCGAACGTCCAGGTAGCCGAAGGCGCCCAGGTCGACCATTCGGTGATCTTGTCTCATACGTCGATCGGCCAGAACGCTGTGATACATCGGGCGATCTTGGACAAGCACGTTACCGTCGACGACGACGCGAAGGTCGGGCTGGATCCCGAGGCCGATGAAGCCCGCGGCTTCTACATCTCAGAGGGCGGTATCACCGTGGTTCCCAAGGGCAGCAGGGTTCCAGCCACATGAATGCGCCTGCCTCAGGACCGGGGGACCAGGAGGCAGGCAAACCTGACGGTGGAACTTTCGGTGTCGATGCTCCTAAGGTTCCGCTCGCGCTAGGGGTCGCTGCACTGCTGTTGACGATCATCGGAGGCGTGCTGATGATCATCCACGGTTTCATCCCGGGTCTAGTGACGTTGATCTTCGGCATGTTCTTTGCATTGTGTGCGTTCAGCTACTTGTACACGACGCTGCACGGCAAGTTCGTATGGTGGGCTGACTTGCTCGACGATGCCCGGCTAAAGGGCGACGAGTACGCAGTTGATCTTGGCTGTGGCCGCGGTGCCGTCTTGATCAGCTTGGCTAAGCGGTTGACCACTGGGCGAGTTTCAGGCATCGACCTATGGCGCCACGAGGACCAGTCGGGTAACGACATCGAGGCCACCAAACACAATGCGCGGGCCTGCGGAGTCGAAGATCGGGTCGAGCTCAACACGGGCAACATCACCACACTCCCGTACTACGACGGGCAGTTCGATCTCGTGGTCTCCAGCCTGGCCATCCACAACCTAAAGGCTCCTGAGGACCGCCAGAAGGCAATCACCGAGGCCGTCAGAGTGCTCGAACCTGGCGGCAAGATCATTATCGCCGACATCAGTCATGCCGAGGAGTACGCCAATTGGCTCAGCGAGGCCGGTATGGAGTCGGTGACTCTGCAGGACCTGGGCGTACGCGGCTGGTGGGGTGGACCGTGGATGCCGACGAGCGCTGTGACCGCCAGTCGCCCGGGGGACGCAGCGTAACGGCTTAGTGTTCGGCGACCGCGCTTACCTGATGATCATTGCTTGACGGCGACCAGCAACCCATCGCCGACAGGAAGCAGCGATGACACGAGATCCTCGTTGTCGCTGACGGTGTTCAGCGCCTTACGGACGGCTTCGGTCTCCGCATCGATGTGGCTTTCATCGGCCGTACGGTCGTGCCACAAGGCGTTGTCGAGGGCAAGTACGCCACCGTACCGAAGGAGCCGCAAACCTTCTTCGACATATTCGGCGTACTCAGTCTTGTCCGCATCGATGAAAACCATGTCGTACCCACGGTCACTCAGCCGCGGCAGCACGCTGAGCGCAGGGCCGGCGATCAGCCGGAACCGCTGGGTGGCTATGCCAAGGCCGAGAAACGCCTCGCGTGCGGCCTGCTGATGTTCGGGCTCGATGTCGACGCTTGTCAAGACACCGTCGGGCTGCATGCCGGCGAACAATGCCAAGCCAGAGACACCCGAGCCGGTGCCGATCTCAACGACCGCCCGCGCTTGCACGACCCTGGCAAGCAGGGTCAACGCACTTGCAGATCCTCGACTGATCGGTGACACCCCGAGCTGCGCGGCTCGCTCGCGCGCCTGCGCTGCTTGCTCCGTTTCGGCAACGAAGTCCTCAGCGAAAACCCACGATGCAGGCTTCGGTGCGACTTTGGGGGAGGTCTTGGCAGCGACGAAATTCACGAACCTGAGCCTATCGAAACGCATCCCCAACGAACCCTACGATGGCCGCATGAGTCATACCGTCGTCGCCGAACTCGTCGCGGCCGTTATGAAGGTCGAGGTCGAGGTGGGACAGAAGGTGGCGGCTGACGATCCAGTGGTGATCTTGGAGTCGATGAAAATGGAGATTCCGGTGCTCGCCGACGTTGCCGGATCGGTCTCCGAAATCGTGGTCTCCGCAGGCGATGTCGTCAATGACGGTGATCCTTTGGTCGTGATCAAGGTAGGGAAGGTTTGATTTTCCACTCGCTACGTTTGCCGCGGGGATCGCTGACGCCTCATCGCTAAGATGACGGGCATGTCCCATTCACCTTTTGGCCGGGTCCTCACGGCGATGGTGACTCCGTTTTCGGGGGACGGATCTCTAGACCTCGACGCAGCGGAAGGACTCGCAAGTTATCTCATTGACGAACTCGGCAACGACGGGTTGGTGATCAGCGGTACGACCGGTGAGTCGCCGACGACCTCTGATGCGGAGAAGGCAGACCTGCTTCGAGTCGTGCTCGATGCGGTCGGCGATCGGGCCACGATCCTGGCAGGCGTTGGCACCTTCAATACCGAGCACACTCTGGAACTGGCGGCGACTGCCGCCAAGTTGGGCGCCAGCGGTCTGCTGGTGGTTACGCCGTACTACTCCAAACCACCACAGGCAGGGATTTTGGAGCACTTCCGGCGGGTAGCCGACGCGACCGACCTGCCGGTGATGCTGTACGACATTCCCGGTCGTGCCGGAGTGGCCATTGCCCCTGAGACGATGCTGCGGCTGGCCGAGCATCCCCGAATTGTTGCCGTCAAGGATGCCAAGGGTGACCTGACGGCGTCCTCCCGCGTTATTGCCCAGAGCGAGCTCGCGTACTACTCCGGTGATGACGCCATGACGTTGCCGCTGCTGTCGATCGGTGCAGTGGGCGTCGTTGGCACGTCAACTCATTTCAGCGCGCCCGGAACCAAGCAGTTGATCGAGGCATATCTGGCCGGTGATGTTGCCACCGCGCTTCGTCTTCATCAGCAGCTGCTGCCGATCTACACCGGAATCTTCGCGACTCAGGGCTGCATCCTGGTCAAGGCCGGCCTCAAGCTGCAGGGTCGCAGCGTCGGGGGTTTGCGTTCACCGTTGATTGAGGCGAGCCCCGCCGAGGTTGAGGGTTTGCGTTCCGCGCTAGCGGCGGCCGGCCTGCCAGCCGGCGAGGTGGTCTCGACCGACTGATTTTGGAGCCTTCCACAACCGGAGAGACAATCAACTCCGGAACGCGTCCACATCTGGCTGCGTTGCCACATTGTGAGTAAGGACACGGTTGCGCACAGCCAATTGCCAGGGTTCATTCAGGCCATTGCCAGGATGACAAGCAACAATGAGGCGTTCAGGCTGAACCTGCGTGGTGACGCCCGGCGGCGTAGGGAGGTCGTAGACATGGCGGACTGGCCCGCCCCCGATCCTCAGGCTTGGCAGCCGCCTGCCCCAGTGTCCTCGCAGTCAGCCACCTCGCAACCGGAACCGGCTGAGTGGATTCCTCCGACGTGGGAAGAGTTGGTCCGCGACCATGGCGCGCGGGTCTATCGATTGGCCTATCGCCTGACCGGCAATCCGCATGATGCCGAGGACCTTACACAAGATGTCTTTGTCCGCGTGTTTCGCTCACTACACCGATTTCAGCCCGGAACGTTTGAAGGTTGGCTTCATCGCATAACGACGAACCTGTTTCTCGATGGCGCGCGGCGCAGGCAGAAGATTCGCTTCGACGGTTTGGGCGAAGGTTCTGACGAGCGCTTGCCCAGTGCCTGGCCCAACCCATCCGAGCAATTGGCTGATGCCGACCTGGACCACGACGTTGCTGCCGCGCTCTCAGCGTTGCCACCGGAGTTTCGGGCGGCCGTTGTGTTGTGCGACATCGAGGGCCTCAGCTATGAGGAGATCAGCGAGGTTCTCGACATCAAGATCGGAACTGTGCGAAGTCGAATCCATCGCGGCCGAGCCCAATTGCGCTCCGCTCTAGCGCATCGTCGACCTACTGGGGAACGGCTGCGATACCTGGGTGTTGAGGTCGAGTCCGGCGAAATTCCCGACCGTGTTGCCTCCAAGTCGGGGGCGAGCTCCAAGGTGGGAAGTCTGGAGCCTGCGAGGTCGACGTGAAGAAGGCGCCCTGCGCTGAGCTCGCAGAATCGCGATCAGCTTTTGTCGACGGGGCCCTCAACAACACCGATCGAGAACGGCTACTGAGTCATCTTGTCGACTGCGTTGATTGCCGCCGCGACATCGAGGATCTACGTGCGGTACGCGAGATTCTCAACCAAACGAAAGCTCAACCTGGTCCTACGCCGACTGACCTTTCAGTACGCCTTGTCTCGATCGCTGGCCAAGACTCATACGCGCCGCTGTGGACGCGGCCATTCCGGCGGACCCCGTCCTCTCGTGCTTGGACAACCGGGGGGCTCCCCAGTCGTCGCCGGATAGTCAAGGTGCGCATCGCGGCCGCCGCTATGACCGTTGGCGCGACGATTACAGCTATGGGTGTTGTGGGGTACGCCGCTGCGCCGAGCCTTGCAGCAATCAGCGACCCCACGAGTGAGGCGCAGGCAGCATTTTCCTCGAGTTTGGGACAGTTCCCGTTGGCCAGCGATTCGCTCAATGCAGTCATGTTGGCTGACTCAAACGGCCTGTCTGCTGGCCCCCGATCAATCGACTTGTCCCCGCGGCTCGACGTCCCGACAGCCCCCACCGGCCCAACGATGACGGCGGCGGAGGCGCGAGCAACCATGCAGCGGGCCGCCGATGCCGCCCATTCGATCAGCTACTCCGGCCGCCAATCGTTCTTGGCCTACCGAAATGGCGTCACGATTGTGGCCCAGATCGACGTCGAGACCCGTGCCGGTCAGGGCAGCCAGATCATGGTCAACAGCCCGACGGGTAAGCAGCTGCTCAAGGAATTCACACCTTCGCTCATCTCGTCGCGAGTCGTCGATGATGAGCTGCTCACTCTGCTTGACCGCAACTACCGCGTCGCCGGCATCCGTGGGTCGAGCGTGGCCGGCCGCACTGCCACGGTGATGACCGCTACCCGTGACGGCCAGTCTGCCGCGCGCTGGTGGATCGACGATGCTACTGGCCTGGTCCTCTGGCAGGAGACCTACGACAAAGACGGATCAGTCGAACTTTCGTTCGGCTTCACCTCCGTAGCCGTCAGCCGCGCAAACAGCATCCTCGAGCATCTGCCGCCGCGATTGGCAGTACCCCGAACCAATACGTCCCTGACGCTTTCGTCTGCCGCCGAACTAGCCGCTTCGGGATGGTCGTGCCCCCGCAAGCTAGCTGGGTTGTCGCTGGTCCGATTAAGAAGCGACCGGGTTGGCAATCCCGAGACCGTGCACTTGGTTTACAGCGACGGGCTTGCGACCGTGAGTGTCGTTGAGCAGAATGGCCGGCTGGGGGCAGCGCCCCAAGGTTCGGCTTGGGATGCGACGCTGGGCGCCTATGTGCGTCGTGGTGCATCGGCTGTGGCGACTTGGCAGTCCGGTGACGTTGTCTTCACCTTGGTGACCGATGGAAACTCTGGTCTGCTTGCCGACGCCGTAGCATCGCTGCCCCATAGTGGGGCGGAGACGCCTACTACGCTTGGCCGCATTAAAGCTGGATGGTCGAGGATTCTGGCCGATGTGAAGGGTTAGTACGTGGTGGATGAGGACCGTCCCACCGGTGAGGCCGAAGGCGAACCGTCTGACTCACGCGTCGTCGGTTCCTTCGGCGAGCCGCCGCCCACGACTCCAGCCACGGACAACTCATATCAACCCATTCCAACATTCGAATCGAGTGCCTTCAGCTGGCCGCCGCCGGCTGGCGAGCCGGCATACCTTAGGGGTCCGTCCGGTGCCGGCGGATCTTCGATGCTGTCCGGAGGGCGTACGGGTCGATCCCCAGGAAATCGACGTCGTGCGCTTTCAGCCTCCGTTATTGCTGTCGCGGCACTTACCGCGCTGATCATCGGCGGCGCCGCCGGCTACGGGGGCGCCGCACTTGCTCGGCGTACCTCTTCGCCGACAGCCACGTCAGCTAGTCCGGCGGAGCCCGGCGTAACGCGTACACCGGTGGCACCTCCGCCGCCTAGCGCGAACACCGTTGACATTGCCAAGCGCGTACTACCTGCGACGGTGATGATTCAGGTCGGTCGAGGGACCGGATCGGGGTTCTTGATCGATCGGGAGGGCCGCATCGTGACCAACAATCATGTGGTTGCCGGAGCGGCCGACGGATCGAGGATCCGAGTCATCTATTCCGATGGGCGTCGGGTCAACGCCGTGCTGCTGGGCCGCAGCGCTTCGTACGACATCGCTGTGATCAAGGCGAGTGGCGCGGGCGCGATAGAGCCAATCCAGCTCGGCGATTCCGAACATGTCCAAGTCGGCGAGCCAGTCCTCGCACTGGGCTCCCCCTTGGGCCTGGCCGGCACCGTCACGGAGGGCATTGTTTCGGCTCGGAACCGTCCCGTGATCGTCACCGAGACCAGTGACGCCGATGCTCCGACCGCGTACATCAATGCCATCCAGACCGATGCCCAGATCAATCCGGGCAGCTCCGGCGGTCCACTTGTCGATGCGGGCGGTCGAGTGATCGGGGTGAACTCCGCGATCTTGACCTTCGGGGCCAGCCGCAATATCGGCCTGGGCTTCGCAATCCCGGTCAACCAGGCGGCCACCATCGCGGATCAATTGATCAAGAATGGTAAGGCAACCTATCCGGTGATTGGAGCGAATGTGGCAGATGCCCCATCAGGTGTTGAGCTCACCGCGGTCGACGCTCAGGGACCGGCTGCCAAGGCAGGCTTGCGAGCCAAGGATCTCGTCACCAAGATCGACAACCAGACCGTGAACACCATGGAGGAGCTGATCGTCAGCGTCCGCACCCGTCGGCCAGGCGACGTCGTCGTCCTGGACTATGTTCGGGGATCTACCGCTGCCCAGGCCCGCGTCACGCTCGGCGGTAGGGAAGGCTAAGCGTGACCCCGCTGCTGCTCGACATCAACGCGCCGGAGTTCGTTTTGCTCTTGGTGATCGCGGTGATCTTGTTCGGGCCGGAGCGGCTGCCTGACCTCGCTCGTAAGGCGGCGCGGCTGCTGCGCTATTTGAGGACAGTGGCCGGGAGCGCTCAACAGCAACTGAGCAAAGAGTTAGGGCCGGAGTTCGAGAACGTAGACTTTCGAGACCTGAACCCCAAGGCTTTTGTTCAGAAGCACCTGCTCGACGACGTGGAGCCGATCATCGCGGATGTGAAGTCCCAGGTCAGCGATGTTGGCAAGACGATCACGAATTCCTCTGCAGAGATCAGGGAGACGATTAACTCCAACGACCACAGCGCTGGCGGGCCGCAGGAAGGAGTGAACGGATCGTCTAGATCCCGAGCACTCACTCCGTTCGATCTGGAAGCGACCTGAACTCGGACAGCTAGCGGCCTGCCGGAGCGAGCCCCAGCTGCTTGCCAAGCAGGTTGCGGCCGCGCTTTCGGAGCTGGTCGGCCAGGGAGTTGAGAGCAACTGCCGCGGGCTGCTCGGCGTCGGCCTCCACCAGCGGAACGCCAGCGTCACCGGAGGCACGCAGCTGCGGATCGAGCGGTATCTGCGCGAGCAGCGGTACGGCGTAACCAAGACGAGTACTGAGTGCGCGCGCGACGTCGGTGCCGCCGCCGGTGCCGAAGATGTCGTAGCTGTGGACCTTGCCGCAGTCAGGACAGGTGATCGTCAGGTGCGACATGTTCTCCACGACGCCGATCACATGCTGATTCATCATCGAGGCCATGGTGCCCGCACGTTCAGCGACCTCGGCCGCAGCGGCTTGGGGTGTGGTGACGACCAGCACTTCGGCGTTGGACAGCTTTTGGCCTAGTGAAATGGCCACGTCGCCAGTGCCTGGTGGCAGATCAATGAGGAGAAAGTCCAGATCGCCCCAGTAGACGTCAGCCAACATTTGGGTAAGCGCCCGGTCCAGGATGGGCCCACGCCAGGCAACCACTTGATCGCGCCGCGGCTTCAGCATGCCAATCGAGATCACTTTGAGGCCGTGGGCTGGCACCGGCATGATCATGTCCTCGACGGCGGTCGGCCGGGCATCAGCGACGCCGAGCATGACAGGTACCGAGTGACCATAGATATCGGCGTCGAGGATCCCGACTTTATGTCCGGGGGCGGCGAGCGCCCTGGCTAGGTTCACCGTGACGGAGGACTTTCCGACGCCGCCTTTGCCTGAGGCGACCGCGATGACCTGGGTCAGCGAGTCCGGTCGCGCAAAGGGAATCTCCCGCTCCGCCTGGCCGCCTTTGAGCAGATCGCGCAGTGCCGCACGCTGTTCATCAGACATCACGCCCAGCTCGACATCGACCGATGCAACTCCGGACACCGCACCAACCGCTGCGGTCACATCGCGGTGCAGGGTGTCACGCAACGGGCAACCGGAGACGGTCAGCAATACCCGTACCCGTGCCCGTCCTTCAGGGTCAACGTCGATTCCGTCAACCATGCCGAGGTCGGTGATCGGCCGGCGGATCTCAGGATCATCCACCCGCTGCAGTGCCTGACGGATTTGAGGCACCAGCGGATGCTCAGCAGAGGAGCTTCCCGAGATTTGGCTGGATTGGTGGTCGTGCACGCACCCAGCCTAGGCGAGAGCATCCGCGCCGAGCTTGTCAAAGGGCCCTTCGACAAGCTCAGGGCGCGGCATCGCGGTCACTCTCGGTCACCAGTCAAGGTGTGGCGGGGCTCGCGTACACCATCCTCGCTCTCTAGTTCGGCGAGCATGGCACGCAGCTCAGCCCTTAGTTCGGAGCGGAGGTAATCACGAGTCGCCAACTCACCGACCGACATCCGCAGTCCTGCAATCTCGCGCGCCAAGAAGTCCATGTCAGCGCGGCTTTGTGCCGCCTGGTCGCGGTCCCGCTCCGCGATGACGCGGTCGCGCGCCTCCTGCCGATTCTGCGCGAGCAAGATCAGCGGTGCGGCGTAGGAGGCCTGCAGTGACAAGATCAGGGTCAAGAAGATGAACGGATACTCATCGAAGCGAGGTCGAGGCGGCCCGTACGGCAGATTCCAGAGGATCCATATCACGATGACCACCGTCATGCCGAACAGGAATCGTGCTGTCCCCATGAACCGGGCAAACGCTTCGGCAAACTTGCCAAAAGCCTCGCGATCGACCTTGATCGTCGGAATCGTGGAGCGCTTGCGCCTGCCAGGTACGTCAAGCCGCTCGGCCTCGCGCACGGCCCTAGCCATGGGCGACCGCTCCCTCCTCCGGCGGCTTGATCGACACCGCATCCAGCTCGATGCCGCGCCAGTCCTCAGGCAGCATGTGATCAAGTACGTCGTCGACGGTGATCGCACCGATCAACCGATGATCAGCGTCTACCACCGGAGCATTGACGAGGTTGTACGTCGCAAAGTAGCGGCTTACTTCATGCAGGTTCGCCTGGTCGGTTAAGGTTTCCAGCTCGGTATCGATCAAGCCCGAGACCAATGTCGAGGGGGGTTCCCGAAGCAGTCGCTGGAAATGCACAGCCCCGACGAAGCGACCGGTCGGAGTGTCCAAGGGCGGTCGACAGACGTAGGCCATGCAGGCAAGTGCAGGCGTGAGCTCAGCGTCACGGATCCGAGCCAGTGCATCGGCAACGGTGGCATCCGGCGGCAAGATCACCGGCTCTGGGGTCATCATGCCGCCAGCGGTGGATTCGGCATAGCGAAGCAGCCGCCGCACGTCCTTGGCTTCCTCGGGCTCCATGCGCGCCAATAGCACCTCGGCCATCTCGGGAGCCAGCTCGGCGATCAAGTCAGCAGCATCGTCTGGATCCATCTCCTCTAAAATGTCGGCGGCGCGCTCGGTGTCGAGCTCAGAGATCAACTGCACCTGCTCGTCTTCTGGCAGCTCTTCCAAAGCGTCCGCCAGCTTGTGATCATCGAGCGCGGATGCTACCTCGGCTCGTCGCTCCCGCGACATCTCGTGCAGTTCGCGTGCGATATCGGCGGCCTTCATGTCTTCCATCTGCGCGAGCAGTTGGTCGGTACCTTGGGCTCGATCAAATCCCAAGATCTTGATCACAGACCAGTCCACGATGGTGACATGGCCGCGTCGGCCGAACCGTCGACGATTGCCGCCTTGGCGCAGTGCCACCTGCGACAGCTCCCAGTCGTGAGAACGCACCGGCCGCATTGCCACGTCGAAGATCACCGAGGAACCCGGATGATCGGTGCGCTCGACAGTCAGGTCAAACAAGTCGGCGATCACGAGCATTTCGGACTCCCGGCGCTCGAAGCGGCGCATGTTGACGACGCCGGTAATGACCACCTGAAAGCCGTCGATGCTGCGGACCCGAGCCATCGGCATGAAGATCCGATGCCGTGCGAATAGCTCCACTACCAGGCCCTTGACACGTGGCGCCCGGCCGGCAGCTCGGCGCTGGACGACAACATCCCGCACCTTGCCCACCTGGTCCCCGGCGCTGTCGAGGACTGGCAGGCCCCGGATGCGTGAAATGAAGACCGAGGTCCCGCTCGCTGCCACGCTTTGATTATCACAGCCTTGACGCCGCCATCTGCTGAGCTGCGAGCGTCGGCATTGCGCGATGTGCTCTGAGCCCCTTCAACAAGCTCAGGACGGCGCCTGTGGGAGGGTGCGCTTCCACAAGCTGAGCGCATCTAGCGCGCGGGCACCTCCCAAATGATCACATCAGCTATGGTCTGGACATGGCAGCAGCCGAGACGATCAGCTTCAAGGACCTCTGCATCGACGCGGTCAATCCCGACGTTCTTGCGGCTTTCTGGGCTTCCGCACTCGGGCTGCGCGCTGAGCCGAGTGGCGGTGACTTTCGGCTGGTTGATGATGTCGCCGAACACACAATCTGGGTAAACAAGGTGCCTGAGCCGCGGACCGTCAAGCAGCGGGTGCACATCGATGTCCATGTGACGGCTGTCTCCGACTTGATCAATCTTGGTGCAGCGATCCTTGACGAGACCCAGCCGTGGACAGTGCTGGCTGACCCCGAGGGCGGCGAGTTATGTGCCTTCGTTCGAGATCCTCAATCGCTGCCCGATTATCGGGTTTATGAAGTAGTTGTCGACTCGGCTGATCCTGCTTGGATCGCGTCGTGGTGGGCAGAACGCTATGCCTGCGAGGTCTGCCATGACCAGGATCGGGGATTCTCTTGGATTGATGGAGCACCGGGAATGCCGTGGGCGATGGTCTTCCAGTGGGTTCCTGAGCCCAAGACCGTCAAGAATCGCGTTCACTGGGACGTCTGGGGCGAGACTCAGAACGTCCTTTCGGCGGGTGCCAAACTGCTCCGCGCCCGGGACGACGAGATCGGCTGGGACGTACTGGCTGACCCAGAAGGCAACGAGTTCTGCGTGTTCACTCGGCACGAGATTTGACGGTGTTATTAGGGAGCCGCTCGCGCAATGCCGACGCTCCAGCTCAACGCTCAGCTGGTCGATAACTCCAACGAGTAAATTGGGAGCCAACCCCAGGAGGACGCGATGGCTATGCCGCCACGGCAGTTCGGCTCACTTTTCGAGCTGCAGTTCCCCCAGTCGGTCGGGATTTATGGCACCTACGAAGACGCGCAGAAGGCCGTCGACTTCCTGGCGGACCAGAAATTCGAGGTGCAGAACTTGGCCATCGTCGGTACTGATCTCAAATCAGTGGAGCGGGTCCTCGGCCGGCGCAACTGGGGCACTGTGATTACCCAGGGCTTGCAATCAGGCATCTCCACTGGTCTGCTCGTCGGTCTGGTGATGTTGATCTTCACTCGGCCGGCAAGCATCTTGCTGCTGCTGTTGGTTTCCCTGGCGATCGGTGTCGCCCTTGGCATCGGCTTCAGCGCTGCGGCGTACGCGATGAGCCGAGGACGGCGTGACTTCACATCGGTGACTCAAACCGTAGCGACGAAGTATGAGGTGCTGTGCGAGCACAAGGTTGCCGCTCAAGCACGCGAGATGCTGCAAGGTATGCCCGGAGCCCGCGCCGCCGCGTTCGAATAGCGGCTGCGGTCGGACTGGAGCCCTAGCTACTAGGCCCTTCCCAGATCCTCGATATCCAGGCCTCCACCTCGGTACTGCTCTGCGGAAGCATGCCTGAGAGATTCTCATTGCCATGTGAGGTGATCAAGATGTCGTCTTCGATCCTGACGCCGATGCCACGCAGCTGTTCTGGAACTAGCTCGTCGTCAGGCTTGAAGTACAGTCCGGGCTCCACGGTGATGATCATGCCCGCTTGCAGGATGCCTTCCCGATAGTTCTCCAGCCGCGCCTGTGCACAGTCGTGTACGTCGATGCCGAGATGGTGCGACGTTCCGTGCACCATCCAACGCCGATGCTGCCCACCTTGTTCGCCCAGCGATTCCGCGACGCTGACCGGCAAGAGTCCCCAGGCGTCCAGGTGTCGAGCGATCACTTCTATCGCTGCCTTGTGGACCTCAGAGAACTTCACTCCCGGGCGGGCCGCAGCAATGGCCTCCTGCTGGGCCTCATAAACGGCGTCGTAAACCATCTGCTGCTCATCGCTGAAGCTCCCGCTAATCGGCACCGTGCGCGTGATGTCTGCTGTGTAAAGAGAATCCAGCTCGATACCAGCGTCGAGGAGCAGCAGCTCACCTTCACGGAGCTCACCATCGTTGCGAATCCAGTGCAGGGTGCAGGCGTGGTCGCCGGCGGCGGCGATGGTGTCGTAGCCGACGGCGTTACCGACATGCCGAGCGTATAGGCCGACGATGCCCTCAATCCAGCGTTCGCCCCGGCCCCGCCGTAAAGCCTCGGGAAGAGCCGCAACAACGGCCTCGAAGGCCATCGCCGTCTGTTGGCAGGCTTCTCGCATCTGCGCGATCTCGAAGGCGTCCTTGATCAGTCGCAGTTCACTGAGCGCGACCGCGAACTCCCGATCGGATTTCTCGATCGTCGACACTTCTTGATCATCTTCAGCACTATGTTGGGAGCCGCGGATTTCTTCGATGATCTTGTGTATCTCTGGATCCAAGTCCATCGGCAGAACCCGTAACCGGATCGTCTCGCTGTCTTTGTGCAGGTGAGCCGGCAGCTCTGAGAGAGATGCGCAGGGGATCCCAGACAGCGCGCTCATCTCTTCCAGCGATGGCCGGCGGCCGACCCAGAGCTCACCAAAGCGGCTGTCGGCATAGAACTCTTCGGAGTCTCGAGGTGCTCGAGGTTTGACATACAGCGTCGCGTCATTGCCGGCATCGGTTGGCTCCAGCACCAATACGGCGTCCGGCTCGCGATCGGTGCCAAGACCGGTGAGGTGTGCGAAGGCCGAATGCGGACGGAACCGGTAATCGGTGTCGTTAGAGCGCACCTTGAGCCCGCCCGCTGGAATGACCAACCGCTCGCCTGGAAATTGAGCACTGATCCGTCCCCGACGCTGGCGAGCCGGCCCGGCAGCAGCAAGTTGATCTGGCAGCTCTTTGGGGTGCGGCGCCCATCCCTCAACGATGAACTTCTTGAAGGCATCCGAGAAAGGGATCTGGCGGTTTGGCAACTGCGGTTGGCGATCGCTCACACGTGCCATTGTGACACTCGCCTGATCAGCCGACTCGTCAGAAGAAGGTGGCGGGAGCGGTACGGTAAGCCGCATGCCGACACGTCTGTTCTTGGTACGCCATGGCGAGACCGAATGGAGTCGGTCCGGCCGTCACACCTCGATTACCGACCTGCCACTTACCGAAAATGGCCAGCAGCTTGCCCGTGCCCTTAGG
>DATDKX010000216.1:0-4852 GCA_036519615.1 Propionibacteriaceae bacterium
AGGAGTTCGTTTCGTGCCCGAGGTAAAGCTCACAGCCGAACTGCGTACGGAGTTCGGTAAGGGCGCTGCCCGCCGGATCCGTCGCGCACACAAAGTGCCCGCCGTGTTGTACGGCCACGGCACGGCCCCGATTCACATTTCTCTGCCCGGTCACGAGACCTTGCTGGCGTTGCGTACGGCAAACGCGCTGTTGTCGATCGAGGTCAATGGCAGCTCGCAACTCGCATTGCCCAAACAGGTTCAGCGCGACCCGCTGAAGCACACCATCGAACACGTTGATCTGGTTATTGTCCGCCGCGGTGAGAAGGTGACCGTTGACGTGCGTGTGCACGTCGAGGGCGAGGCCGCCCCGGACACCTTGATCGTTGTTGATCACAACAGCGTTCCGGTGGAGGCTGAGGCCACTCACATCCCGGAGGAGATCGTGGTTTCCGTGCACGATCTGCCGCCCGGTACCCAGATCCTGGCTCGTGATCTTCAGCTTCCGGCGGGATCGTCGCTGGTTGATCTTGATCCGGAGACGTTGATCGTCAATGTCACCAACGCGCCGACTGTCGAGGCCATGGAGGCCGAGCTGGCCGAGGCCGAGGCCGAGGCTGGCATCGAGCCCACTATGGCTGCGACCGCCGAGCCGACCTCGGACGAGGCGCCTGCCGAGTCCGAGACCGCCTAGCTGCCAGCTGCGGATGCCATGACCTCATGGCTGGTCGTTGGCCTCGGCAATCCAGGTCCCGCCTTTGCATCGCACCGGCACAACATCGGCTACCGGGTGGTCGAGGAGCTGGCGCGGCGCATGCAGCTACGGTTCCGGGCCGTACGCGGCATACGAGCCGAGGTCGCAGACGGCAGAATCGGACCTCCTGGAGGTGATGGCCCGCGGCTGATCTTGGCCAAGTCACGCACCTTCATGAACGAGACAGGCTGGGCGGTCACGCGGTTGCTTGCCTACTACAAGCTCAAGCCCCCGCAGATGATCGTTGTGCACGATGAGCTCGATATCGATGTAGGCCAGCTGCGGCTCAAGTTCGGCGGTGGGGACAACGGTCACAACGGCCTGAGGTCGATCCGGGCCGCCCTCGGTACAGGAGATTTCTATCGGGTACGCATCGGCGTTGGCCGGCCACCCGGCCGCCAGGATCCAGCCGATTTTCTGCTCAGCGACATCCCGGCCAGCGCGCGTGAGGACATTGAGGTTGAGATCGGTCGCGCCGCGGATGCAGTGGAATCACTTGTTGCGGTAGGGCTCGACAGAACCCAGAACGTATTCAACAGTTAGCGACCGTCGCAGCCGCATCTCCACTCTTTAGACTCCTCGACTGTGACCGAGTATCGGGCCAGTTTCGACGCTGAGGTTGAGTTCACCAACGGTGGTCGACTTACTGCAGAGGGCTTCCGGCTCGATCTACCAGTCCCTGATCTGTCGAGCGAACAGATCGCGCAGCTCTTCGTACGGCACCTCGGCCTGGCTCTGGTCGACAGCGTGCAGCTCCGGTCGCTCCAGATCATCGAGGAAGCCCATAAGGGTTCCCGTGGTATCGCTGCGGCATCAGCGCCCAACTCACGCGGCCAGCTCGTAGACCTGAGCCATACCATCTCTGCCGGCCTGGTTACCTGTCCAGGCATTCCAGAGCCCGCCATTCGGCCGCACCTGACAAGGGAAGAATCGCGGTCCCACTACGCGGAGGGCACGGAGTTTGAAATCGACGTCATCACCTTGGCGAGCAACACCGGCACTTACCTGGACACCCCATATCACCGTTACGCCGATGGTGCGGATCTTGCCGATCTTGAGCTCGAAACGCTAGTGGATCTGCCACTCGAGCTCTTCCGGCTGACGGATTCGACCGAGCGGAGGATTCCAGCGACGGCCTTCTATGACCGCGACGTCACCGGTGCGGCCGTGCTGCTCCACACCGGCTGGGATCGGCACTTTGGTACGCCGGCGTACGCCAAAGGAGCCCCGTATCTGACAGGCGAAGCAGCCGCGTATCTGATCCAGGCGGGCGCTGTGCTGGTCGGCATCGACTCGATCAACATTGACGATGCAGAGACCAGCCGCGAGCGTCCCGCGCATTCGCAGTTCCTTGCGGCGGGTGTACACGTCGTCGAACACCTCACCAATTTGGCTGCCGTACCGCCAACAGGTGCCCGTTTCACGGCGGTGCCACCTAAGGTTCGACAGTTCGGGACATTTCCGGTGCGCGCGTTCGCCCGACTGCCCTGAGGAAGCGTTAGGTGACGCCTAGGTAGCGGATTCGATCCACCTTGCGAGGCACACCGTTCTCAACCCTCTCCCAGCCGCCGTTTCGCATCACCTCATAGCTCCGGAAGGCACATGGCACTCCCTTGGCTCTCATCAGGTCAGCTGAATCCATCAGTTGGAAGTGCAAGTGCGGCGCCGTCGAGTTGCCTGTATGGCCCACGCGACCGAGCACATCGCCGCTTCGTACGATCTGGCCTGGCTTGACCGCGACTGAGCCGGGCACCAGATGTGCGAAGCCGGCAAAGACCTCGCCACTCCGCATGATCACGTGATTGCCGAGGACCAGCGGCAATCGAGCCGGCCTGAACGTTACGGCGTTCTTGAAGGCGAGGACCGGCTCGAGCAGCGGATGGATCCAGCTTCTCTCGGAGATGCCATCGGCGGCTTGCACGATCTCGCCGTCGAAAGGTGCGTGGATCGCGGCTCCCCAGGCGTAGCAGTCGCGAGTCCGTACTCCGATCAAGAACCCGCGGAGGATCCCAGCTGGGTGGTAGCGCAGACCGCGGCGCGTGTCGACCATGAGCAGGTCGTAGGCGAAACGTTGCCCCAACATGTCGGTGCCGTGGCTCGGGATGTGGTCGCCGGGCGTATTGACCGCTACCCATCGTTCGCCGCGGAGAGGGAAGTCCACGACGACGGCCCCGCCGAGCTCGTTCACCATGGACTGATGCTAGGGCTGCTGGGTCGACAGTAGGGAGAAGCAAAATCGCGGTCGATCAGCGGTTGCGGAGCCGGTAGCCTCTCTGGGTGACCCTCACGGGACTCGTTGATCTTTTCTGCACTGAACCCACCGTCGCCGAGACCATCGCTGATGCGCGCGCTCGGCGACAGGCCGTGCTCGACGTCACTGCCCCCGCTCCCATGCGGCCGCTGATCGCTGCCGCATTGAGCAGCGAGCCCGAGCGTGGCGGCGCCGGTCGTCCGGTGCTTCTGGTGGCCTCGACTTTTCGCGAGGCAGAGGAGTTGACCGCCGCGTTGCAGTCGGTGGTCGGCGAGGATGCTGTGGCGTATTACCCAGCGTGGGAGACATTGCCGCACGAGCGGCTGAGCCCTCGCTCCGATACGGTCGGCCGGCGGCTTGAGGTGCTCCGGCGACTTGCCGGTAACGGTCAGCTTCCGGCGCCGCGGATCGTGGTTGCGCCAGTACGCAGCGTTCTCCAGCCCCAAGTGAAGGGGCTGGGGGAGATGACGCCGATACGGCTTGCAGTCGGCGACGAGGCGGACCTCACTGACCTCACGGCCGCTTTGGTTGGTGCGGCGTACACCCGGGTCGATTTGGTCGAGCGCCGGGGAGAGTTTGCGGTACGCGGTGGCATCGTCGATGTCTTTTCACCAACTGAAGAGCACCCCGTGCGCATCGACTTCTTTGGCGACACCGTCGAAGAGATTCGCTACTTCTCCGTCGCCGACCAAAGGTCGAGCGACATCGCGCTGACTGAAATCACCGCATCGCCCTGCCGCGAGCTGCTGCTAACCGAGGAGGTACGCGCCCGCGCGGCCACGCTCGCCGAGCAACATCCCGAGCTCATCGAGATCCTGGACAAGATCGTGCAAGGCCATCCGGTTGACGGCATGGAAGCCCTTTCGCCGGCCCTCGTGGACGGCATGGAGCTGCTGATCGACCTACTGCCGCCCGACACCCATGTGCTGATCAGCGATCCCGAACTCGTACGCGGTCGGGCAATCGAACTGGTCAAGACGAGCGAGGAGTTCCTGCACGCCTCCTGGGCGGCGGCCGCGGGTGGAGGCAAGGCGCCCATCGATCTCGGCGCATCCTCCTACCAGCCGCTCGCTGAGGTCCGTGCTGCTGCACTCGCCCGGGGAATGGCCTGGTGGACGCTATCGCCGTTCAGCGCCGGTCCGGTGCAGGACTCCATGGCGGATGGACGTCGCGGCATTCCGATTCGGACCGAGGACGGGGAGATCATCGATCTCTCCGATCGGGTCACCGCGCCTGGTGTGGACTCCAGAACAGTGCCAGGACAGGTCGGCGAGACCTACCGGGGTGATACCGAGGGGGCAGTCAATGAGATCACCAAGCGAGTCGGTGACGGCTGGCGCGTCGTCGTAACGGCCGAGGGTCGGGGCACCGCGGACCGCATCGTGGAGGTCCTCGGTGAACATGCGGTGCCTGTGCGTAGCCCGTCGGCGCTAGACGAGCCACCACCGACGAGTCTGGCTACCGTGATCACCGGCCAGCTCAGTCACGGTTTCGTCGCCGACAGCATCCGGCTGGCGCTCTTCACAGCTTCTGATCTCTCTGGTCAGCGAGTCCCTGACAAGGCCAGCCGGAAAATGCCGGCACGACGCAAGAACCAGATCGACCCGCTCGAGCTGGTCTCTGGCGATCCGGTCGTCCACGGCCAACACGGAGTCGGCCGCTATGTCGAAATGTCACAGCGAACCGTAGCCGGAGCGACCCGGGAGTACTTGGTGATTGAGTACGCTCCGTCCAGGCGCGGCCAGCCAGGTGACCGGCTCTATGTCCCGATGGACTCTCTTGATCAAGTAACTCGATACGTTGGTGGAGAGAACCCCAGTCTGGACAGGCTGGGGGGCGCCGACTGGGCGAAGCGCAAGGGGCGAGCC
>DATDKX010000217.1:0-11058 GCA_036519615.1 Propionibacteriaceae bacterium
CCACCCAGGACCCGGACTGTACCAGGAGCGTCCCACCCGTGAGAGGGATGTGCGTCATGTCACCGGGCAGCGGCGCAGCCACCGCTACGAGGCCGCCCGCCTGTGAGGTGAAGTCGTTGACGAAGAAGCTTTCACCGCCCAATGAGCGCCGCAACCCTTTGAGGAAACCTCCTCGCGTGGACGTGGTCATCGCCACGTCACCGCGGGTCATCGCCATCGCGCCGGCCTCGACGCGAACACTGCTGCCGGGGGCCAGCTTGATCTCACCGAAGGCGAATGCGGGGCCCGAACTGATCTCTGTCTGCATGCCGCCAGCCTAAGGACCAATCGCATGAGACAACACCAATCCTCCGGCCGTCCTGACCCCCTCCCTGGGCCTGATCATGAGGCTGCGGATCGTTGCTCGAGAGCACCACACGGTCGCAGATGCTGCAAGGTTTGGGTCCACACCGCTGGCAAGAATCAGCAACGCTGATGTGCGGTCGTCGTCCGGTAGGCCGCCCCGTTAGCGAGACGCATTAATGGGAACGCTGTGTCACTCGTGGGGGTGCAACGGGCGAGCGCGTGGAACAGCACGTCGTCCACGTCTGCAGGAAGGTGATCGACTGCACCAGACTGGCCCTACTGGGCGCACTGTCGCCGAGAAAGCGAGCGCATCCTCGGTTTGCTCTGCATGCCAGGTGCCATCAGCCCCACCCGGACACTGTCTGCCTGCGTTGGCTACTACAGCGAAGGAGGCTATTTATCCCACGCGTCGCCCATTTTTCGCTGCACCTCGGCCAGTGCGTCGGCAGGTTCTAACGGTGGTCGCAACACGTGAGCGTTTGTTGGGCTTCGAAAAGCCGAGCGGATCGGGCGTTGTCGGAGGACCATCCGCTCACCAGGGCTACTTGCAGTAGGACAGGAGCGACTGGGGCAGGCCCGCCGATGCGGTGCCGCAGATGCTCTGGGAGTCCTGGGCGTTCCATTTGGTGCCGTTCCACCGCAAGAAGAAGACAGTATCGCCCGGGCTAACACGCGCAGCGGCCCACAACTTGCCACCGACGTCGGCGCAGGTGAACTCCTGCATCGTGGCGCCGACCGGGAGCGCGGCAAGAATCGCCTCGGACGTGCAAGCCGCGGTGGCCGGCGTCGTCGGCGACGAGGACGGGGCCGCCTTGCAGTAGGACAGGAGCGACTGGGGCAGGCCCGCCGATGCGGTGCCGCAGATGCTCTGGGAGTCCTCGGCGTTCCATTTGGTTCCGTTCCACTGCAAGAAGAAGACAGTATCGCCCGGGTTAACACGCGCAGCGGCCCACAACTTGCCACCGACGTCGGCGCAGGTGAACTTCTGCATCGTGGCACCGGCCGGGAGCGCAGCAAGAATCGCCTCGGACGTGCAAGCCGCGGTAGCCGGCGTCTGCGGCGACGTTGACGTGGGAGACGAGGACGGAGCCGCCTTGCAGTAGGACAGGAGCGACTGGGGCAGGCCCGCCGATGCGGTGCCGCAGATGCTCTGGGAGTCCTCGGCGTTCCATTTGGTTCCGTTCCACTGCAAGAAAAAGACAGTGTCGCCCGGGCTAACACGCGCAGCCGCCCACTCGGTGTCGCCGACCTTTGCGCAGGTGAACTCGTGCATGGTCGCACCGCCCGGCAGGGCCGACAGGATCGCCTGCGAGGAGCAGTCGGCCTTGGTATTTGGGCCCTTCGAGCTGGTCGTGGGGCTGCTGCTTGGAGTGTCGCTTGAGTTCGGTGAAGAGGACCCGCAAGCCGAAAAAGCGAGGACGAGTCCGAGAACGGGGACCACGGTTAGATTAAGGAGGACGCGCCTGTTACGGGCACTGTGAATGCGGCGAGACAAGGCGGTGTTGGACGACAAGGGCGTTCTCCGTAGGGGCCTCGTGGTGCGCGCGTGTGGGTCGAAATTTACCCTCTCAAGCCCGCCCAAGCGCAAGCCAGCAGGGCCGCATTTCCAACGCACTGGGGCCGGAAGGGTTCGAGACTGTGGTGTATCACCAGGCTCGTCGAGATCGACGCGGCCGCCGCCGGGTGACCATAGCACCGTATGGACCCGCCGGCGGCGTGGTCGAGCTTGGCCGCTCTCCAGACGGCCTGGCCCGGATGTTCGGTCGATCACCGCAAGCGGACCGCCTTACGAAAAGGCTGATCGGGCTCAGTACCTGACAGCATTGTGCGAGGGCGGATGTACGAGTCCATTGTGTGGTGCCCTGTGCTTACCTGTGAAGAGTGCCATTGTCCGACCAAGATGACCTGCGCATCGAGCCGTTGACTGCCGAGCTGTGGACCGCATTCAGCGACCTGCTGGACCAAGGCGGCCCAGCCAGCCGGTGCTGGTGCATGGCACCCCAGATCGGCTCGGCCTATCGCAAGCGAACGCCGCAGCGCAACCGCTACGACCTACACAAGCTGGTCAAGAACGGTCCACCGCCGGGGCTGCTCGCCTTTCGCGACGAGCTCGCGATCGGGTGGTGTCGCATCACCCCTCATCATGAGGTCCCCGCCATCGAGCAGTCATGGAGGATTCGCCGCGTTGACGAGGTCCCCGTGTGGGTGATCGCCTGCTTCTATGTCCGCAAGGGGCACCGCCGGCAAGGTATCACCGCACGACTCATCTCGGCCGCCGTCAGCTACGCCCGCTCCGCCGGCGCTCCGGCTGTCGAGGCATATCCGTTGGACGGAGAAGTCTCACCCAGCAGTACCGCTACCGGTTACGTCTCCACATTCAGAGCCGCGGGCTTCACTGAGGTCGCTCGACGGTCACCGGAGCGACCGATCATGCGCCTAGCTTTGCTTTAGACGCAGCCGCGCCCGCCAAGGGACCGTTGCCCGCCAAGGGACCCGCTTGCGGGCCATCGCATCGGAGAACTTGACGGGCGTCGTCTGTCAGCGTCATCGCAGGTGGATGAACGAACTCTTGGTGGGATACGCACGCGTATCAACAGAGCAACAAGATCTCACGTCCCAGCGCAACGGCCTGCACGCACTCGGTGTCGGTGACGATCGAATCTACGTCGACCATGGCTTGACCGGCACGAATCGGGACCGACCCGGTCTGCAACTGGCGCTGGCCGCCTGCCGAGCCGGCGACACCTTGGTGGTGACCAAGTTGGACCGGCTGGCCCGATCCCTGCCTGATGCACGCGACATTCTCGACGAGCTCACGAAGAGAAACGTCAAGCTCAGTCTCGGCGGCTCAATCCATGATCCGACAGACCCGGTAGGACGGCTGCTGTTCAACGTGCTTGCAATGGTCGCCGAGTTTGAGGCCGACCTGATCAGGATGCGCACCCGGGAGGGCATGAAGATCGCTAAGGCGAAAGGACGGCTGCGAGGCAAGCAGCCGAAGCTGAAGCCGAACCAGGCCAAGCACCTGCTTGGGCTGCACGATCTCGGCACCTACACCCAAGCCGAGCTGGCCGAACTCTTCGGCGTCGGCCCATCGACGGTGTGCCGGACTATCGAGCGAATGCGACCCATGCCACCAGAACCGGAGCGGCCATTCGCACATCTCGCGAATCCACAGGGGTGAACTAGCCGCCGGCGAACCCCGCCCCGGCGGGCTCATGTCGAGTACAGCGAACCCGTACCCCGGCTCGCCACTCAATGACGTGTCAGCTGTGGAAGGCTCTTCGAGCGGATCTCTGAATTCGCCGCGCAGATTGTCGCTACGCCTGTGCCGCCGGCGGACTGTGAGCCGGGAATCTAGAGAAGTGCTCCAAGAACACCGGCAGGCTGCATGGACACTTCGCCGCAAGCGGACCGACGTGCGGGAATTCGGTTGGTCCCAGATCAACGCTTGGTTACCGTCTTCCACTGTGACACGCCCAGATTTCGACTCATGCCTGATCTGCGCGACGCTCCGGTCGGGAAGTACCTGCTGTGCGGTCTGCTGGAGTCGTCTGGGGTTGCTGGCCACCCAGCTTCCTACTTTAATCGTGAGGGTCTGAGTGGGTACGCCGACGACTGGCGTATAGCCCGACCACGTGATGGACAAATCGACGAAGCTTTCGTTCGCGCGGCGCTAACCGCCGGCAAGACTTCGAACGGTGTGTTTGGCGGGAGGATCATGGCGGAGACGCTGCAGGAACTGATCAGTGGCCTTGCCGCCGCCGCATCTAGACCAGCGGTGACGGATATGGACCTGTTGAGCGGCCAGTTGGGTCGACTCAGATTCGTTCACCTGCGGCGATGTGATGTCGTGGCCCAGGCGGTGTCGTGGGCAAAGTCACTGCAAACCCATTTCTGGCATCCGGGCGAGGCCGTCGCCCCGGAGGTCAGGATCCTCATTACGACGAAGAGCTGATTTGGTCGGCTTGTCGCAACGATCGAGAGATCCGAGGCGGACTGGACAGTCTGGTTCGCCGCCCACAGCATCGTGCCTTGCAAGGTGACGTATGAGGAGTTGGCGGCAGATCCGCCCCGCACTGCACAAGAGGTGCTCGACTATCTCGGTGAGGCGGGAGGTCCGGGTGCTGCTTCGTGAGACCGCGCACGTGCGCGTCGTAGAGGACCGTGTCCGACCAGCGCACCTCTGGGTGCCGGTCGTCGCCCCAGTCGAAGGTGTCGTCGATGACCACCGAGCGGGGCACGTGCGGTGCGGAATCGCGGCCGCCGGGCACGGTGTCGTCCGCGCCGATCCGCTGGCCGTTCACCGACTCATCCCAGTCCACGACCCCCTCGATCGCCTTGGCATACGGATCGAGCAGCAGCTTGGCCGGGTTGAAGCGGTGTCCGGACGCCGGCCGGTACAGCCCATGCACCCGGTAGCCGTAGCGCTGACCCGCCCCGACGCCGGGCACATAGCGGTTCCATATGTGCTCGGTGAGCTTGGACATGGCCAGCCGCTGCTCCTGACCGGCCGAGTCGAGCAGGCACAGCTCCACCGCCTCGCCCGACTCGCAAAACACGGCGAAGTGTGTGCCCCGCTGGTCCGTGGTTGCTCCCAGCTTCATGGCGACCTGCGATAGACGGTGGCCGTACGGCTGGCCGATCTTGACCTCAGGGGTCAGCGGCGCCCCCGATGGCGGGGCCTGTTCGCTTCACTGTGATGCCTCGTTTGGGACATTGTTCGGGGTGCCTTCAGGCAGAGTGCTCGTTTGGTGACACGTTTCGGTTTGGCCGGCGGAGAACGATCACCTCGATCGGCTCGATGCGCCCCCGGATCGCCACGGTGCGTCGCTCGAGTCGATCGGTGGTCATGCCTGCCGCCTCGGCGGTTGCCACACTGACGATCACCTCGCCTGCAGCCGCAGCCGATGCGAGTCGGGCGGTGATGTTGACGGCATCACCGAGCGCAGTGAAGTCGTCGACAGTGGTGCCAAGCCCGGTCGCGCCAACGAATGCCTCGCCGGTATGGACGGCCGTTCCTACTGGGATGGCCACCGCCGGCGTGGTGCTGGCTCGTGCCGCTCGCTTGGCGAGGTCGATTGCGGCCGCTACTGCTGCTGCCGCGTGGCGCGGCCCGGTGATTCCGCCGAAGAAGAGCCCGATAACCTCATCGCCCACGACTTTGTCAACGATGCCGTCATGGGCAACGATCGAATCCGATGCCAATCGATAGAAGCGGTCGAGGAATGCGTGGAAGTCGGCCGGGCGCATTCGTTCTCCCATGGCTGTCGAGCCGCGGATATCGGAGAACAGCAGGGTGATCGGGATCTCCACGCCCGTCAACTGGCGTTTGCGAAGGTCGGTTATGCATCTTGTGCAGAGAGCTGGATTGCCGGAGGATTGCCGGAACCCCGCGTTCCTGAAGACGAGGCCACCCAGCCCGGCGAACGGGGCTGCGCACAACTTGCAGCGTGGAGGCGACGGGATTCGTTTGAACGTCCGCCGCTGTTTGGCTAGCCAGGGACTCTCCCCAGTTAGCACGGCGCGGACTTGTTCTGTGAATTCCTCGGCCGCCATTTATTCACACCGTCTCATACTCGAGGCGGCCGGTAAGAGGCGCGTGGGTTCTCGAAGCCGTGGGCCCGCTGTAGACCACCGCGACACCGGAGCCTCGACGAGCCACACCCGTATGCTCCGCCGTACATTGCGGTGGATCTGGTTGAGGACACCGTCGGCGTCCTGGACGCCCACGGCATCGAGGGGGCCCAAACCTGGGGTGTCTCGCTCGGCGGGATGATCATCCCAGCAGCTGCCGATCAATCATCTTGATCCCTTCTCACCGCGACCATCGTGAGCTCGACACCGGACCCGAAGGCAATCGGGGCCGTCGCGACTGGTGGTGGCGTTACACACAGCCCACTGCCGGGGACCACGTCTGTAGTCATAGAGCTGATCGAGGGACTTTCAGGACCTGGCCGCGGCAGTCGAGGCCTGGGTAACGGAAGATCGCATGCTCTATGGCACGTATCCATTCGACGAGGCCGGAGGCCGTGAGATCGCGGCGCAGCAGCTCCGCCGGGCGTCCAACACCCTCAGCCCGCCGTTCGGTGCCGCCTCCGACATCGACAATGGTCTCAACTCCGTCGAAGGTGCATGTGGCAAGAACAGCACGGGCGCGCTCGATGGACCCGGCGGCATCGCCTGGTCGAAGTCAGCCTGATCCAGCGGATGGCCGGCCAGATAGCTCCAGAAGTCGGTGCCATGCGCGGTTGAGAACGTCTGTCTTCCGGTCCTCACCGCTTCAGGCAGGGTCTGCAAATTGAACGCCGCTGTCGTCTGATGGAACAGACGATCGGCATGAGCCCTGAACACCTCTTTCCCACTTCGGGCACACAGGGAGGTGGCCGGCCAAGGCACAAGATCCAGCGGTCCCCGACTCTCGCCACTTGCTACCGGCCGCGCCCAGCTTGCAAGATCATCGAAAGACAGGCCGAGGCAGAGGAAGGACATTATGGGCCGGAAGACGTCATGCATCGCAGAGAAGGCGCAGTCGCAGATTTGCCAGCCGTCAACGTCAAAGGCATCGCTGTCAAGGGCATCGCCGCCGGCGGTGTGGCGTTGCGGGCGCTGGCCACGGGCGCATTTGCCGCTGGCGCGGCAGCCATTGGCGCATTTGCGATAGGCGATGGCCGTGGGTCGTCTAAGAGTCGGCAACGCCGCAGCTAAGAAGCTGAGCGTTGGCCGCCTCGAGGTTGATGAGCTTGTGATCGGGGGCAAACCGGTACGTGCGGAAGATCTTGGGCCTGTGATTGGCAGCGCCTGATCGCTTTCCCAGGCGGCTGGGGACGGGCGAGGCTGCTGCTAGTCGATCACCGCCGGGCCCGGAACACGGCGTCAGATCACTGCGCCTCACGAGGACTGTGTCGCAAGTCGACGGTCCTACGGACGCTCGATCGGCGGCATTGGTGGAAGCCCATGATCGGGACGAAGCAGTCTCCAGTGCTGCAACAAATAAGCAGAGAAACTGAAGAAACCGCCCAGCAGACGGGGCGGTTCTTTGGTTTAGGTAGCTTCAGTTGCCGGCGCTCCGGTACTGCTGGAGTACCGACGTAGGCACACGGCCGCGGCTGGAGAGCTCGATGCCATGGGAGGCAGCCCAGGCACGAACCGCTTTAAGGTCGACGCCATAGCTGGCCTTCCGGCTCATCGAGCGCTTCCCGCTCACCTTCCGCGCCTTGCTGATGTAGCCGTCGAGAGCACCACGGAGCTTCTTGGCGTTGGAGTCGCTGAGGTCGATGGCATAAGTGGTGCCATCGATGCCAAATTCAATGGTCTCGTCGGCCTCTGAGCCATCAACATCGTCCTCGAGAAGAACGATTGTCCTGCTTGCCATTTGTTTCCGTCCCCGTTTTGAGTTTGCTGGGTAAGGGGCATAGTACTCAAGAAATTTCCGCTGTCTACTCCGGAGTAACATGCGTACTTTCAGGTTTTGAGCGCAGCAATTTGTCCCGAATTGCGTCCGACCCCCAGCAATGCGGATAGTAATCCGACAGCTTGTCGGTGCCAGGGCTTCAGTGCTAGGCCGGTACAGAGAAGGGCACGTACGGGTTAGCTTCTCTCCAAAGGGACGTGCTTGCTTGCCATCAGCCACGGTCGAGCCGCAGGACAACCCCAAGCCAGCGTGCGTCGCGGAGCTAGTGCTCCGCTTCTGTGGCTGCCATAGTCAGAGAAACACCACATCTCTGCGTCGATCTACCGAGTATCAACCGATTCAAGACAGGAGTTAGAAATGGCCCAGGCGAAGAAGTCAAAGCAAGAGGACGAGCCCGGTGGTCCCATGTCACCAGAACAGTTCGGCGAGCAGGCCCGAGCCCTCAATGAGCAGATCGTCGAAACCGCGACCAAGATTGGTCAGGATGCCTTACAGCACTACGTCGACTGGCTGCAGGCGGTCGCTGACCAGCAGCGCACGCTTGCATCGTCTCCGCAGGCGAGCCAGATGGATTGGTTCGCCTCGATGATGAAGGCACAGGCAGACTTCACCGAGCAGTTCGCCAAGATGGTCGGCGGCATGGCGCCGTTGGGCCAGGAGCCCCAGCGCTAGTCATCCGCCTCCCGGCGCGGCGAGTTGCCGAGTTCGGCATCGATAGCTGCCGCAGCAGTTAGGAGAGCTGGCAGCATCTCGCGAAGGCGGGACGAGGAGCAGCGCACACCTTCTTCATCGCTACCGGTGCACAACAATTCCGCGATAAGCCACCCTGCCCTCGCTGGCAAACCTGAGATTCCGGTCTTCCTCACTCTGCCGATTGATCAGCGGATGGACGGACAACGAGACTCGAAAGGATCGCTGCTGTTGACGAGCTCGAAGTCGCCTCATACAAGTCCGACGGAATCTTGAGCATAAAGGCTGATGTTGGGTGCCGAAGTGGACCACTGTCGGCCGGACCGCCGTGCCCGTAGCGGACCCGCTATCGGACGTTGAAAGGCACGCCCGGGACGAACGCTTCATGGGACAGCGGCCCCTTAACACCATGCGCCGGCCGGTCCGTTGGGACGGTCCGCCTGGCCGCGGCATCCCCTTGCCGGTTCAACGCCGATGCCATTCACGCTACGGCCCGCGCTCTTACTTCCTGCAGAAAAGGACATTTGACACCCCGCTGGCCTCTCCAACGAACCGGGGCCTGCTAACCGACGCTCCGGCGCCTACAGGACAGGACTCACACCTGCCGGCCTGGAACAGCTTGCAGCACGCACCATGCCTCGCACACCTAGGGCCCGACTGTACGCTGCCTCCACCGACCGTTGGCTCTGGCGAGAGGCAAGTCAGAAGTTGCCGAGCGCGGCACGGAGGGCATGCAGGGCCGCTTCGGGCTGTTCGAAGAAGGGATCATCGCGCGCGCCCTCGATCACATGCAGTGGCCAGCCGTACCGCGCGCTCGCGGCCTCGGCCACACTGAGCCGGGTCTGGAGGTCATGGCGCCCCCAGATCAAGGTCGTAGGCACCGCGATCCGCATGAGGACATCCCGTGCGATGGGCCGGATTCCATACGCCGGCATGAGGCTCCTGAGAGCCGCCTTCGCGGTCTTCGTGCGCGCCCACTCGAGGGCATACTCACCGATCGGCTCGAAGCGCTCGCCCAGCTGCCCGCGCAGGCCGTCGAAATCGACGAAGCACTGCGCCAGGAAGCGATGCCGTGTCTGTTCTGTTGGCCGGGCTGTATAGACCAACAAAAGGCAGCGCGAACCTGGGCGAAGTCCGATTCCAGCTCAGACCGAAGCTGTCGACAAGAACCAGCCGGCTGAGCTGGTCGCGCCGCTCGCTGGCGAACCGGGCCGCGATCGCGCCTCCAAGGAGATGCCCCACCAGTGCAGGTGGCGACGCGCAGGTTCGCTCGATCAGCTCGCCGATCCATGTGCGCACGCGGTCGTGGTCTAGCGGGCCGTCTGGTAAGCCGGTGGCACCGTGGCCCGGCAGGTCAGGCGCGACCACCCGATGTGTGGTCACCAGGTCTGGGATCACTCGTCCCCACAGAGCCGCGAACTCTCCTGGGCCATGCAGCAGAAGTACCGGCGGTCCGTCTCCGCCTTCCAGCACGGCGGAGGAGATGCCGGCCAGCTGCAGCCGTCGCTCGGTGACCGGCAGTTCGGCCAGCATCCGTTCTCGCGTGTTGTGGTCCGCGGAGCGGCCATCACGTTCCTCGACCTCGCGCCGACTGCTCATCGTCGCCTCCCGCCTGCCTGCGAACTCGTCGATCACGACGCTAAGCAGCAGTCGGGCTTGCTGCATCGGGAGAAACCTTCAAGTTCCCCGGCCAGGATGCGGGTAATTGTGTGGACGCGCCGCCTCCGACGTACGCCTCAGCGCTCTTGTCGCAAGCCGACCGGCTAGCGGACACTTGGCACGTCAACAAGGGATCCCTGCTGGGCGGCTTGGACCGACAGCTGCGACACTGCTTCCCACCGGCGCGTGAGCCGGGGCGCTGTAGGCGGGCGCAGATCCAACCTGCAGCGGTTAGTTGCGCCTTCTTGCACCCTCTAAACGAAACAACGAGAAGCCGGGGCCTAACTACCTCGAACCAAAGGAGACCTGATGGAGATGAAGCTCGAGCTGGTGCCTATCCAGTCACCGATGTCGACCGCGCGAAGGCGTTCTACGTCGAACGGCTCGGTTTTGTTGAAGACGTCGACGTGCAGCCGGTGGCGGGCGTTCGGGTCGTGCAGCTGACGCCAGCAGGCTCGGCCTGCTCGATCGGCATGGGCACCGGATTGCCGGCCTACGACGAGATGGCACCCGGCACGATCAAGGGCCTGCACCTGGTGGTGGCCGACATCGAGCAGACCCGCGCTGAGCTGGCCGGCCGCGGCGTTGAGGTCGGCGCCGTGGAGGATGTGGGCGGAGGAGTCAAGTACGCATGGCCGGCCGACCCCGATGGCAACACTCTGACGCTGCAGGAGATGGCCTGGCGCACCGGAGATAAGTTCTAAGCCTGATCGCCGGTACGTGCCCGACCGCGTCAAATCCGCCGACGGCCGGGCGTTCAGATCCTCCGCTGGTCACGACGTCAACTCCCGGGCGTGTGCCCCCACGAGGACCGACATACGCGCATCCGCCGTTATGAACAGGCTGCCCTTTGAGCTGCACACAAGGAACGGTTACCGGGATGCAGCTGACGGTGACATGGGAGAAATCCGCCCTGTGGTTTGGGTGTCTGCCAGCTAGGGCTTTGAGTC
>DATDKX010000218.1:0-2213 GCA_036519615.1 Propionibacteriaceae bacterium
GATCATCAACGGCTTGCTTGCCCATCAACAGGTGTTGCCTGGGCCGGCACAAAACGATGCCGCAAGCCCAGCTGAGCATCATGTTCAGCAATGAGGTGGCCATGCCACTCCTCGCGGCGGCCCTCGAAGTCATCGCGCCAATGCGCTCCTCGCGATTCCTCTCGGAGTCGAGCGGATGTGACGATCGCGGTGGCCACCATCATCATGTTGCTGGCCTCCCACGACTCCAGGCCGGGCTCGGCTGCGCTCTGTGCTGCCAGCTTCAGCAATTCGCCCGCGCAGCGATCAAGCCCGGCGGCATCGCGCAGCCCACCCGCGTAGCGGCTCATGGCTTGCTGCATAGCGGGAACCACTGATCGATGGATCAGGCCCGGTTGCCGATGATCTTGTGCCGGAGGTCGACGCGGTGGCGGCTCGGCTTGCAGCTTTACGGCGATTCGGCGAGCAAAGACCAGCCCTTCGAGCAGAGAATTTGACGCCAGCCTGTTGGCCCCGTGTACGCCGGAGGATGCCACCTCGCCGCAGGCGTACAGGCCAACGAGGTTCGTCGCACCATCGAGGTCGGTTTCAACGCCTCCACAGAAGTAATGACACGCCGGCGCCACTGGTATCAGATCGGTTGCCGGGTTGATGCCGGCTCGGCGGCAACTGTGCCAGATCGTGGGGAACCGGATCCGCCAGGTTTCCTCCCCCAACATGCGGCCGTCGACGTAGACATGATCAACACCGGCCGCAGCCATCTCTTTCATGATCTGTTTGGCGACCACGTCGCGCGGTGCCAGCTCGGCTAGTTCATGCTTTCCGACCATAAAGCGCTCGCCGCGTGAGTTGAGCAGCAGACCGCCTTCGCCGCGTACCGCCTCGCTGACCAGTGGCAGCTGGCCACGCGCACCCGGACCGAGATAGAGGACGGTCGGATGGAATTGGATGAATTCGATGTCGCGCAGCCGAGCTCCCGCGCGGAGGGCGGCCGCGACGCCATCGCCGGTGGAGACGGTGGGGTTAGTGGTTACGGCGTAAATCTGGCCGATACCGCCGGTCGCCAACACCACCGCACGCGCGTGTACCGCACCGACGCCGCCCCGGGTGCCCTCCCCGAGGACGTGCAGCGTCACCCCAGCCACCGCAGGTTTCTCGCCCGGCTCGACTTGGGCCGGAATGAGATCAAGGACCAGCGCATGCTCCACGATCTCGATCCCCTGATCCGCGGTGACCGCGGCTATCAGAGCGCGTTCGATCTCCGCGCCCGTGGCGTCACCCCCGGCGTGCGCAATGCGATTGCGCATATGGCCGCCCTCGCGAGTGAGCTCCAACTGACCGGCAAGGTCACGATCGAACTCGGCGCCTCGATTGATCAGCTTGGCCACTTCATCAGGACCTTCGATGACTAGCACTCGCACGGCCTCTTCGATGCACAGGCCAGCGCCTGCGACCAGGGTGTCGTCAATATGCTGCTGAACCGTGTCGCCCTCGGCCTGGACCCAAGCGATCCCGCCCTGCGCCCAGTGGGTCGAGCCGGCGGAAACCTCATCCTTGGTCACGACCATGATCGTTCCGAGGTCACGGCATTCCAGCGCGGCAGTCAAACCTGCGATCCCCGATCCGATGACGACAATGTCCACTTCGCGGACCCAACCGGGCGGCTCTGCAAAGAGCCGCTGCGGCAACAACGGCAGAGGCGGTAGGGCGGGGAAGGACGGTTGTGGATTTGCCTGGACGGGGCTGGTCACCATAGACGCACCATCAGGCACCATAGGCCCATGCTCCCGCATTCGTCGGAGGGTGGCACAACGCCCCCTGCGCGCGGATCCCGCTCGTGGTTCGACGCCTGGGTGGAGTCGGCGTACGGTGCGGAGGGTTTTTGGCGCTTGCACAGTCCCGACGCTCATTTCCGAACTGCAGCGGCGAGCGGTCCGATGATCGCTCAGATGTTGGCGACACTGGTCGATCGCCAGGAGGGCGTCAGCAGTGTGATCGATGTCGGGGCAGGCAACGGCCGACTGCTGGAGGAGCTGTCGCTGATACGGCCGGATCTGCAGTTGGTTGGAATTGATCTCCGAACTAGACCAACTAATCTGCCCGAACAGGTGGGCTGGGCGCGGGATCTGTGGGACGTACGGTATGGGTGCTGGACCAGCGGTGAGGCCGGAGCCGCACTGGGCAAGCCCGAGCCGGTGATGATCATTTGCTGTGAGTGGTTAGATGATTTGCCT
>DATDKX010000219.1:0-6157 GCA_036519615.1 Propionibacteriaceae bacterium
GCCTGTTTCCACAGCGGTACGCAAACTACGACCTTCGCGTACCTCGTCACGGATGCGCTCAAAGAAGATGACAAAGCTGTCAGCGGTAATACCGATAGCGACGATGGCCCCGGCAATGCCGGGAAGATTCAAAGCAAAACCGACGGAGCTGCCGAGCAGCACCATGCATGCGTAGGTGATGACACCGCCGATAGCGAGCGAGGCGACGACAACGATGCCGAGGCCGCGGTAGTACAAGAAGCAATAACCAACAACCAGCGCGAGGCCGATGATGCCGGCGATAATGCCGGCGCGCAGCTGCTCGCCACCCAAGGTTGCCGAGACGTTATTCACTTCGGAGACATCAAAGGCCAGCGGCAGCGCACCGTACTTCAGCACGTTGGCCAGCTCCGTGGCACTCTTCTGAGTGAAGTTGCCCGAGATTTCAGCGCGACCACCCGGTATGGGCTCGTTGACCGACGGGGCCGAGATCGAGACTCCGTCCAAGACGATGGCGAACCGGTTCTGTGGCTCGCTCTTCTGGGAAAGCTCTCGGGTGGCTGTTTCGAACGCCGCCGCGCCTTGGGGGTTGAACTCCAGGTTCACCACCCAGTTGACATTGTTCTGCGGGATGCCGGCGACGGCACTAGCCAGCTGGTTGCCCTCGATGAGAGTCGGTCCGAGCAGATATTTCTCGGTCTTCTCCTGATTGCAAGCGAACAGGCCTTGGTCGGGCACCTCAGTCACCTTGGTTTCACAGGTGAATTCGGCGAACGCCGACTGGCAAGCTTCGGAGGGTTGCCAATCCAGCGCCTGGTCTGGCGGAGTTCCTTTGCCATCCGCTGGGACGCATGCCTTGTCCAGTGGGACCGGCGGAGCTGTCGGCAGGGCTGGCATTGGCTTGTTGTTGGGCTTGTTGTTGGGCTTGTTGGTTGCACTCGGTTCCGGAGGCTTGGCTTCCTCGGAAGTGCCCGCAGTAGGTTCACTGCTCGGTGCGGCCGTCGCTCCTTGAGTCGGCTCGGCTGACGCGCTCGGCTGCGTCGGCGGCTGTATCTGCTCGGCCGCGTAAACCGCCCGGAACCGCAGAACGGCAGTCTGCCCGACCAGGCGTACCAGCTCGTCCTGCTGCACATTCGGCACCGTCACGATGATCTGATTGTCGCCAGATGTCGTGACTTCAGATTCGCCTACGCCGAGACTATCCACTCGGCTTTGGATGATGGACTTGGCCAGCTGCAGGCTGTTGGGATCCACTGCCCCCGATCCCGTGGTGTTCTTGGCAGTCAAGGTAATGGTCGTGCCGCCCCGGAGGTCGAGGCCGAGCTTCGGGGTCCAGGTGCCGCTGACCGCAAGCAGGGTGATCAGTCCTGCGACCAGCACGGCCAAAGCGATCAGGATGCGGCCGGGATGACCAGTCGTCGTTGCCACTCGCGTGTGTGTCCTAGGGTTCCTTGCTGTCGAGAAAGCTCAGTCGGCGGTTTGCGGCTTCGAGTTGGTCGTTGTCGGGGAGTCCGGCTCGGTTGCAGGCTCGGTGCCAGCTGCCGCTGTCGGTTCCTCTACGGGACGCTCAGCCGGTAGTTCATGTGGTTCGGCTGTAGTCGCGTCTTCGGTGACCGTCTCTTCCTCGTCCAGCTCGTCTTGCTCCTCCAGATTGTCTTCATCTTCAGCTGTGACAATCCTGCTAATCGCCTGTTTGAGCACTGTGACCTCAGCGCCCGGCGAAATCTCCAGCACAGCCTGCTTTGGTCCCACCGAAATCACGGTGCCGAATAGCCCGCTTGCCAACATCACTCTGTTCCCCGGGCTGAGCGTGTTCATCGTCTGCTGGATTGCTTGCTGGCGCTTCCGCTGCGGTCGCAAGATCAAGAAGTAGAAGGCCAGTGCTATTAGGAGGATAAAGATCAGGGTTGAGTATTGCTGCATCGCTCCGGCATCCGATTGTGGGGTGCTGCGCAGCTTGCGCAGTACCAATGAATTGTTGTGTGAACGTTGTGCTGCGGTTAAAGGCACTGACCGCCGTACTCTACCTAGTCTGCGCCGAAAATCAGCATTACTCAGGTGAAGAGATCAGGACTGGCCTCTTGACCGGGTGGCGAACTGGGAGCGGCCAAGCCCAGGTGGTGCCAGGCCGCCGGAGTTGCAACCCGGCCACGCTGGGTGCGCATGAGAAAGCCCTGCCGGACCAGGAACGGCTCGGCGACCTCTTCAACGGTTTCGCGCTCTTCGCCAACCGCAATAGCGAGCGTGGAGAGTCCGACTGGTCCGCCACCGAACCTGCGGCACATGGCATCGAGTACGGAACGGTCCAGCCGGTCCAGGCCAAGTTCGTCCACCTCGTAAAGCTCTAAGGCGTCCATAGCGACCTCACGTGTCACTCGGCCGTCTGCTCGCACCTGGGCGAAGTCGCGCACCCGGCGGAGCAGTCGGTTTGCGATGCGCGGAGTGCCCCGAGAGCGGCGTGCGATCTCCACAGCGCCTATGGATTCGAGCGGGACCCCGAGCAGCTCTGCGGAGCGGTGCAGGATGTGCTCCAGGGCGGAGGCGTCGTAGAAATCGAGCTGAGCGGTGAAACCAAAACGATCGCGCAGCGGGCCGGGTAGTAGGCCAGCCCGGGTGGTCGCGCCGACGAGTGTGAAGCGTGGAATGTCGAGAGGGATGGCAGTCGCTCCTGGCCCTTTGCCGACAACGACATCAACGCGAAAATCCTCCATCGCGAGGTACAGCATTTCCTCGGCGGGGCGGGACATCCGGTGTATCTCGTCTAGGAAGAAAACCTCGCCCTCCACGAGACCCGACAAGATGGCCGCAAGGTCACCGGCATGCTGAATGGCGGGTCCGCTCGAGATACGCAGCGGGGCATTCATCTCGCTCGCGATGATCATCGCGAGGGTGGTCTTGCCGAGGCCGGGTGGGCCGGAGAGCAGGACATGGTCCGGTACGCCCCCGCGATGCCGGGCAGCCTGGAGAACCAGGCCGAGTTGGTCGCTGACCCGCGGCTGCCCCTCGAAGTCAGCGAGGGTGGTGGGTCGGAGCACGGATTCGGCGGCCCGCTCGGCAGGGTCGGCGTAGGGACGGACGAGCGCGGCGAGGTCCTCATCGCTCACATGACTCACTCGCGTTTACCTCTACCGTCGGGCCAAGGTTTGCAGCGCGGCTCGCATCAGGACCGCGATGTTGATCTGTGGGTCCTCATGCGCCAGCTGCTCGACCTCATTGCAGGCAGCATCGGCGTCTTTGGCCGACCAGCCCAGGCCCTGAAGTCCCTGCATCACTTGTCCGCGCCAGGCTGCGGGTGGGCCGGCCGCCGGCGGGGACTCCTCGGCCGGGCCAATCGTGTTGATCTTGTCTTTGAGTTCGATCACGATGCGTTGTGCGCCCTTGCGACCGATGCCAGGCACCTTGCATAGCTGGAGCAGGTTTTCGGTGGCAATGGCCCTGCGCAACTCTTCTGGAGTGAGCACTGCGAGCGCTGTCTGCGCCAACTTCGGCCCCACGCCGGTCGCCGTCATCAGAAGCTCGAAGAACTCCCGCTCATCGGCGGATGCGAAGCCGTATAGCGTCAGCGAGTCCTCCCGGACGACCAGTGACGTTGCAAGGGTTGCTTGCTGACCCAGCCGAAGTCCGGCCACCGTGTTGGGCGTGCACACCGCCTGAATGCCGAAGCCGCCGACTTCGATGACTGCCGAGGTTGGACCGACCTGAGCGACCACCCCCGTTAGCTGAGCAATCACTTCCGCTTCCTCGTGGGTGGATGGGCCGACCTACCGAAGGGGCCTCGCTGGCGCCCTGCATGATTCGCCGCAGCTTCCACCGCCGCATTGAGCCGCGCTGTGGTACTGCCACGCCAGACATGACAAATGGCAAGTGCCAGGGCATCGGCCGCATCGGCCGGTTGAGGCACATCCTCAAGCTTGAGAATCCGGCTGACCATGGCACCGACCTGTTCCTTGGAGGCGCGGCCGGAACCCGTGATGGATGCCTTGACCTCGCTCGGTGTATGCAGGCTTACCGGAATTCCGTGCCTGGCAGCCACCAGCATCGCCACCCCGGCGGCCTGCGCGGTGCCCATCACGGTATGCACATTGTGTTGGGCAAACACCCGCTCAATGGCGACAGCTGTTGGCCGGTAACGGGCAATCCAGCTGTCGATCGTCTCTTCAATGACCACAAGACGACGTGCGACATCCAGTTCCGAGGACGTACGGATGACATCGACGGCAACCAGCAACGGCTGACGGCCGGGAACCCCGTCGACCACACCCAGACCGCATCTGGTCAGGCCGGGGTCGATCCCCAGTACCCGCATGCGTTCCCCCAGCTGCCGCGTGACCGGATCGCCCACGCGATCCCCCTTGCCCTGGAATAAACGAACAGATGTTCGGCAGCTTATGTGGTGCCCCCTGACGTCAGCGACCGCGACACGCTGTCCGTTCGCAACTAGTGTTGCAGCCGCCGTCATTGTCGAGCGCGCGGTCTCCGGATCTGCTCCTAGGCCGGCAATGCCGGCCATTCGTTCGCAAGCACGCTGAAGACGCTCGAATCCCGCCAGCCGTCGCGGATCTGCATGGTGTGGCGCAACTGTCCCTCGAACGTCATCCCTACCTTTTGGAGCACGGCGGCAGAAGCGAGGTTACGTGGGTCGCAGGTGGCCATGACACGGTGGAGATGCATGGATTCGAAGGCGATTCCGAGCAGCGCTCGGGCGATCGCTGTGCCAACACCGCGGCCCCAGTGGTCAACGTCCACGACATAGCCGATCTCGCCCTGGCGCCATTCACGACTCGAGATCCTCAGCTCGCCAAGCCCGACCGCCATTCGCTGCTCCTCGGCGATCCAGACGTAACGATCCTGTGGCTGATGGCTCCATTGGCTAACCGCCTGAGCGACGAAGGCCTTGGTTTCGGCGGGTGTGTTGGGTCCCCATGCCTGGTATCGGCACGCTTCAAGGGTCGAAGCCCACTCGTGGACAGCGGGCCAGTCGTCGAGGTCGATCGGGCGCAATGCGATATCAGGCACTCTGTCATTCGACTCGTCCTGCGCCACTAGCCGATGCTAGCCAGTACCTCGTCTGATGCGTCGAAGTTCGCGTACACGTTCTGGACATCGTCGGAGTCCTCGAGCGCGTCAATGATCTTCATCAACTTCTCGGCCGTGGCGGCGTCGACCTCCTGTGTGTATTGCGGCACAAAGGACACCTCGGCCGACTCGTAGTCGAGCCCTGCCTCCTGGACGGCGGTGCGTACCGCCACAGTGTTGCTTGGGTCGGTGATGATCTCGAAGGCGTCACCAAGATCATTGATCTCTTCAGGGTCGGCATCCAACGTTGCCTCAAGAAGATCATCTTCGGTGATGCTGCGGCCGTCTTGCTGCTTGGCGACGAGCACCACGCCTTTGCGATTGAACATCCGCGCCGTGGAGCCGGCGTCTGCCATAGTTCCGCCGTTTCGCGTCACCGCTACCCGCACGTCGGAGGCGGAGCGGTTGCGATTATCGGTAAGGCACTCAATAAGCAGTGCGACGCCAGCAGGTCCGTACGCCTCATACATCAACGTCTCGTAATCCGCGGCTCCGCCTTCCGCGCCTGAGCCCCGCTTTGCAGCCCGGTCGATGTTGTCGTTGGGAACCGAGTTCTTCTTGGCCTTCTGGATCGCATCGTACAAGGTCGGATTCCCGCCTGGGTCTCCGCCGCCAACTCGAGCCGCAACCTCGATGTTCTTGATCAGCTTGGCGAAGAGCTTGCCGCGGCGGGCATCGACGACAGCCTTCTTGTGCTTGGTCGTAGCCCACTTAGAGTGACCGGACATATGCGGAATCCTAACTGGCTGCTGACTCTGGGTCGTTTCTGATCACAAGCGTCCAGACGGTCGAATCTGGCTGAGTATTCGGGCCCCTTGCGATCACAAGCGCCCAAATGCACTGAGCGCCGGCAAGTGAGGCAGTGACTTCGAGGACCGGGCGACTTTTGCAGGAACTTATCCACAGATTGCCACTAACCAGGTTACGAAGGAGCGCATCGGGCCTCCAGACTCCTCGCCATGGGCCTCGCACAGCAGAAGTACGCACTCGACGTCCGTCATCCATTCACTCGCGCCGACGCCCGAGCGGCCGGCATCACAGTGAAGGAATTGATAAGCAGTCGGTACCAGAAGGTCTTCTACAACCTCTATGTAAGCGCCGA
>DATDKX010000220.1:0-6524 GCA_036519615.1 Propionibacteriaceae bacterium
TGATGAGCATGAAGGGAAGGACTGGCAGCCCGATCCAGCCCATCACTTCCATGGTCTTCGGGTGGGCCGCGATGTTGGCAGCAATCGTCGCGTCATCCTGAGAGGTCCAGTAGGGCATGATCGCGCGGGCGAAGGTCACCAACAGGGGGCCGATGGGAAGCGCTAGAGCGAGGCCGACCCGCCAGAACGTACGCGGGTCGCGCGCGGCCCCAGTCTCGGTTTCCGCCGGCGACGAGGTGGACTTGGTGCCGGTCAGGGTCATGATCAGTCCTTTCGGTGAGTAGGTTCCTTCACCGTGTCGTCCGGAGGGCTGTATTCGCATCGGCGCCACCCCCGAAGGTCTGTGTACGGGCAAGTACATGCAGGGCTGCGTGCCAGCACTGATGCGCAGCTGGCCAGCCGAGACCTACGCTGACGAGCCTGACCCGAGTACGCGCGGTCACCGCAGTACTGACCGGGCTTGCCGTGCTGGCCGTAGTCGCGGGCATTGTGACCGCGGTGAAGCTGCCGCCCGGCTCATGGTTGGTCTGGTTCTTTGCGGCCGTTCTCATTGGAGCGATCAACGCCGGGCTCGCTGTATTCGTCGCCTGGAAGGCACCAGACAACTGGTGTGCCGCTGTGCTGGCTCTGGCCGGGTGCTGGATGTGCGCCTCGGCGACGTCAGACCTGTCGCAAGCGCGTTTCTCGACCGGATCAGCACCGCCGAGCCCTTGGGTGATCGCGCTGACTCAAGGCACCTGGATGCTCTACTACCTGCCGCAGGCCTGGCTGATGTTGATCTTTCCGACCGGCCGGCTGCTGACGCCCCGCTGGCGGGCGGTTCTGATCGGCCTGCCGCTGGTCGTCGTGATCTTCAACCTGACGAGCGGCATGGCACCTGGTCCCTACGCCGATCCGTTCCCCGACTCCCCGAAGGTCCTCGGGACCTCCGAGGTTGCCGGATACATCGCGATCGGCTGCCTGCCGATCTTCCTCGCCCTCCTTGTAGCGAGTGTCGCCAGCATGGTGCAGCGCTATCGGAGAGCGGGTATGGAGGAGAAGCTGCAGCTACGCTGGATGGCAGTGGCCGGCCTTACGGTGCCGCTGACCCTGCTGATCTGCTGGCTCAGCTACTTGCTGCTCGGAAAGGCGGACCTCGTCGTCTTCGGCTTGGTGGCGATGTATCTAGCGATCCCCGCCGCCGCGGCGATCGCCATCGTGCGCAGCAGGTTGTTCGACGTAGACCAACTGCTGATCCGCGGAGCCGTCTATGCCGGGTTCGCCGTCCTGCTGGTCGCCGCGCTCGGCCTGGTGTCGGGCCTCGCAGGCTGGTGGCTGGGTCGGGACTCGGTGGTTCTCGCCGTGGCCGTCACCGTTCTTGTACTGCTCGGTTGTCTTCCTTTACGCCGACCGGCGGAACGGCGCGTCGCCGCCTGGCTGTTCCCGGACCGCGAGCAGGCGCTGCGCAGCCTGGAACAGCTGCAAGCCGATGTACACGCTGGAGCACGCCCGCCGGAGGCGCTCGAACAGACCCTGCAAGACGCCCTGCGTGATCCGGCGCTCCAGGTGGGCTATCTACTGCCCGGTCGGACGGACTACCTCGATCAGCACGGCAACCCGCTGGTCCCCCAGGGCCGTGGTCTGGATATCCAGATGGCAGGCGACCGGATTGCCACGGTGGTGAGCAGCCGGCCTGTAATCGGCTGGTCGACCGAGATCGCCACAACGGTTGGATTTCTCAGCGAGCTCGTCCGGCTCCGGCTCGAGACCGCACAAGCGCTGCACGAGGCCGAGGCCAGCCGCCGCAGGCTCGTGGCAGCACACGACGAGGAGCGGCACCGCCTGGAACGCGACCTCCACGACGGAGCCCAACAACGGCTGGTTGCGCTCGGTATGACTCTGCGACGCGTCCAACGACGACTCCCGGAACAGGATGGCGCCCTGGCCGAGGTGTTCGACGGATCGGTTGTCGAGCTGCAGGCCGCGGTCTCCGAGCTGCGCCAGATCGCCCACGGCCTTCGGCCGAGCAGCCTGGACGACGGCCTGTCCGCGGCGCTGGACTCGCTGCGAACTCGGCTCGGAGTTCCGCTGCGGATCGAGGTCACGACCCACGACCTTTCCGAGCCGATCAGTACGACCGCGTACTTCGTGGCCAGCGAGGCGGTGACCAACGCGATCAAGTACGCGTCCGCCCGCACGATCGCCCTCACCGTGAACCCGGCTCCTGGCGGTGTCGTCGTGCAGGTCCGCGACGACGGCCGGGGCGGTGCGGTGGTCCGGCATGGGTCGGGCCTCGCCGGGCTGCAGGACCGGGTGCGGGCCGTCGGTGGCGAGCTCTCGGTAATCAGCCAGGTCGATCGAGGGACGCTGGTGGAGGCGGTGCTGCCGTGCGCATCGTAATTGCGGAGGACGCCGCACTCTTCCGGCACGGTTTGACCCTGCTCCTGGAGGACGGAGGACACCAGGTCGTTGCCACGGCCGAGGACGCCGAATCAGCGCGGCAGGCGGTCTCCGCGCAGCGTCCCGACCTGGTGATTCTCGATGTTCGAATGCCGCCGCGTCACGATGACGATGGCGCGCAGCTCGCGGCCGAGCTGAGGCAAGACCACCCGCGGCTGCCGTTGGTCTTGCTGTCCCAGCACGTGGAGGTACGCCACATCGTCAGTCTGGCGACGGCGGGATACTTCGGTTACCTGCTCAAGGATCGAGTGCTCGACGTCGATGACTTCCTGGAGGCGCTCGACAGAGTCGCGCGCGGCGGCTCGGCCCTAGACCCTGAGGTCGTGGCCCAGCTGGTCGCTGCCAACCGTGATTCCGGTGTGCTGGCGGTCCTGACCGACCGCGACCAGGAGGTGCTCGCGCTGATGGCCGAAGGGCTGACCAACGCTGGGATCGCCCGCCGGCTTTGGTTGACCGAGCGAACGGTCGAGAGCCATATCCGCAACTTGCTGACGAAGCTCGGCATTGTCGACGAGTCCGGCGGCCATCGTCGGGTACTCGCGGTCCTCACGTTCCTCGAGGCCCGCGGCCGTGTCAGGGCGCCGGAGGGCTGAAGGCTATGTGGAATGCGCGGACGCGAGCGGGAACTTGACCCCGGTAAGTACTTCAGAGAGCGTCCAGAGCCGCTTTGCCATCTCCACATCTGAAGCTTCGGGCGAGCGCCCAACCAGTGTGGGGTAGCCGCGGTGCTCTCCGATGCCGTCCGGGCCGACATAGCTGGCGCCAGGCAGATCCTGAATCGCTGCGAACAAAGTCGGCCAGGCACCCGCCTCGTCTGTCTGCGCGAACAGCCGATTGCCGATGGCCATAAATCGATCCTCCAGCCGGCTCTCGCTGCGGAACTGAAGATTGGTGGCCGCATAGCCCGGATGGGCCGCTAGCGCCCGAACCGACGAACCAGCCTCGGTGAGCCGCCGCTGTAGCTCAAGCGTAAACAGCAGATTGGCCAGCTTCGACTGCTGATACGCGGCCCAGCGCCGGTAGGTGCGGCGTTCCCAGTTGAGGTCGTCCAAGGAGATCGAGCCGCCTCGGTGAGCGCCCGAGGCGACCGTGACAACCCGATCACCCAGGTGCGGAAGCAGCAGGTTGGTAAGCGCGAAGTGGCCGAGGTGATTTGTCCCGATCTGCAGCTCGAAGCCGTCGGCCGTACGCCTCTCGGGCGTTCTCATCACCCCGGCGTTGTTGATCAACACACTGAGCTCACCCTGCCACCCGTTGGCGAAAGCACGTACCGAGGCGAGATCGGCAAGATCGAGTTGGCGAATCTCGCAATCGCCCGAAATGGATTCCGCGGCGGCCTCGCCGCTAGCCACATCGCGTACTGCAAGTACGACATGCGCGCCAGCCTCGGCGAGCGCCCGCGCGGTGGGTAGCCCGATGCCGCTGTTGGCGCCGGTGATGATGAAAGTACGTCCGGACTGTGATGGCAGGTCGGCGGCGGTCCATCGAGACTGGCTCATGATCTTGGACTGTAGATGCTGACGAGAGTCCTGTCATGATCACTGCTCAGAGAGTGGTCGCGGACGACATCAACTGCGTGGCAGCCATGCCGTCCGCGACGACTTCCCGGGGGAGGGAGCAAGCAAGTCTTGATGAAGTTAGGGATCCCTGAGCTCAAATCCCTCCACTGCGGTGAGCGGCAGGCAGATGATCGAAGTCCGTACGTCAGAAGGCCAGTCCTCTTCAAATGCCGCCTGGTCAATAAGCGGTCGATGGTCGTTCTCTGCAAGCTCAGCGGTACCGGTCACGGTGACTGTCTCGCGATGGGCAGCCGGAGTGCCGCCATCGACGGCGAGGCTGATCTCAGCGCCGGGTGCATAGCGCGCGATGTCGTTGTAGTCGGGCACCCGAACCAAGATCTGATCGCCGGCGACAGCGTAGGAAACCACCACCGAGCGATGGCCGCGGCCTGATTGATAGCCCAAGCGGCCTTCGTGATGGCTGCAGACCCAGGCCTTGCACTCGTGCGGTGAAAGCCTCCGTAGCCGCTCGCCCGGCGAAACGCGACCGCCAAATGTTGGCATGATCAACTCCTCGAGTTCCGCCAGCCCTTACCTAAATTGTGCGCCTCTCGTAATCAGCTGTGTAGGGGTTGGGCCGGTTTCAGAAAAACTCAGGACCAACGTCCCGCCTCACAACCGGTTGATCGTGATCGGCACCTTCTCAGGGGCATCGCGAGGCCATGAGCCTCAGTTTCTAACCGGACCGCGCCGCTACCACACGTCCGGTCACTTTGTGCGGCGTGATCTGGATGAAGACATTTCTCATGCCCGATGCCCACGGAACAACGCCGCCCGCCGTCCACAGCCGGACAAGCTGATCGGGCTCGGCGACTCCTTGCGCCCGGCCGTGTACCACCACGCTCCATCCCCGACGCTTGTTCTGATCAAGCTCATCAATCTCCAACGCGACCTCGGTCGGCCGGATCAGCTCTGACAAGACTCCGTATGGGGATGTGCGGAAGATGATCGTTCCCTCATGCCAGACGTACGTCACCGGAAGGATCTGCGGACCGTCTGCGGCTTGCCACGCGACCCGGCCGACGCTCTGGCTCTGGAGCAGTTCCTGGCAGTGTGTTGGACTGATCGCCCGAAACTCGCTGGCCGGCTCATCGTCGATGAATCTGTCCTCCACCATCACTGCTGCCTTCCTGCTGTCGACTGATCGAGCTGACGGGCAATATCGGATGCCCAGGCATGAATTCGGTCCCAGTCTCGAAAGTCACCGGAGAGAGGTCCATCTGCGCTCATCCACTTGCTCAGGGGACCCGTTGCATGTGCCGGGTCGAGCCGGCCGCCGAACGTGACAGGAGCCCGCAGTCCCAGCGGACCGATGACGCGCTCGATTGCCTTCGGCGTTCGAACCTGCTCGTCGTGTGCTCCTTCGCCGCACGGGCCGCTGTGGAACAGCCAGGTTCTGTCACGGTCCAACCGATCCGCGTACCGCTTGAGATAGCGAGTCGCCGACTTCATCCAACGCCGGGTGTAGATCGCGCTTCCAATGATCACTGCGTCGAAGCCCTCAGGGCTTACGCGGTCCTTACAGGGCGCGGCGCTGACCTGCATGCCCGATGTCTCGAGTTGGCGCCCGATGGCCTCGGCGATCTCCTTGGTAGAACCCATCTTGCTCGCGTATGTCACGAGGATGTGCGGCTTCGCCATTGGGCCTCCTCTCAGCTGCGCGGTAACGCCTTCCAGTCAAGGCTTGTCACACAAGCGCCGCGAGGGTCGAAGGTCCCTGCTGCGGAGGCCCAACGGCGCAGCAGTTGGCGATCGGAACGCCGCTATATTGCCCCTTGTCGCGCGGCCGTTGAAGAGTATGATCTCTGCCAAGGCAGTCGTCTATTTGACTGCTCTAGCTTGTGCTGCGCCTGGTACTTGACCTCGGGCGCATTAGCGTCTATATTGGGGGTTTGCCCTCGCCATCTGCCGACCCGTTTCACTTTGACACGGGCCGTTCAGCATGCGCAGAAGCACTTCGCTCCTCCACTGCGAGCCCTCGGAAGGACACAGGAGTTGGCCGCCTCGCGCACAGCCTCGAAAACCAAAGTTATATCGCCAACCGGCCGCATCTCGTTCGCGAAGATCGCCGAACCCATGGAAGTCCCATATCTGCTCGATCTGCAGATTGACTCATTTGACTGGCTCATCGGAAACCAGGCCTGGCGCGAGCGCGTCCGGACCGCGTTGGACCAGGGCCGTACCGACATCAACACTAAGTCCGGACTCGAGGAGATCTTTGAAGAGATCTCTCCCATCGAGGATTTCTCCGGCACTATGTCCCTCTCGTTCCGTGATCACCGGTTCGAGCCGCCGAAGAATAGCGTCGACGAGTGCAAGGAACGCGACGTCACCTACGCCGCACCGCTCTTTGTCACGGCTGAGTTCATGAACAACGAGACCGGCGAGATCAAGAGCCAGACCGTCTTCATGGGCGACTTCCCGTTGATGACCGACAAGGGCACCTTCGTCATCAACGGCACCGAGCGGGTCGTGGTTTCCCAGCTGGTCCGTTCACCCGGCGTCTACTTCGAGCAGACCACCGAC
>DATDKX010000221.1:0-8976 GCA_036519615.1 Propionibacteriaceae bacterium
CTTTCCTGTGGCCTTGCTCGCCGAAGTCGAGTTCCGCCGCGGCAAGATCGCAGCGGCGTACGCAGCTGCCCGTGAGTTCACCCAGCTCGCTGCTGAGACCGGGCAAGCCTTTTATCTTCCTTCTCGCTTGTAAACACTGGGTCGGGTCGAGGCTGACCTCGGCCACGATGAGGATTGTCGGGCGTACATCGCGGCTGGACCCCAATTCTCCCGTCGAACCGGCTCGGACGTGACTGAGAATTTTGCAGCGTCTCGACGCTACGGCTTCTAATTTCTGCCGCCTACGCTCGTGCCCGGCGTGCAAAACTACTCCCCGTGACCGGCTCTCCACGCCGTGCCCCGCCATGGAACAAATGCCGGCCCGGTCAGGGCTCGTGGTTCGCTTGTCAGCTTGCCCGTTCTTTAAGGTGACTACACGGTTGTCGGTGTTGACTTCGACAAGATGAAGCTGCAGATCACGAACGCATAAGTTCGGGTGGCTTCAACTTGGGGGGCGAACGTGAGCCGGTCTCAACTGGGCGATGACGCTGTTTCTGGGGTGATCACTTCGACATCGTTCTCGGAAAGCGCGTCGAGGAGATCAGGCGGTGGGCTCGCGTCTGTGATGAGGTAGTCGGCACTGCCAAGCTCGGAGATCTGGGCGAAGAGCCGGCGACCGAACTTGGATGAGTCTGCCAAGATCGCGACGCGTGCTGCGCGAGACATCATCTCTCGCATCATGGCTGCCTCTCCCAGGTTGCTTGTTGAGTAGCCGGCGTCAACTGAAACGGCACCGACCCCGATTAATGCCAGATCGCAGCGGAGGTCGAGCTCGAAGCCGCCTGCCACCCGGAGGCTGACGGGGCCGATGGTGGCTTGGGTGATCGAGCGGACGGCTCCGCCGAAAACGTACAAGTCCCGGATGACTGCGGGCGACATCGCCGGGGGCACGAGGAGATTGTTCGTGGCCACGGTGAGGTCGCGGTGATTGTGGAGGTGCCGCGCGAGGGCGAGTGTGGTCGTCCCGCCATTGATCATGATGGTGGATCCATCCTCGACCAGGGACGCGGCGAGTGCCGCAATCTTCTCCTTCTCGGTTTTCTGCAGATTGAGCCGCACGTCTACCGCCCGGTCGACTCGGGATACCGTCGAGAGGCTGACGGCCCCGCCGTAGGTACGGACCAGGACACCTTCGGCACTGAGCTGGTCCAGGTCCCTGCGGATGGTATCGATCGACACGTCGAAGTGCTCCGCAAGTGTGCCGACCGTGACCTGTCCGGCCTCGGCCACGTACGCCGCCAGTCGGGCCTTCCGCCCGGCGGGCAAGTGCCGCGGTCTGTCCTTGGTGTCAGCCTTCACATTCACAGGTCTGCTCCTGTCTGCGGTACTTGCAGTCGCAACATGCCCGATTGCCCCACCAGAACGGTCTAGATCAGCACAGTACAGCACAAATTTCAAGACGTGCCGGTAGACCTCTCCAATCGCAGGATCAGGCGAGTTTTTCAGGACCGCACGGGACCCCTGGCCGTCAGTTATCTGCTGTTATGCGCTAATGTATGCCGATTTGTAAGTGATATTGCGGTGCTACTCCTTGCGGTTCTTCTATGACGAAAGTTAGAATTGCGCAGATATGCACAGCCTGGCGACGAAGGAGAGGACATGACTGGAGGCAGGACGAGGGTTCAAAGCCGGTTGAGGCGGATACTCGGAGTCGTCACAGCGGCGATTTTGGCTGTCGCAGCTGTGGGTTGTGGCACTGGCAGTGGCGAGGGATCCGCCGGCTCGAGCGAGCAAGGAGGACCCGTCACGCTGGAATTCGCGCAGTGGTGGGCACCGGAGCTGCCCGACGGCGCATTCCAGGAGCTCATGACGCAGTTCGAGTCCCAAAACCCCAACATCAAGGTGAAGCTGTTGAGCGGCCCCTACGCATCGACCAAGCAGCAGCTGGTGTCCGGTGCAGCATCGAAGACTCTGCCGGACGTGGTGGGGCTGGACGGCGCCTGGGTGAATGACTTCGCCAAGCAGGGTGCGATTACCGACCTCTCGGCGCTTATGGCAGATGCGAAGTATGACGAAAGCCAGTTGGCCAGCCAGATCAAGGTGGACGGGAAGACCTACATGATTCCCGTCGTCAACTTCGTCTACCCGCTCTTCGTGAACAAGGACCTGTCGTCGAAAGCGGGCGTCAAGGCAGTTCCAACCAACCGCTCGGAGTTCCTCGATGCGGCAAAGAAGATCAGCGCGCTCGGCGGCAATGTCAAAGGCTGGGCCTTGCCACTCGACACCGCCGTACCGAACGGCATTCAAAACGACGTGATGTCGTGGCTCTGGGCATCTGGAGGCAGCATGCTCACCCCAGACGGCAAGCCCAACCTCACCAGCCCTCCGGTGAAGAGCACTGTTGAGTATGTCAAGAGCCTGAACGATGCGGACGTCATCGCGCCCGGTTCGCTGACCATGAAAGAGCAGGACAAGGTCGAGAAGTTCACTGCCGGGCAAGTCGGCATGATGATCGACTCCTTGGCTCACATCAATCTCATCAAGAAGAACAGCCCCAACCTGGACTTCACGGTGGCGCCGATCCCAGCTGAGGACAGTTACACCGGCAAGCGCGGCCTGCCGTACGCGTCATGGGGTATTGGGATCGCGGATTCGACCGAACACAAGGCGGAGGCGTTCAAGCTGGTCGAGTTCTTGATGAGCCAGCAGGCGAACGCGCAGCTGAGCACGTTGGCGAATGGTTTCCCAGGCAACAACACCGCGGAGCCGGACTTCAGCAAGAGTGATCCGCTGTTCAAGACGGCCTTTGATATCTACAAGAAGGGATACCCCGCGAACGAGTTTGTGGGTCTGCCGAAGTCCGAAGAGCTGATGCGTACCTTCGATGAGCAGCTTCAGCTCGTGCTCACTGGCAAGCAGAGTGTGGACGACGCCCTCAATAAGACGCAACAGTCCTGGGCATCTGTGATCTGAGGCTCCGTGGGGCCGCGCTGGATCGCTGGCGCGGCCCCCTATCCAAGGAGATATTCGGTGGAACCCGCGCATTTCGACCGCACGGTCTTGCCTGAAGCCGCGACACTGGAGGCGGAGACCTCGACTTCCCTGGCGCGGGACAGGAGACGACCCTTTGCTGTGAGGAGTCTCGCTCCATACGGCTATATCTCGCCGACGATGCTCCTGATCTTTGTCCTGTTGGTGATCCCCATCGTGATGGTGGTGAGCTACTCGTTTCAAGACAACGTGATCGTCGAGAAGAACCCCGTCTTCGCCGGCCTGGCAAATTACACCAAGGTGCTCGCCGACCCCGTGTTCTGGACAGCGATCCAGAACACCTTTATCTTCATCACCCTCAGCACCATCGCCCACCTCGTCCTAGGGCTCGCCTTTGCGATGATGCTCAACACCGGTTTGTTGGGTGGATTGACCAAAGCCATCTTCCGCGTGGTCTACATCCTGCCGTGGCTGTTCACGATCGCAGTGGTGGCAGTGATCTGGCGACTCATGCTGGATCCGTTCGGTGTGGTCAACTACATCCTCACGAGCTTCGGCATCCTCCAGACTGAGGTCAACTGGCTCGCCTCGCCAAGCACCGCGCTGTGGGCGCTGACCTTCATCAACATCTGGTCCGGATACCCGTTCTTCATGATCAGTCTGCTAGCCGGGCTGCAGGGGATCTCAGCTGATCTTTATGAGGCAGCCGCTGTCGACGGCGCCAACCCCATCCAGCAGTTCTTCAACATCACGATCCCACAGCTGAAACCGGTTCTGATCAGCATGGCCGTGCTGGATCTGATTTGGACATCCCAGCAGTTCGCACTCATCTGGCTGACCACCGGCGGCGGGCCACTGAATGTCACGGAGATGCTCAGCACCTTCACTTACAAGCAGGCCTTCAGCAGTTACGAGTTCGCCACCGCGTCCGCCAGCGCTGTGATCATCCTGCTCCTCACGATGATCTTGGCGTTCTTCTATGTGCGCCAGCTGAGGGAGAGGTGATCATGATGGCGACTCGACGGGCGCGGCGCCGCCTCGGCATGAAGATCGCTGTCATCGTAGGTCTCTGCCTCGGGGCAGTCTTTGCCGGTTTCCCAGTCGTGTGGATGCTGTCGACATCATTCAAGACGAATGGCGAGGTCTTCCAGGTTCCTCCGAGGCTCATCACAGAGAACTTCTCGTTCGACGCCTACTGGAAGATCCTGACCGATCCGACCCAGCTGAGGTTCTTCCTGAACAGCTACATCGTGGCGCTCTGGGTCACGGCATTGACACTGCTCGCCGGAATACTCGCCGGCTATGGCTTCAGCCGGTACGAATTCCGGCTCAAGCGGTTCATCAATGTCGCTATTGTCAGTGTCCAGGCGGTGCCGCCGATCACGCTCATCATTCCGTACTTCGGCCTCGTTGTGGCCCTTGGCCTGTACAACACCTACGGGGGACTGATCCTCACCCACATGGTGTTCACGCTGCCGTACGCGATCATCATGACGACGGCGTACTTCAATACCTTGCCACGCGAGCTTGACGAATCCGTCAAGGTGGATGGGGGCAGCGGATGGACGGCCCTGTGGCGGATCCTGGTGCCGATCTCGGTTCCCGGGCTCATCGCGGTCGGTATCTACACCTTCATGATCTCCTGGAACGAGTACTTGTTCGCCCTGACGCTGACCAGGACCGATGACATGCGAACCGTTCCGATCGGTATCCAGCTGCTGATGGGCCAGCACTCCTATGAGTGGAACCAGATGATGGCAATGAGCATCCTCGGCTCCATTCCGGTGCTCATCTTGTTCCTGTTGTTCCAACGGCGGTTCATCGGCGGGCTCACATCCGGCGCCGTCAAGAGCTGAGCCACTCGCGCAACAACGGGCAGCCTCCGGCCGCCGCCAGGGAGGAGCGCTCCCCCCGACCATCACAACTTCGACTAATCAAAGGGAGAAAGGCAACATGCTGACAACCGGCAAGGTGATCTTGGACGTCGCGCACGAACACAGCTTCGCGGTGCCCGCCTTCAACATCAGCGATTACGCGATGTTCCTCGGCATCATCGAGATCAGCGAGGAGAAGAATGCCCCAGTGATCTTGGGTATCCATCCTGACGAGGTGCAGCACGTCGGGGTGGAGATGATCGCCGCGGTAACACAACGAGCTCACCGATCCTCCGTGCCAATCGCAATCCACTGGGATCATGGCGCGAGTTATGAGCAGATCCTGACCGCGATACGTAGCGGCTTCACGTCGGTGATGATCGACGGCTCGATGCTTCCATTCGAAGAAAACATCGCCATCTCCAGAAAGGTGGTTCATGCTGCCCACGCTGTAGGACTCTCGGTGGAAGGTGAGCTGGGCACCATCGGCCAGACGGACAGCCAGGCCGAGAGCGGCAGCGACACCATCATCTACACCAATCCGGACGACGCGCTCACCTTCGTGGAATCCACCGCGGTGGACAGCCTCGCTGTCGCGATCGGCACCTACCATGGCATCTATCCCACGACGATGAAGCCGGAGCTCAAGCTTGACTTGCTCAAGCTGATCAAGGACAAAGTCGACATCCCCCTGGTACTACACGGCGGTTCGAACAACCACGACGACGAGATCACCGAGGCAGTCAAACTCGGGATCAACAAGATCAACATTTCGAGTGATATCAAGGTGGCGTACCACATGAAGATGCGGGAAGTGCTGGCCGATGAGAGCCTTCGGGAGCCGCTCATCATCCAGCCGCCCTGCATCGAGGCGATGAAGGTGGTGGCCGGACAGAAGATCGACCTCTTCGAGACTGCCGGCAAAGCATCGCTGTACTGACGTGGCTTCACGTGTCGTGCTCGGCCTGGGGGGCTGCATCGACTACGAGCTGAGGTTGTCGTCGTCGACGCTGGAGGAACTCGCCGCTGAGTACGAGATCCGCGATGGCGAACTCGACCTGTCGGCGCCGGTCACCGATGAGCGCAATCTGATCATCTCGGTGCTTGCACATATGAAGCGCGGTGCCGGAGGCGAGTACTTCGCCACCTCCTCAGAGACCTTGCGCGGATTCGCCGACCGGTTTCCCAGGCGAATAAGTCTCGGCGGCACGTCGGTCCGGGCGGCCCTCGCGATGAGCAGGCTTGGGGTGCGATGCATGCTGCACCTTGTCAGTCTCAATGATCATGTACGCCGTTTGTTACCACCGTCCTGCGACTACATCTCCAGCGCCCGGGAAGACACTCTCTATCCGCATTTGGTTGTGCAGTACGATCAAGGCACCCGGGTGCAAATGGACGACATTGATATGCGAGCGCCATTTGCGAACAGGTTGATCTACGTCAATGATCCGGCGAATGCGTCACTGGTACTGAGCGACCAATTGGGCTTTCTGCTTCGCGACGCCGGAGTCTTCCTGATCTCTGGATTCAACACAATGCAGGACCCGGACCTGCTCGACGAGCGGCTGGACACGCTGAGAACCCACATGCAACAGCTGCCCTCGGGCGCATTGGTCTACTACGAGGATGCGGCCTTCCATTTACCCAGCTTCCGGAGCAGAGTGCGCAACGCGCTGCTAGAGATCATCGACATCTACGGGATGAACGAGGAGGAGATGCAGGCGGAGGTTCGGCGGTCGGTCGACCTGCTGTCTGCCCTGGAAGTCGAGCAGGCCCTTCATTCGCTGCAGACCCGCGTTCCAGGGCCGACCCTGGTTGTCCACACGAAGTACTGGTCGTTGGCGCTTGGTCAGGGAGCCCCTGATGACGCCGAGGCACTCAGAGATGGCATCGCGGTCGCCTCTACTCGTTATTGCTATGGCGACGACTACACCGATGAGCAGTACGAATTCACCGGTAGCTTGCCGGTCCGCCCGGAAGCCCAGGCGTTCGCCACCGAGCTCGAAGAGCGCATGGGGTCGGTCGTACGCTGCGTGCCTGGCCTCAGGCTTGATGATGTTGCACAGCCCACCACTATCGGGCTCGGCGATTCTTTCGTTGGCGGCTTCCTCGCCGCACTCGTACGAAGGAGAACAGCTTCGTGGACGTAATCCCGCTGCCCTCCAACCGTCCCGCGGACCGGTTCTACCGCGGTGGTCGGAAGATCACCGAGTTTCGGGAGAGCCGTCCGCCGGTGACCGCGAGCCAGAGAATTGGGCGCATCTACCACGACCCTTGCTGGTGAGGAGTCCCTCGGCCTGACCACTCTCCTTGGCGGTCGATTCTTGAGGCCGCGATCGAGACCGCGCAGTCGATTCATCACCGGCTGGCTCTACAACAGCGCCGGCTGCAGCGTGTTGATCGCGGGATTGTTCCATTCCATGCATAACGCGATCGTGAACTCCACCGGCCTGGTGGTCGTGGTCGGTTTGCCACAGTTCGAAGTGTTGGTGATCATGGCCGGAATCGTCGTGCTAGCTTGCGGAATCATCGCCGTCGCGACTCAAGGCCGACTCGGGCTCAAACGATCATCATGACTTAGCGCACGACGCAGATAGGCGTTACCGCTTGGACCTACCCATCATAGGCGGCCCGGCGGCAGCAACGGAATCGAAAATTCGTCCGTTGACGGCAGCAGTCGCCCTGCTCCACTAACCACCCAGCCGCATTCCGCGGCGAGCCGGCGCGCGTCGTCCTCGCTGTACAGCGAGCCGAAGCACGGCGGTGTGTGTGGTGACGTTGACGTGCCGCCTATCCCATCAGGAGTCATGGCGACCTTTCGCCTGGGCTACTCGCGTTCAAGATCACGATGATTTCTTCTCAAGATGGTGAACCTCTACTTCGAGGCTGCCGCACTCTCGGGGTGGACGACCCCTTGGCCGGCTTGCCAGCCTGAGACCAGCCGCTCGTAGCCTGGGGCCCACCAATGTGGCCGTGGATCTCATCGTCCGTATCACTAATCACGTTCAAGATCACCTTCTGACCAACCCGTACGTGGTTCTTCTGCCCGCTCGGCGTGGTCTTCCCACCAGCGATGGTGATGTTGATGGTCAGTGTGTCGTCAGTGACCGACGGTGAGCTGGCCAAACTAGACGTCGGTGATGTGGCGGGCGAGGACGGCCCGCTGGGACTGCCGACAGCCGTCGGGCTGGCGGTTGCCTGAGGTTCAGCGCTGGTTGTGCACCCGCCCAGCAGCACGCCCAGGGTGACACCCCCGCAGATCAGCGCACCTTGCGTCTAGCTGGCGCTTACGCTCGTCAGGTTTGACCCGTCCTTCGTGACCATCCGGGACTGTGGCGACGGGTGTCACCACTCCATCAGTCCTGCACGAAGTTGTTGGCAACCTGGTTCCGCCCGAGCATGGCATCACGACGTGGGGAGCGCTGAAGGTGCTCTGCTAGCGTCCCTCCATGCTGGCCGCCCAAGGTGGACTGGCGTATTGAGAGGGTCTAGCTATGCCAAGAGTCACCGTGAAAGATCCAATCTTCGCGGCGAGCATCGCGCGTACGGCTTGGCGACGCATTCGGCAGATGCGATCAGATCCTTCCGGAGAGGCCGCCAAGTCATCACGCCGAGAGGTTTCTCGCCGCAGACCATGATCTAGGTGATCACTCCGACCAGTGTTCGTGGCGTTCCTCGATCAGCGCGAGTACGGCGCCGAGCAACAGTTGGCGCTCAGGTGGATCGTTATGCGGGTCCTCATCGGCCAGCAGGTCAGGCAGTTCGCTTGCCGCCTGCTCGATGGTCAACGTCGACCTGATCTCGTCGGATTCCATCCGTCTGAAGATCAGGTACTCCCGGTCCCCACGGACGATTCCGTACCCGAGCTTGATCACGCCGTCCGTGACAAACGCCATGCCCTCTGGCTCCCAGATACCCGAGCGAGTCCAGCCCGCGCCTCCAACTTTGGGCCCGTTGTGGCGCGCCACCTCTTTGCCGGTGCTCCAGCTATATTCCGTGAGGGTGGCAGGGTCCGTCCGATCAGCATTGCCGGTGTAGCGCCACAGTCGGTCACCGAGGGTTGCGCAGCCCTGCATGGTCCATCGATCTTTCCATCCCATCGCCGTAGCTCTCGCCTTGGTGAGCGGGAACG
>DATDKX010000222.1:0-18057 GCA_036519615.1 Propionibacteriaceae bacterium
TTTTGCGAGTGCTTGGATCAACAGGGGGTTCCAGGTGCGTGCTTTCCCACGATGGGCCGGCTGGGCCGTGGCCGGGGCCTTGATGCTCACATCCGCGGCCTGTGGCTTTGCCAGTCCGCCGCCGACCGTGCCGCCAGTGCACCCCAGCAGCGTCCTCACAGTTGCGCCGGCAATGCCAAAAAACACCAACGCGGCAGCCCCGCACTCCCCGAACAAGCTGAGGGTAATCGAGGGCCCCTTCTCTCCGAAGAAACCGAAGCCGACGGTGCGACAATCCATCGTGAGGAAACAGCAAACGACCGTGCCGGAACCGGACCACATCGTGGTTGTGATTTTCGAGAACAAGCACCGCACCAGCGTGATAGGCAGCGCGCAGGCGCCCTACCTCAACAAGCTCGCGGCTGAAGGCGCCAGCATGACGCATTCCTACGGTGTTACCCATCCCAGCCAGCCGAACTATCTGGCTCTGTTTTCCGGGTCGACCCAGGGAGTGACCAGCAATGCATGCCCCCAGCATTTTCGGAAGGCCGACAATCTCGGGCATCAGCTCCGCAAATCGGGCCACAGCTTCATCGGCTATGCCGAGTCCCTCCCGAAGACCGGTTTCCGCGGATGTTCCTCTGGCCGCTACCTCCGCAAGCACAACCCATGGGTCAACTTCGGCACGCTGCCGGCAAGCACCAACCGACCGTTCAGCGCCTTCCCGCGTGACTACCGCAAACTGCCGACCGTGGCGTTTGTGAGCCCGAATATGTGTCACGACATGCACGACTGCTCGATCCGGACCGGCGACCGTTGGATGAAGAAGCACTTCGCCCGATACGCACGATGGGCGAAACGGAATAACAGCTTGCTCATCGTCACCTTTGATGAAAATGCGGGCGGGACAGTGAAATCAATCCCGACGATCATCGTCGGCTCGAACGTCGACCCGGGTGTCTATGCCGAGCGGCTCAACCACTACACGCTGCTGCGCACTATTGAGGATGTATACCGACTGCCCGCGCTGGGCCACGCCAAAGCCGCATCCCCACTGTCGAAGATTTGGACGCGCTCACCGATTCCGCGAAGTCGTCGCCACGGCCGGTGAAGACCATCCCGGGGTGTCCGGGAGAACCGGCGCGGCGGCCACTCCAACGTATAGCCAGACCTATCGATCTGCCTTGTTAGTACTGGGATCACAATGGCGGGGCAGCAAACTGCCTTCGATCTTGGCCGTGCCGGGGCGCTCAACGACGACCATTGACCACCCGTCTTCGGTTGGTCGCATGCAACCGTTGGAGGCGGTCAAGTACCGGGACCAGCGCAGACGCACCACATATTCACCCGGCTCGGGCAAGGACACCGTCAGGGAAACAGGACCACGATCGATAAGTTGCCCCGGGAATGAGATGACTGGCCGAGGTTTCGTTACGGCATAGAGCGTCCAGGTTTTGTCCGACCACACTGTCTGCAGATACGGCAACCCGCCGCGCACTAAGGTCACTTCATCAGGCGCCGACCAGTCATACGGCCCGTTAGAGATGGCTACATACGAGATGGCGTTGTCGTCGAGCCATTTCCGGTACGTGTCCGCGTTGAGGGTTCCGTCGTAGAAGATGGCGTTGCGGCCCGTATCGGCTTGTCGCGACCACCCTTTTGCGATTGGAACCACCGGCGCTACGAAGGCAGCTTCGCCGCGCCGCAATGTAGGAACCACCTCAATCGGCCCGGCAACCCGACGAGCGGCCAGCTGATGCAGCAAAGGCGCATAAAACCCCGCGCTGAGCGCAGGATCGCCCCGTTCTCGCATCTCTGTGATCGATACAGGCGGCAACAGCAAGACCACGGTTACGGTCGTGCCGATCACAGCGCCCAGCCGAACGGTCGCAACGGCCACGATAATCGGTGCAGCGAACAACTCAGGCAGACGTGTCGCGGTCGTGCCCACAGGCGTCGGTAGCAGATAAGCCGCAGCGGCCAGCAGGGCCGATAACAGCCCGCCCCACCGAACAACCGGAGTGCGCCAACACAGTCCAGCCACGCCTAGACAGACGAGAATACTTATCAAAGCTTGCTTTGCTGCGAACGTTTGGTACCCACCGTTGCCAAACGCCAAGCCGACGGCGACGGTGGGCACAAGAGCGCTGACAGCCAGCGTCACGCCGACGCGTCGCCGGCCGGACAGGAAGAGCGCTCCGCCTGCTACGCCGAGGAACAAACCAGCTACCGGGCTAGCCAGCGGTGCCAGGAAAGACAGGACGGAAGCGACCCGCAGGCGTCCCAAAATAAGAGCCAACAGCGCACCAAGCCCTATTGCGAGACCTAGCGTGAAGGTTGTTCGTGTGACCACGAGATTCCCGGTCAGGCAGACCACCCCGACGATTGCCCCGGCGACCGGTCGCGCCACACCAATGGCCTTCAACAACGCCGCGAAAAGCACGACAGTCGCGACATAGGACAGCGCAGTCGTCAGCGGCACGCCCAGAAGCGCCATCACCGGAGGAGACAAGACGCTATAGCCGAGCGGGCTGAAACCGGCATACCAACGAAGATCCAACAGCGCGGGCCAATGCAACTCGGCCAGCTCTGCATGAGCTAGCTGTGCTGAGAAATCACGGCCCATCGGCGGCGCAAGCAGGTACGCAACCGCGACCAGGACCGCGATGGAGCCAGCCACAATGACTCCCGGTGTCCGCCGATATAGCGAGAGCATCCGCGATCGGACGCTGCCACGCAGGTCAGTGAGGCTCTTCTCTGGCTCGCTGGCACCCGAATTCGCTGGGAGCGTTTCGGCGTCTTTCGTAGTTGGATGCCGCATGGTCACCGCAAGACTCCTCGCTACGATCTTCTCCTCCTGATCGCTGCGGTCTCACTGCTCCCAATCCGCGCGGCGATCCCCGACCACGACGGCATCCCGTCGCAACGCACGAAGTACCAGTAGACGCTTCTTGAGGCAGCCTGTCCAGCGCGACTGCAGCGATGGGCGAGGCACGCATCGCCTGCGCCATCAGATGCGGAGCGGTGGCGCAGCACGACTTGACCGCCCTAGAACCCAGCACCAACGACCCAGATTTGGGAACAATCATGACTCTGGCATAGTTGAGCCTAGTACGCTCAAGCATTAGGTTGAGTGACACAGACTCAAGGACAAACCCAAACTTCCTAGCTGGAGGACAACACATCATGGCTCGTGCAGTCGGCATTGACCTCGGAACGACCAACTCCGTCGTCGCCGTACTTGAAGGTGGAGAGCCCACCGTCATCCCGAACGCCGAAGGCTCCCGCACTACGCCCTCGGTAGTCGCATTTGCGAAGGGCGGCGAGGTCTTGGTTGGCGAGGTCGCCAAGCGCCAGGCCGTCACCAACGTCGAGCGCACTATCCGCTCCGTCAAGCGCCATATGGGTACGGACTGGAAGGTCAGGATCGACGACAAGGATTACCGCCCCCAGCAGATCAGCGCATTCGTTCTGCAGAAGCTGAAGAGGGATGCCGAGGCTTACCTCGGTGAGCAGGTCACCCATGCGGTGGTCACCGTCCCGGCCTACTTCTCCGATGCGCAGCGTCAGGCGACCAAGGAGGCTGGCGAGATTGCTGGCCTGACCGTCGACCGGATCATCAATGAGCCGACAGCCGCGGCACTCGCGTACGGTCTGGACAAGACTGATCAAGATCAAACGATCTTGGTCTTTGACCTCGGTGGTGGCACCTTCGACGTCTCACTGCTGGAGATCGGCGACGGCGTTTTTGAGGTAAAGGCCACTAACGGTGACAACCGCCTCGGTGGTGACGACTGGGATTCCCGGATCGTCGATTGGCTGGTGAAGCAGTTCAAGAACAAGAACGGCACCGACCTCTCCCAGGACAAAATCGCCCGGCAGCGGCTCCAAGAGGCCGCTGAGAAAGCCAAGATCGAACTCTCCTCAGCCAGCGAGACCCAAATCAACCTGCCCTACATCACTCTTGGTCAGGCTGGCCCGCTGCACCTTGAGGAGAAGCTGACCCGCTCGGAGTTCCAGCGGATGACCTCCGATCTCCTTGATCGTTGCCGGTCGCCGTTCCACTCGGTGATCGAGGACGCCAAGATCAGTGTCAGCGCGATCAACCACGTGATCTTGGTCGGTGGCTCGACCCGGATGCCTGCCGTCGTTGACCTCGTCAAGGAGCTGACCGGTGGCAAGGAGCCGCACAAGGGCGTCAATCCCGACGAGGTCGTTGCTCTGGGTGCCAGCCTGCAGGCCGGTGTGCTGAAGGGCGAGGTCAAGGACGTGCTGCTGCTCGACGTCACTCCGTTAAGTCTCGGCATCGAGACCAAGGGCGGCGTGTTCACCAAGATCATTGAGCGGAACACCACGATCCCGACGAAGCGCTCCGAGGTTTTCACCACGGCTGATGACAACCAGCCCTCGGTGATGATTCAGGTGTACCAAGGCGAGCGTGACTTCGCGAAGGACAACAAGCCGCTCGGCAACTTCGAGCTGACCGGTCTACCGCCGGCGCCGCGCGGCGTCCCCCAGATCGAGGTCGCTTTTGACATCGATGCCAATGGCATCGTGCATGTGAATGCGAAGGACTTGGCTACCGGCAAGGAGCAGTCCATGCAGATCACCGGCGGCTCCGCGCTTGGCAAGGACGACATCGACCGCATGGTCAAGGAGGCCGAGGCGCACGCCGAGGAGGACCGCAAGCGGCGCGAGGCCGTCGAGCTCCGCAACGAGGCCGACAACCTGGTCTTCCGCACCGAGAAGCTGCTCAGCGAGAACGCCGACAAGATCAACGACGATGTCAAGAAGCCGGTCGAGGAAGCGATCGCTGAGGTCAAGAGTGCCCTTGAGGGCGAGGACAACGACCGGGTCAAGGCTGCCGTTGAGAAGCTGAATACGACCAGCGCGCAGCTAGGTCAGGCCATGTACGCGGCGGCGCAGGCCGCGCAGCAGCAGGCTCCGTCCGAGGCCGGTGAGCCGAGTGAGCATGCCGAGTCCAACGGCGAGAGCGGCGCCAGTGAGGAGGACGTCGTCGATGCCGAAATCGTGGATGACGACCAGACCTCTAGTGAGGCGCGGTGAGCGCACCGGAGCCTGATCCTCGGCACGCTGAAGCCGAGTTCGAGCAGCGAGGCCCGACCGTACGGGATCGGCGTCGCATCGATCCGGAGACATACCAGGTACGGGAGCCGCAGGAAACTGCGGCTCCTGCTGCGGCGGCCCCAGAACCCAAGACCCCAGAATCCGAAACCCCAGAATCCGAAACCCCTCCCGTACCAGATCTTGAGGCGGAAGTGAAAGAACTCCAGGACAAGCTCGCCGAGCGAACCTCTGATTTGCAGCGGCTCCAGGCTGAGTACGTCAACTACAAACGACGGGTCGACCGTGATCGTGATCTTGCTCGCAAGGTCACCATCGAGGGCGTGCTGAAGGACTTCCTTTCGGTGCTCGACGACGTCAGTTCGGCCCGTGAACACGAAGAGCTCAGCGGCGGCTTCAAAGCGGTCGCGGAGGAGATCGAGCGGGTCACCTCAAAGTACGGACTGGAAACCTTCGGCGAGGCGGGTGATCCGTTCAACCCGCATATCCACGAGGCGCTGCTCCATGCGCATGCTGAGGGAATCGAGGGTCCGACGTGCGTGGAGATCTTGCAGCCGGGTTACCGCATTGGCGATCGTATTCTGCGGCCGGCGCGTGTCGCGGTCGCCGAACCCGAGCCGACGCGCGCTGAGCCTGTTGAAGCGCGCCCTGAGCCCCAGCCGATTGACGAGGTCCCGGCCGAGTCAGCCGAAAAGCTGGTCGAGGCAACAGGTGAGCCGGGTGCTGACAAGCCCGATACCGACACTGATCAGCTGTGACCTGCTTTGTGACCAGGCAGAGGCAAACTTTCTGAAGGAACATCCAACAACCATTGGTAGTTGATCATCGCGAAGGGAGGCGTGGGTGAGTACCAAGGACTGGATCGAGAAGGATTACTACAAGGTCCTCGGTGTCTCCAAGGACGCCTCGCCTGAGGAGATCAAGAAGGCGTACCGCAAACTGGCGCGCGCCAACCATCCCGATCAGAATCCCGGGAACACCGCCGCCGAGCAGCGCTTCAAGGAGATCTCCGAAGCCAACGACGTGCTCTCCAATTCGGCCAAGCGCAAGGAGTACGACGAAGCTCGGCGGTTGTTCGGCAGCGGTGGCTTCCACTTCCCGGGGAGTGGCGGTGCCCGGTCGGGCGGCCCATCGGTTGACGATCTCTTCCGCAATGCTGGAGGCGGTCTGGGCGACATCTTCGGTGGTCTGTTCAACGGCGCTCCAACCAGTCAGACCACTCGCTTCTCGACTGCCCGCGGTCCGCGCCGCGGCAGCGACGTCGAGGGAGAAGTCACGGTGGATTTCGTGCAGGCCATCGAAGGCGTCACGGTTGCGATGCAGATGGTCTCCGACACCGCCTGTGAGGCATGTCGCGGCACCGGCGCACGGGCCGGGACGATTCCGCGTGTCTGCCCGACCTGTGAAGGCAGTGGCATGCAGACCTCGACCTCCGGTGGCGTGTTTGCCGTAACCGAGCCCTGCCGCGAGTGTCGGGGTCGCGGGATGGTCGTCGACGACCCATGCCCGGTCTGCCACGGCTCTGGCCGCGGCAAGTCCACCAAGACCATGCAGGTACGGATTCCGGCGGGCGTCACCGACGGTCAGCGGATCCGCCTCAAGGGCCGCGGTGGTGCCGGCGAGAACGGTGGCGCCGCTGGGGATCTTTACGTCAGCGTGCACGTACGCCCGCACCCGATCTTTGGGCGTAAAGGGGACAACCTGACTCTTACGGCGCCGGTCACCTTCCAAGAGGCCGCGCTTGGGGCTGAGATCGAAGTGCCGACGCTCGGAGGCATGCCGGTCAAGCTGCGTGTTCCCCCGGGCACGCCAAACGGCCGTACATTCCGCGTCCGGGGCAAGGGTGTCCGCAAGCGGGACGGCTCTCGAGGTGACCTGCTGGTCAGCGTCGAGGTACTCGTACCGGCCGCCCTGAACGAACAGGCGCGAGAGGCCTTGAACTCCTACGCGGAGGCAGTCGGCTCGGTGAATCCCAGGGCGAAGCTCTTCGCCGCAGGATGAGGTGAGACGTGCCTGCTTCAGAGCTGCCGCAGCGAATTGATCATGATGCGCCCGTCTTCGTTATCTCGGTCGCAGCTCACCTTGCCGGCATGCACCCGCAGACGTTGCGCACCTACGACCGGATGGGCCTGGTCTCACCGCGGCGTACGGCCAAACGGGGGCGACGTTATTCGGCCCGGGACGTTGCTCGACTGCGGCTGATCCAGCGACTCTCCCAAGATGAGGGCATCAACCTGGAGGGCATCCGTCGCATCCTGTCGATGCAGGACGACATCGAGGAGCTGCATGCCAGGATCGAGCAGCTGACCGCGCTGCTTGCCGCCGTTCAAGAATCGGCCGGGGCGCGGGTGTTTACCGCTGACCCGCTCGGAGGAGTCCATCTCGGCCGACGCGGTCGGCGAACGCCACTCGCCCTGCCCGGACGACCCTTACCCTGAGTCCTTCGCGCGTGAATACGTCTCAGCGGAGACCAGCGGCTCTGCCTAAAAGAGCGGGCCATTGCGCGCCAAGAGATACCAGCTCTCACTGCGTCGTACGAAGCGTGGTGAATCCGGAATACCTGCATTTGCAGCGAAGTTGAGTCTAGTGCGCTCAAGTTTGTCGTTGCGAAGTGCTGAACACTGGCGCATAGTTGAGTGTGCCGTACTCAAGTTTGATCCAGAGGAGACATGGACACCAGCAAGCTCACTACCAAGAGTCGTGACGCAGTCTCAGCGGCCTTACGGACCGCCCTGACGCAAGGCAACCCGTACGCGGAGCCATCCCACCTGTTGCATGCACTGTTGGAGGTCCCCGGCAACACGGTCGCGCCGTTGCTGTCTGCGGTAGGTGCCGATCCGGCAGTCGTTGCCGCAGCTGCCAAGGGCGCGATTGCGAAGCTGCCCTCGGCAAAGGGGTCCTCAGTTAGCCAGCCGAACCTTTCCGGATCCTTTGCCCGGGTGCTGGCCGACGCCGAGGTTCGCGCCGAGCAACTCGGTGATGCGTACGTGGCAACCGAGCATCTCCTGATCTCGCTAGCGACGGTCGATTCCGATGCCAAGAAGGTCCTGTCGCAACTGAATGTGAAGCCGAACGTGCTGACCCGCGCCTTCAACGAGGCTCGCGGTAGCAAGCGGGTGACGAGTCCGGAGGCTGAGGGCACATCGTCTGCGCTCGACCAATACAGCGTCGATCTCACCGCCATGGCTCGGGACGGCAAGCTCGATCCGGTGATCGGGCGGGATGCCGAGATCCGGCGCGTCGTCCAAGTCCTCGCCCGGCGTACCAAGAACAACCCGGTGTTGATCGGTGACCCCGGCGTAGGCAAGACCGCAGTCGTTGAAGGTTTGGCGCAGCGGCTGGTGGCCGGTGACGTGCCCGACTCGCTGAAGAGCCGCCGCCTGGTGGCACTCGACCTGCCGGCGATGGTGGCCGGGGCCAAGTACCGCGGCGAGTTCGAAGAGCGACTGAAGGCCGTCTTGACAGAGATCAAGGACGCGGCCGGCCAGGTGATCACCTTTATCGATGAGCTACACACTGTCGTCGGCGCTGGCGCAACCGGTGATTCCTCGATGGACGCTGGCAACATGCTCAAGCCCATGCTGGCGCGTGGCGAGCTACGCATGATCGGCGCAACCACCTTGGATGAATATCGGGAGCGCATTGAAAAGGACCCGGCTTTCGAGCGCCGTTTCCAGCAGGTCTTCGTAGATGAGCCGAGTGTCGAGGACACCATCGCGATCTTGCGCGGTCTGCGGGAGCGCTACGAGGCGCACCACAAGGTGGCGATCACCGATGCTGCCCTGGTAGCAGCGGCCACGCTGTCCAACCGTTACATCACCTCTCGGCGGCTTCCGGACAAGGCGATCGACTTGGTCGATGAGGCGGCGTCCCGGTTGCGGATGGAGATCGACTCGTCGCCGGTCGAGATCGATGCGCTGCGCCGCACGGTCGAGCGGATGAAGATGCAGAAGTTCGCGCTGGAGAAGGAATCCGATCCCGGCAGCGTCGACCGGTTGCATCGGTTGACCGAGGAGCTTGCCAATACCGAGGAAGAGCTGCGATCACTCGAGGCGCGCTGGGAGGCAGAGAAACAAGGCCTGAACCGCGTCGGCGAGCTGAAGAAAGAGATCGACGAGCTACGCGTGGTGTCCGATCGGGCGCTTCGTGAGGGCGATCTTGTCAAGGCAAGCGAGATCAACTACGGCGCGATTCCTGCCTTGGAAAAGGAGATGGAGGAGGCCGCCAAGGCCGAGAGTCAGCTGCCCTCAATGGTCTCCGAAGAGGTCGGTCCGAACGATGTTGCCGAGGTCGTCTCTAACTGGACGGGCATACCGGTCGGCCGGTTGATGCAGGGTGAGACCGAGAAGTTGTTGACCATGGAGTCCCGGATCGGCGAGCGGCTGGTTGGTCAGCAGAAGGCCGTACGCGCGGTGTCGGATGCCGTACGCCGCTCTCGCGCCGGCATCTCCGACCCGAACCGTCCCACCGGCTCGTTCCTGTTCCTGGGCCCGACCGGCGTTGGGAAGACCGAGCTGGCCAAGTCGCTTGCGGAGTTCCTCTTCGACGACGAGCGGGCCATGATCAGGATCGACATGAGCGAGTACTCCGAGAAGCACTCGGTGGCGCGTCTGGTCGGTGCGCCTCCCGGCTACATCGGATACGAGGAGGGCGGCCAGCTCACCGAGGCCGTGCGTCGCCGCCCGTACTCGGTGGTCCTGCTGGATGAGGTGGAGAAGGCGCACAGCGAAGTCTTCGATATCTTGCTGCAGGTCCTGGACGACGGCCGGCTGACCGATGGTCAGGGGCGTACGGTCGACTTCCGCAATACCATCTTGATCTTGACATCCAATTTGGGATCGCAGTTCCTGGCGGACCAGACGCTAGACCTGGAGACCAAGCGAAATGCCGTGATGGGCGTGGTACGCGGGGCGTTCAAGCCGGAGTTCTTGAACCGGCTCGACGACATCGTGCTCTTCGACGCCCTGGACACCGAGGAGCTGGCCAGGATCGTGGAGATCAACTTGGCTCGGCTCAACAAGCGGCTCGCCGAGCGGCGAATCACAGTGGAGGCGACGCCCGCGGCCAAGGAGTGGCTGGCACTTACTGGGTTCGATCCGGTCTTTGGCGCGCGTCCGTTACGCCGGCTGATCCAGACCACAATCGAAGATCAACTCGCGCAGCGAGTGCTGTCCGGCCAGGTCCGGGAAGGCGACACGGTCATCTTCGACGCCGACGAGAACAGCGATGGCTTGATCATCTTGGAGTCCCAGCCCGCCATCGCCTAACTGATCATCCCTAACCACCGACTTGTCAGAACCCAGTTGACCTGTAGCTCAACTGGTTCGGACAAGTCGGCACGTCACCACCAGCCTTGTTTGTGCGCCCAGCGCAGCAAGATCAGCGAGATCACCAACATGACCAGCAGCAAGAGGGCGAGCCATCCCCAGTGCGTCTGGTCGTTGACGATGACGTTCATCCCAACGACAGAAGACAGAGACGTAATGGGGAGGGTAATGGCTGCGATGACGGCTAGCCGCTCGGCGGCAATAGTCATTTTCGTGTCGGTACGGGCCCGGTAAAACTCGGTGACGCCCATCAGGAAGACCAGCTGAGAATCGCTGATATGGGCCACGGTCTCGTACTGGTCGAGCAGATCTTTCATCAGCTCGAGGCCCTCGGGCGGTGCAAAAGTGGTCAGCTTGATTGCCCGCCGATAGATCTCGCTGCCCTGAATAGCCATGGTCTTGATGGTGAGCAGCTCATGCCGCGCCGCGAACAGCTCGCTAAGGAACTCCTGCGGATCCTCCTTGACGTCCGCCATCACCCGCTGCTCCATTAATCCGACCTCACGGGCGATCTCGGCGACCATTTCAGCCTCTCGGCGGGCGATCGAGGAGACAATCGCGTACGTCAGCCCGAACGGTGATGTGGGGTGCAGCCGCCCGGTATCCAGCCGTGCCGCCACTGAACTGGTCTCGCGCAGCGCCGACTCCAGAGGGACCTTTGGATTCAGCGGGCCATGGACAGTGACCAGGAAGTTATCGCCGACGAACTGATCCAGCTCGAGATAGTGAACGTGGCCGCGTGCACCGATCTCGGGTGCGTGCACGACGATGAACACATGGTGCGGATACACATGGACTCGCGGTATGTGGTTACGGTTGCGGCTTTCTGAGATCGCCATCGGATGAAAAAGAAACTCCTTGGCGAGCACCGTCTCTGCCTCGTCGCTCCACTCGGGAATGTCGAGCCAGAGGAATCCGTCGTTGCGTTTCTGCAGGTCCGGCAGCTCGGACAAGTCGTGGATACTCACGTCTTCGGAGTCAATCCAGCGCAGCTTCATCGCGCGTCTCCCTTCCACGTTTTTTCTACACCCCTAACGGCGAAAAGTGGGCACCAGAGACTGCGGATGGCTGAACGCTGGGCGGGCGCCAGGGAGCGGCTTTGAGATCGACGAGTCTTGTGCTCCGACCGGGACGGGATGGAGCTTCGCTAGTCCCGGACCTGGCGTACCCGCGAGCTTTCACACTCCGCGTCGGCCGGACAGACCAGTCCTACGTCGATCTTGATGACCCGCTGCGGCTGGAGTTCGACTACATGCAGCGGCTTGTCGATGTTCTCGATTGCGTGATCGAACCAGGGGAGCGACTATGCGTGGTGCATGTCGGCGGGGCGGCAATGACCCTGCCGCGCTACGTGGCGGCGACCAGACCAACCTCGGCGCAGATCGTGCTCGAGCCAGACATCGAGCTCACTGAGTTCGTCCGGCGGCACCTGCCGCTACCTACGCGGAGCGGGATCAAAGTGCGTGGCACTGATGGCCGGCGCGGCATCGCGGACCTGCACGACGGCTACGCGGATCTCATGATCATCGACGCCTTCGTCGGTGCCCGGGTGCCGGCGGAGCTCACCACAGCGGAGTTTCTCGCCGATGCTCGGCGCGCGCTCAATGATCATGGAGTGATCATAATCAATCTCACCGATCGCGGACCGCTGCCGTACGCGCGGCGGGTGTTGGCCGGCGTAAGCCTGGCCTTTCCACACGCGCTGCTTTGTGCCGAATCATCCACGCTGAAGGGTCGGCGGTTCGGAAACGTGATCATTGTCGGCGGCGCAACACCGCTGCCGTACGCCGCCATTGCGGAGCGCGCGGGACGTTCCCCGTTTCCATATCGGGTGCTACGTGGTGCTCGGTTGAGCCAGTTGCTTGCCGACTCCGTGGCATTCAGTGACGAGGATGCCGAGGAGTCTCCAGAGCCGGGAAGTGCCATGCGGCCTTTGAGCTGACCGCCCCTGCCTAGGCTTCAGTTCGGCTTGCGCAATGCGTCAAGCCTGCGGATTGCCTCATCGAGCAACTGCTCCTGTTTGCAGAACGCCCACCGCACGTACGGCCTCCCGGCCGCTATGCGGTCGTAGAAGACTTGATGGGGGATTGCCACAACTCCGCAGCGGGTGGGAAGGTCGCGACAGAATTCAACGCCGTCGCTGTATCCGAGCGGCCGTACGTCGGTTGTCATAAAGTACGTGCCGCGCGGCAAGATCGGTTCGAGCCCGATTGAGCGCAGACCTGCTGCGAATTGATCGCGCCTGTCTTGGAGATCAAGCCGGGCCTTTTCCACCCACTCATCGCCTTCGTTGAGCGCGCGGGCCACCGCTGGCTGAAATGGAGCGCCAGAGACATAGCTCAGGAACTGCTTCACGGCGGTGATCTCATTGATCAACTCAGGAGTCGCGAGTGCCCAGCCGATCTTCCAGCCCGTAGCGGAGTAGGTCTTCCCGGCCGACGAGATTCGCACCGTCCGTTCCCGCATTCCGGGGAAGCTCGCCAAGGGCAGGTGTTCAGCGTCATCAAATGTCAGATGCTCGTACACCTCGTCGCAGATGACGAGCACGTCGTGCTGTACCGCCAATTCCGCAATCGCGGCGAGATCTTCGCGCCCCAGCACGACGCCCGTCGGATTATGCGGTGAATTGATCAACAGGACCTTGGTCTTGTCTGTGAAGGCCGCCGCTAGCTCGACATGATCGAGCTTGAAGTCTGGCCCGAAGAGTCCCACTCCGACACGCCGGCCGCCAGCGAGCTCGATGGAGGCAGCGTAGGAGTCATAGAAGGGCTCCAGGGCGATGACCTCATCGCCCGGATTCACGAACGCCAAGATCGACGCCGCAAGCGCTTCGGTGGCACCCGTGGTGACCAGAATCTCCGTCTCGGGGTCGTAGCTCAGGCCGTAGGTCCGGCTGCTGTGGGCAGCGATCGCTTGCCGCAGCGGCAGAATGCCGCGGCCAGGCGGGTATTGGTTCATTCCACCGGCAATCGCCGCGCGAGCCTCTTCGAGCATGAAGGCTGGACCGTCGGTGTCGGGAAAACCTTGCCCCAGGTTGATCGACTGTGTAGCCAACGCCAGCGCGGACATCTCGGCAAAGATGGTGGTCGTCGCCGCGCGGATCCGGTCGGCTTTCCAGACAGAGGGCATATAGAGACCCTAGCTAGGTCGAGTTGCCAGTTTCAGCGGCGGACGTGCCGCGGCGCGCCAGAGCGCTTGCGCAAAGTCGGTGTCGCCGAGGGGATGGGTGCCGCTGGGGTTGACGTTGTCGTGATTGCTCCCCTTAAGCGATAGGGAAGATCTCAGCCGCTGCCTACGATGAGCTGGCGACACTGCTGCCTGACTGGCAAATATCGCTCAGGGCGAAAGGCCGCAGGGCCACAACCATCATGAGCTACGTGACGGTGGCAAAGACGTTCAATGCGTTTCTGGTAGAGCAGGGGATGCCGACAAGGGCGTCAGCCATCACACGCGAGCACGTCGAACACTTCCTCGCCGACATGTTCGAGCACACCAAACCCGCGACCGTCGCGAAGCACTATCGAACCCTTCAGCAACTCTTCAAGTTCCTGGTGGATGACGGCGAGATCACCTCGAGTCCGATGGAACGCATTGAGCCCGCCTGCGGTACCGGAACAACCGGTGCCGGTCCTCACCGATGATCAGCTGGCACGCCTCCTTGCCGCGTGCAAAGGAGCGGCGTTCGAGAACATAAGAGATCAAGCAGTGATCCGGCTGTTCACAGACACGGGTATCAGAGCCTCTGAACTGGTCGGACTCACTCTCGAGGATGTTGATCTTGGTGCTCAGTTGGCGTATGTAGAAGGCAAAGGTGGCCGGGCCGGGCAGTACCGTACGGCGTACGTACCGCAGACGCGTTGCGCAAGTACCTCAAGATCAGACGCCGGCACCTTCTCGCTGATAAGACGTCGTCGTTTTGGTTGGGCCGAAAGGGCCAACTTACCTATTACGGAGTCGCCCAGATGCTGGAGCGCCGCGGCGCTGATGCCGGGATTGATCATCTTCATCCGCACCGGTTCAGACACACCATGGCGCACCGCTGGCTTTCAGCAGGTGGTCAGGAGCAAGACTTGATGCGGCTCGCCGGCTGGCGCAGCCGTGAGATGGTCGGCCGGTATGCGGCCAGTGCGGCTGACAGTCGTGCGCAGGCGGCTCACAGGCGGCTTGCGTTGGGTGACCAATTGTGATGACCGCCGAAGGAATCTCACATTTATGTCTTTCCAGACCTCAGTTGTCTGTCGCAGAATTAGCCCGACAGACATACGAAGCTGAACTATAGAAAATGTGATTCAGGTCACATGGATCGACAGACTTATGTGACAACGCCGGGGAAAGGGCAGTAGGCACGGAAGTCCCGGGGAGCTTCCTGAACCGACGGAGCAAACCAAACGGACAAGCAAGGGTCGGGTCGTCCGGGCACGCATCGCGGCACACGTGCTGCACACCCGTGTAGAAGATCCATCAGCCCATACCGCACCAGCACGAACGGTCTTTCTCTCGCGCTTCGAGCGTGATGTTGAATCCCAACGGCGTGCTTGAGCCGCAAGAGCGTCTACGACGGGCAGAGCATGCGAGGAAGGCCTACTTCTATCAGCTGGCACTCGCATCGAAGTGGGCACGACGCGAAAAAACAGAAAATTCGAGAGGAGAAAGCCTCTCGGTGACGATGTGGTAGCAAGGCTGCTATCACCCGTCAAGCGTGCAGTCCGAACCTGCATAGGTGCGGTGATCAAGGAGAGCCATGGACGAGCATCGAGGCGCTTCATATCTATATGCTGTGGGTTCCACTGATCTTGGAGAACTTTTACAGAAATTCGAATATTCTGCAAGCCGCATAGAGACGCGTTCTCGATGTGCAAGTCTCGATACGCTGCCGCAGTATACGCCCGAGGTGCAGGCCTAGCTGTTCGCCGGATTCGAGCGGGGAGAGCCCCTACCCGAATGGACCCCTGAGGATAATCCTTGGCTTCGCCTCGTAGCACACCATTGCGCCGCCGGTGGAGAGATGCGCCGTGTGCATCTTGTCGAGGAGCCGCTGTCGGTATTTAAGCGATTCGAGCTTGCGACGCAGTTGGCAAATCTCACTGTAGGCGAAGACATACGAGTGACGCCATTGCAGCAGGTACGCCCTATCGGCATGATCACTTACGACTTCTGGACATTTGATGGTCGCTACGCGCTCGTGCTGGGGTATGACAGCGCCGATAACCTCACTGATACGAACTACGCAGAAGATTCGGGACCGTACAGGCGGTGGTTGTCCCACGTGTACGAGGCGGGCATCCCGCTTGCGGAGTATCAATTGTGAGCATGATGCAGCACTAATCGGCAGTCATGGACTTAGACGGCGATGCCTCGCACACCGCGCTGCGTCACATCCTCGCCGAAGTGGGCTGGCATTGGAGGTCGGATTGCGGATGGGCTGTTGGAGCGAGCGGCCCGTCGCGGGTATAGGGATGTCTTTTGCCGCGACCTTGCAGTGGTCCGAGCGATCTACCAGCGCAAATTGACGGATTAGCAGCAGCAAGCTCGCGGGGATATTTATCATCCATAACCCGCACCAGGCGATCGTCTGTCGGCAGCCATTCCATCTTTTCTCAGGCGGGGTGCCTGCGTCGGGCATGCACGCTAACTTCAACGCGGGCGACGAAAATCACACCCCGCTTCGCACGCAAGAACGAGGCCATGCGGTCCAACGACCTCAGGTTGCCTACACTGGCGCGCATGCCTAGGGCACTCATTATCATGATCATTCCTGTCATCGCCATTCTGGCGGCGTGCTCCGGCCAGCCCGGCCCGAGCCCCGAGGGCGGCCCTGCCACGGAAGCCGCGCCGAGCCGTAGCCAGAAAGCGCCCGCTCCCACCCAACCCGCCGGCAATCAGCCCGCGGCACCCCATTGGGACTGGCCAGATGACGCGCCGCCGGCCGAGGTGCCGGCCGCCTGGCTACGCTATGCCCAACCAAAGCCCCTGACCTGCCCGGCCGCCACAGTCACGGTCGGTGATGCAGTGTCACTGGCGGACGCATTGGAAGCCGCAAGGCCCGGGACGGTGATTCTCCTCACGCCTGGCACGTATGCCGGGAAGTTTATGCTTCGGGCGTCGGGGTCCGAGGAGCGGCCGATCTGGTTGTGCGGCGAGAAAGGTGCGGTGATCGATGGCGGCGGCATCGATAAGGGCTACGGGCTGCATCTCGACAGGTCCGCCTGGATCAATGTCGTTGGGCTCACCGTCCAAAATGCCCAGAAGGGAATCATGGTGGACGGTGGCAAGCGGGTCCGTATTCAGGACTGCACCGTGCGGCACGTGGGCGACGAGGGCATCCATCTGAGGGCCAGCACCGTTGACAGCATCATCCAACGAAACATCGTGAGCGATACGGGGAAACGCCGTGAGAAGTTCGGTGAGGGCATTTACATCGGCACAGCTGAGTCCAACTGGGGCGCTGTCACCGGCGGCGCAGCTGATGCCTCGGACCGAAACCTGGTGATCGACAACACGATACGTGGCACAACCGCTGAGGCCATCGACGTCAAGGAAGGCACGAGCCGAGGAGTTTTGGCCCGAAACACTTTTGACGGTTCAGCCATGACCGAGAAGGGCGGCGACTCATGGGTGGACGTCAAGGGCAATGGGTGGCTGGTGGCGGACAACCAAGGAACTTCGGCACCCCGGGACGGCTACCAAACCCACGAGATCGTTGACGGCTGGGGCAATAAGAACATTTTCGCCGGCAACAAGGCGAGCAAGATCAACAAGGCCCCTCAGGACGGGCAGGGCGTTGGCGTGGGGGTACGGCCAGCGTTGGCCAACGTGGTCACCTGCACCAATACCACCGAGAGCGATCCGGCCAGCAACGTCGAATGCGTGAAGGTTTCCTGAGGTCCGCGATGGTAAATGAAGATTTCGCAACAATAACCTGACACCGCTGAATGGTCTCTGCTTCGAGAGATTCTTCCTGGCGTCTGATCGCGGTCGACGAACCGGCGTTTACGTTGTCGAGTGGGCGTGGTTTGTCGAGCAGTTTTGTTCGAGTCGTCTGCCAGGACGATATCGCGTCCCAATTGGGACTACGGTTACCGGACGGTGAGGCCCTCTACATTGGAAGTTGCCGAGTTGGAGTCCAGCAAGACGAGCTGATTCCAGGGTAGACAGGCCCAGCCGGGGGCCGATATAGATATACAGCGTCTCCAGAGCCCCGATCACATCGAGCAGCAGCTGCTCGAGAACAGCGTCGCGGCGGGCAATGTTCGCGGTCCTGGTCACGGTCTTGTGTCTCGCCTTCGCCTGTTCTACGGCGTCTTCAAATTTGTCAGACTGGCCAATATCAGCGAGGGCGATCCGGCCGCAACGTCGAATGCGTGAAGGTTTCCTGAGGTCCGGGATTTAAATAAAGACTTCGCAACAATAGCCTGTCAGATCGAAACGGTGATTCGGATTCGCCAGATAATCTCTTAGCGACCCGATGCCCCTTTTAGCGACGCGATGCGGTGTTCGGGGTTGTAACTCGGTGGGGTCCGACGTCGTCCCCTCCATCATCCGATATCTCAGGGGGACGAGTGAACGACGATCTGGCACCGTTCTTTCGCGACGCCTGGAACTGGTGGGCCGACAATCTGGGTTCGCATCTGGCTGAGTTCGGGACGTTTCTGGCTTTCTTTCGCGA
>DATDKX010000223.1:0-3913 GCA_036519615.1 Propionibacteriaceae bacterium
CAGCGTAATGATCGGTTCCTGGTTTGCCGGAACCTACGAGAGCACCGGCAACCTCATGATCGACGCCGAAGGGCGGATGTACAAGGAGTCGTACGGCATGGCGTCGGCGCGGGCCGTCAAGCTGCGTACCAAGGACTCCTCGGGATTCGACCGGGCGCGTGCCGGGCTGTTCGAAGAGGGCATCTCGACAGGGCGCATGTATCTCGACCCGGAGCGGCCGAGCGTCGAGGACCTGATTGATTCCATCGTGGCGGGCCTGCGCAGCAGCTGCACCTACGCCGGCGCCTCAAATCTTGAGGAGTTCCACGACTTTGCCGTCGTCGGCATCCAGTCCAGCTCGGGCTATGACGAGGGCCAGCCACAACACGTCAATTGGTAACAGCGTTGCGCGTTCTCAGGTGGTCTGAGCCAGTCGAGCACCGCCCTTCGACAAGATCGGGGCGCGCGCATCCTTCATCCTTCAGCCGTCGATGGGGTGGGCAGCGCCGGCGACGCGTACGCCGGGCTCACCGCCGATGACGCTTACCTCAAGCTTGCTGGGACGGCCCATGTCCACGCCCTGGATGATCGTGAACGCGGCGTTCTCACCGATGATGCCGAGCTCCCGCAAGTAGCCACCGAACGCCGCTGCCGCGGCGCCAGTCGCCGGATCCTCGACCACTCCGCTACCGGCGAATGGGTTACGAGAGTGATAGCGCTTCTTGGATTCGGGCCAGATCAATTGCAAGGTGACCAGCCCGTGGTCGCGCATTAGTTTGGCAAGAGCGTCGAAGTCGTAGTCCAGGTCGGCCAGTCGCTGCCTGGTCTTGGCTACCAGCACCAAATGCTCCGAACCCGCGTTTGCCAGCAGGACTGGATACTCCGGGTCAAGATCATCAGCGGACCAACGAAGCGCCTGCAGTGCCGCAGTCGGCAATCCGGGCTCGGGCTCGGCCGTTCGAGGTGCCACGCTCGTCATTTCGGCGACGAGCTCACCATTGTCGTTCTGGAAAGTTGTGATGCTGACAACTCCGGCGGGAGTGTGGAAGATCAGCTCGTCTGCCGGAGACCGCTCGACCAGGGCCACTGCCGCCGCAATGGTGGCATGTCCACAGAACGGCACCTCCTGTAGCGGCGCAAAGTAGCGTGCGTCGTATCCGTTGGGCTCACCCTGCCTCCTGACCAGGAAGGCAGTCTCCGAATAGCCGACATCAGCGGCGATGGCCTGCATCTTCGTGGCATCCAATCCACTGGCATCCAGCACCACGCCAGCTGGATTTCCGCCATGGCCGTCCATCGTGAACGCTGCATAGCGCAGCAGCTCGGTCATCACCCTGCGACTCCGGTGACCAGCGTCTCAGGCGGTGGCGAAGCGATTTGCCGATCGTGCTCGTGCCTTGGCGGCTTCCTCTTCGCGGTTCTTTGGCGCCGCCGTGGTGACGAGGTCATGAAGCAGATGGTGCGTGGCGTGGGCGATCTCTTCGACGGCGCGATAGAAGACCTCCTCATTCGCCTTAGACGGCCTAGACATTCCCGCTACTTTTCGCACATACTGCAAAGCTGCGTCATGGACCTCATCGCGGGTCGCGGGCGGTTCAAAGTTGTTCAGCGGCCTAATGTTCCGACACATGCGGCCCATTGTGCCCGACGTTGTCGATGCCACTTAGTCTCTTCGGCTGCCGCTGGGAAGATTTCGGTCAGAGTGTCAATGATCAACCCTGATAGCTGGCCCCGGCTCGCTCGGTGTCGACGTCGTCTGGCTGAGCCCGGTCTACCGCTCGCCGATGGCCGACAACGGCTACGACATCTCCGACTACCACGACGTCGACCCGCTCTTCGGCACGCTCGAGCAGCTCGACGAGCTGATCGCGCAGCTGCACGCGCGGGACATGAAGCTGGTGATGGACCTCGTCGTCAACCGCACTAGCTCCGCGCACGCCTGGTTCGTGGAGTCCCGCTCGTCGACGGACAACCCCAAGCGCGACTGGTACTGGTGGCGCTCCCCGCGGCCCGGTCATGAGCCCGGGTCACCGGGGTCCGAGCCGACCAACTGGGGCTCGGCGTTCTCGGGCCCGGCGTGGACCTACGACAATCACACGGGCGAGTACTACCTGCATGTGTTTGCCCCAGACCAGCCCGACCTCAACTGGGAGAACCCGGAGGTACTCCAGGCGGTCTACGCCATGATGCGCGATTTGGCTGGACCGCGGCATCGACGGCTTCCGGATGGATGTCATCAACGTAATCTCGAAGGTCGTCGGCCCGGTCGGCGACGACGGCCGGGTGACGCTGCCGGACGGCGCGGTCGGAGGCGCGCGCGACCCACTCTGGCCGGGTGTCGTTGACACCGTCAGCTTCGCCGACAGGCTCGACCAGCTACGGGACGTCGAGTCGCTCAACCACTACACCACCGCCGTCGCGCGCGGCGAGGACTCCGCCGACGTGATCCGGGCGCTGGCGTGCAAAGGCCGCGACAACGCGCCGGTGCCGATGTCATGGGACGCCTCGCCCGGCGCCGGCTTCACCACCGGTACGCCCTGGCTCGACCTCCACCCCTGTCCGGCTCCGTCAACGCCGCCGCACAACTCGACGACCCCAACTCGGTCTTCTCGCACTACCGCCGGCTCATCGCGCTGCGGCACGCCGAGCCCTGCGTCGCGCACGGACGTTCCGGATGCTCCAGGTCGACCGCGTGCAGCTCTACTGTTTCGAACGCTCCATGGGCGACACCCGGCTGCTGGTCGTGGCAAACCTCTCATCCGCAGCTGACGTGGTGCCCGACCTGTCCGAGCTGGCCGCGTGGTCCTCGGCAGAGCTGCTCATCGCCTCCCTTCCCGGCTCCTCCCCCGCCCCCACCGACCCGCTCGCCCCCTGGGAGTCCCGGGTCTTCCGCTTGGCCTAATCGCGCAAGCTGGTGACGATGAAGTGCGGGAGGGTGATTCGTGAGCATCTGGCCGAGGTAAGTTCAGGTGCTCGTATCGTTGACCGACGGCGTCAGTAACCTCGTGGCCTTCCCCTCCCGCGGTTCAGTCGAAATGCAATGAGTCCCTGCGTTCACGCTTGATCTCAAAGAAGTAGGGGTAGCTGGCCAGGGCGACGCTGGCATCCCAGATCCGACCGGCGTCCTCACCTCGTGGAATTCGGGTGATGACTGGTCCGAAGAATGCGGTGCCGTTGACGTGAATGGTTGGGGTTCCCACGTCCGCGCCCACTTTGTCCATTCCCGCATGGTGGCTTTCGCGGATCGCGTTGTCATAGTCAGTCGACTCAGCGGCCTCCGCCAGCTCCGGTGGCAGATCCAGTTCGTCGAGCGCTTCAGCAATCACTGTGGACAGGTCCTGATAGCCCCGGTTGTGGATGCGCGTGCCCATGGCGGTGTAAAGAGGCGAGAGGATGTGCTCTCCCTTGAACTGTGCGGCCGCGACCGCCACGCGTACCGGACCCCAAGAGGACTGCAACTTGTCCCGGTAGTCATCGGAGACGTCTCTGCCCTCGTTCAGCACGGCCAGGCTCATGACATGGAAGTGCACCTCGATATTGCGCACTTTTTCGGTCTCCAGGATCCAGCGCGAGGTAATCCAGCAGAACGGGCACGCCGGATCGAACCAGAAGTCGACTCGCTCGCGGGCTGCGGCTGTAGTGGCACTCCAATCTCCGGGGGTCGTCATGGTAGAACTCACTCTCCTGCGGGTGGCATGCTGAGCGACATTGGATATTCACCGCATAGGTCGGCTATGCAAGTGAAGCGAAAACGCCCGTCAATCTATTCCTGTCATCAGGCCGGGCGCGTCGGCGTACAAGTCAGCAGATCGCCGACAGGCCCAAGTTCACGGGCTCGCGGAGTCGGCGGTCGTGGAAACGATCATGCTCGCGCCCAACGCCATCGACGGTGATTCCAAAGCGGGCAGACTCAGTGCGCGTGATCTCCGCGGTA
>DATDKX010000224.1:0-26795 GCA_036519615.1 Propionibacteriaceae bacterium
GGAGGTTACGGGGGATGAGTCCAACGATCGAGACCCAGTCACCAGGCTGTGGCCATCGGATCACGCGGGCGTTGTGGTACAGCTGCAGATTGGCTGATGATCATGTTTGACGCCCTCTCGCCACAACGGCGCCGCCTGGTACTTGGTGTCGGTGCGCTCGTGCTGCTGCTGATCACGGCAATTGCAGTGATCGCTGTTGTCCGGGTTGCGGTCAACTCTGTTCATCCTGTCCCGCAGGGAGATCCCGGCCCGGTCCTCCTGGTGCCGGGATATGGCGGAACTGGTCAGTCGCTCCAGCCGTTGGCCGCTGCCTTGCGCTCGGCTGGCCGTACGGCAGTCATCGTCGAACCGGTTGACGATAGTACAGATGATCTTCGAAAGCAGGCGAAGCATCTGGCAGCGGTTGCTGATCAGGTACGCGATGATGCCCGCGCCGCCTCCGTGGACGTGATTGGCTACTCCGCTGGCGGCGTGGTTGCCCGCTTGTGGGTACGAGATGACGGCGGTGCCGAGATAGCCCGCCGAGTCCTCACTCTCGGGTCGCCACACCATGGAACCAGCCAGGCCGCTCTCGGTGCCGAACTTGCTGGCGGATGCCCGACGGCGTGTGAACAGCTGGTTCCCAATAGTGACCTGCTGCGGCGCTTGAACGCCGGTGACGAAACCCCGGCCGGACCGCTGTGGGCAACCGTACGGTCGGCAAGCGACCAGGTAGTCACGCCGGTCGATTCCGCCGCCTTGTCAGGCGCTCTGAACATCCTGGTCCAGGACGTGTGCCCAGGATCGGCCGCAGCCCACGGTGATCTTCCGAGCAATGCGGTTGTCTTGGCAGCTCTTGGCACGGTGCTGGGTGTTGGCACGCCAGAACCACCAGCCAACGTTGACTGCTGAGCTCAATCGTCGATGTCTTTAGTGCCGAAGTTCGCCCAGGCAGCCAGCGTGAACACCGTCAGATAGCCGAGCTGCACCGCAAGCCCGCGTACCACATCGCCCCACAAGATCGGATCCCGGAACAGATCGACGAACGCGAGCCAGTAGCGAGTCGGCAAAAACGGATGCAACGCGCCGGCAGCATCAAGCCCGAGCAGCACGGTCGAGGCGACCAGCACACCGATCGTCCCTAGCGCCGCGCCGATCGCCGATCTTGTCAACGTTGAGAAGAATAGGGCGATCGCAGCGACGCCGAGCATGCAGATGATCACATAGCCAAGAGCCAGTGCAGTTCGCCAGCTGAGCTCCTCCTGGCTTAGCGTGGAGCCGCTGAGACTCACCGTCCCGGTCGCTGGCGCCCGTCCCAGCAGCAATCGCCCCTCAGCGTAGGAGACAGCGGCGACCACGAGAACGGCAAGCAGCACGAACGCAACGACGGTCGCCAGCTTGGCAAGCAGCAGATGGGTACGCCCGACAGGCCGAACGAGTAAATAACGCAGCGTGCCGGTCTGACTTTCCCCGGCGATCGCGTCGCCGCCGAGGACAGCAACGGCGATGGGCAGCAGCAGCGGCAGTACCACGCCGAGCGCAGCGAGGGGAAACAGTGTGCCGTCGCTGAGCACCGCCGAAAGGAAAGGTGGACCAGTACCCGGTCGGGGAGCTAGATCAGTTACCGCCAGTAAGATCGCGACCAGAGTTGGCAGGGCAACTAGCATCCCGATGATCAACCAGGTCCGCGGTCGGCAAATCATCTTGATCAGCTCGACGACGATCATGCAGGCGCCGCCTCGGCCTCAAGAATGACCTGCTCGAGTGTCCGGCGGTACGGGCCGATTTCATCCACAGAGACACCTTCACCGACGAGGAACGCGTTCAGTCCTGCAGGATCGTCCGCACGAACCAGCAGACGATCAGCTATGACGGACACCACTGCTACCCCGAGCAACTCCTTACCGCGGGCCAGGTCGGGCGTCCGGACCAAGACCAGGCCAGTCGGTCGCAGCACTGTGTCCAGCTCCTCCTGGAGTATCAGCCGTCCGCCACGTAGCACGCCGACGCGGGTACACATCTGTTCGATCTCTGCCAGCAAATGGCTGGAAAGAAAGATCGTGGTCCCTTGAGCATTCAGCTCGAGCAGCAGTCGCCGGATTTCCTGCATGCCATGTGGGTCCAGCCCATTGCTCGGCTCATCCAAGATCAGCAACGCCGGTCGGCGCATCAGCGCGGCCGCCAGCCCGAGACGCTGGCACATGCCTTGGGAGTACGTGCGGACTGGGCGGCGATCGGCAGGATCCAGCCCGACCTGCTCCAGCGCCGTAGCGATGCGGGTCCGGCGCACCTGCCGTCGGCTGCGGTCCGATCCGGTGGCGTCAAGCAGCGCGAGGTTTGCGCTGCCCGACAGGTGCGAATACGCCGCGGGACTCTCCACGAGAGAGCCGACGCGTGGGAGTACGTTCCGGCGAGCGGTCGGCATTGGCATACCGAGCACCTCAGCTTCGCCGGAGGTGGGCAGCACTAGTCCGAGCAGCATGCGCACGGTGGTCGTCTTGCCCGAACCGTTTGCGCCGAGAAAGCCGTATACATCACCTGTTCGGACGTCTAGGTCGACCGCGTCGACGGCCCGCAGCGCGCCGTACCGCTTCGTCAAGGCTCGAGTCCGGATGACGTGCCCGTTCCTCGAAGCCGCGCTGGTCATTGCCGCTCCAGCAGTTCGGCCGCGGCCGTCTGCAGCGTCTTCGCCGTCACAGTGCCTGCCAGCAGGAACGCGCCACCGCGGCCCCGAGGCGTGATCAACAATTCGACAGGCCCCACCGGCACTAGCGTGCCAACTTCAGTAAGTTGCGCGGTGCCGCGCTCCTGCAGCTGTCGGCGCAGCGGCCCAGCCACCTGGCCGCGTAGCGGCAGAGCGATCAAGGTAGTCGGGCCACGGCCATAGATTCCGACAGCGCCCGGATCTTCCCCATCACGTGAGCTCAGCCCGGCAAGAGAAACCGGAAGGTCGTACGCCGCGAATGCGTTCGCGGCCGCGGCAACGTCGACGGACGGCTCGTATTCAACCCGTACGCCTTCGGCCAGCCTGAAATGGGTAGCTGTGGTTGGGGGCGAGCCGACCTTGAGCTCACGAAGCGTCGTGGTGAGCACAGGACGCTCCTCACCGACGCCGTAGAACTTCACCTCGAGCGGCAACCCGCTCACCGGGTCGGCCCAAATATCGACATGGCCGACGGTGGTTGCCTTCTCATTGGGCGTCAATCGCAGACCTGCTGCGTCAATGTCAGCGATATGCCGGGCCGGCAGGCGGCTTAGTTCACTCGCACGCGCGCCCTGTAGCAGCGACCTTGCAAAGGTTGGCGGCAACAGGTCTGAGGCATCGGGCAATCTGATCTTGGAGACGGGTGAATACGTCGCGGTCTCGGACTCGAAGACCCAGCGAACAATGCCCCAGCCCTGACGGAACAAGTCGGTCTCGCCCGTGCTGCGGATTCGGTCGACGCGCCAGTCATCGGCGTTGCGCCACCACACTCGTAGCTGAGTGTTGTCGCCGAGCAGTTGGGCCAGCGTGGCGAATGACTCATTGTCCGGGACTTGCAGCGTTCCCGCCGTCTCCACGAAGCCGGACCATCCGACATTGGTGGATTGCTGGATCTGACCCGCGAGCTCGGCGGCAGAGATCTCTGAAGGTGTGGCCGACCGGGCACTGATGAAGAGCGGTGTGGCGATGAAGGCAGCGGCGGTCAAGAGCACGACCAGCCAGCGCGCCGACATGGCGCCACTGTAGGTCGGCCTCACCAACGGCAGAGCAGCTGGCGCTATTGACACAACTCCGCATCAGTCACTTGGACGTCGCATCACATACAGACGGTGCGGTGTTTTGAGCAACTGACGCGGAGTTGATGAGGCCAAGCAGTGGGTAGTGCGCGAGCAGCTCTATTTCTCTGAGACTTCTTCCAGAACTTGTCCAACGATCTCGTTCGGGAGGGCTCGGGCTACATCGGCCTGAGCCACGATGCCGACAAGTTGGTGTCCGTCAATGACCGGCAGGCGCCGTACCTGATACTTCGCCATGGTCCTAAGGGTTTCTTCGGCCGAATCATCGGCGCCAATCGTCACTGGCTTGCCCTGGGCCAGGTCAGATGCCCTAAGAGAATTGGGGTCCTTGCCTTCGGCAATGCATTTCACGACGATGTCGCGATCAGTGAGCATCCCCTTGAGTCGCTGATCTTCACCACAGATCGGTAGCGCGCCAACGTCGAGGTCGCGCATCTTCCGGGCGGCTTCGACCAGGGTTTCGGTTGAGTTGACGCACTCTACGCCCTGGGACATCAGTTCTCGGGCTGTTGCCATAGCAGACTCCTCCTTGAGTTCGGGTTCACGGCTTCCTACCCCGTGCGGAGGGTCGCAAACTCGCCATGTTGCCCCCGACGTGGACCGTCTGTCGGCTGATCTGGCAGAGACCGATTGGTGATCACCCCGGCGGACTGAGCGCCGCTCGAGCAAAGAAGATCTTGCGCAGTGCCGCAACGAATCCACAGTGGACCGGTGACTCCCATCACAGATTGTCCATTTGCGTTGCAGCGCACTTTGGCGCTCGGTGACCGCTTCGGTAAAGTACCTCGGGACTCGCGAGCTAGCATTTTAGCCCCGAGATGCGGCCGCACCAGTGTCGTGTACCCGACCGACGCCAGTCGCCAGTTTGCCAGGAAGCGTTATGCCGCAAGCCGCACCACCAAGATCACAACAGAGTTATCGACACGAGGCGTTCATGTGGCGCGATGCTGACGACTATGCCTCGGTCCTAACTTCATTTGTGGAAGACGGGCTGGCCGCAGGCGAGGCGGTCATGGTTGCAGTAGTGCGACGCCATGCCAACTGGTTGCGGGAAAGCTTGGGCCCTCAGACGCGAAAGGTGAAATTCGTCGATATGGCCAAGCTGGGCCGTAATCCCGCACGAATAATTCCAGCTTGGCAAAAGTTTGTTGATCAACACTCCGGCTACGGCCGACCCGTACGCGGTATTGGTGAGCCAATCTGGGCCGGGCGGCGTCCCGAGGAAATCTTGGAGTGTCAGCTGGATGAGGGCTTGCTGAACCTCGCGGTGGATCCGAAGATTCCGCTCTGGTTGATCTGTCCGTATGATCTGCGCGGCCTGGACCCATCCGTCATCAAGGAAGCGCATCGCAGCCACCCCGCCGTGATGGAGGGCGACCGTTATCACGGCAACTCCCAGTACGGCGGTCGAGCCCACGTTGAGGCGATGTTTGGCGCGGAGCTGCCCGATCTCGGTGCAGAGCCGGTGGAGTACCCATTCAGCTCAGACTCTGTCGACCGCGTCTTCAACATCGTGACCCTGGATGCCTACGGTGCCGGGCTCTGGTCGGACAAGGTAACTGATCTTGCCGCGACATCACGCCGGCTTGCCTCATGCAGTCTGCGTCGCGGAGCCACGCAGGGGACACTGCGGATCTGGGACCTGCCGTACGCGCTGATCTGTGAGGTCTCCGACGACACGATGATCGACGACGTGCTGGCTGGCCGGCGGGCGCTGGTCTCCAACGACCGCGATGGACTGTCCTCTGCAAACCGGAAATGTGATCTTGTGCAGTTGCGTTCCACCGCCTCGGGGACGACGGTGCGTCTGCACATGTGGAAGCAGTGAGCCGCAGCTGAGCCAAGGCTCGGCGCACGGATCAGGCAACTTCGTCATTAATACATCGAATCGATAACGATTCGACGAATGCCCGCGCACATGTATTTCTTCGTGGGGACCTGTGCTCTCAGCATAGAGGGACTCCGCGAAATCTCGGTCACGCGCTGATACGTACCTACGCTGAGAAAGGGGACTTCATGCCCAGCAGACGCGTCCGTCCTGTGGTCCTGACCGTCCTTTTTGCTTCTTTATTGGCTGTCACCAATTCTGCTGCGGCATACGGCGATGATCCCGAGAAACCTCCCTGCGCTCCCGTAACGCAATTCAGCTCTTCGAACTTTTCCGATCCAACCAAGATCGACAATAAATGGAATCCCCTGATTCCGGGGACGCAGTTCACGCTAAACGGAGAGGCGGACCGGGGCGGCGGGTTACTGCCTCATGAGGTGGTAACCACAGTCACCGACCTGACCAAGGTGGTCGACGGGGTGCGTGCCGTTGTCATCTTGGAAAAGGACCTCAACGAAGGTGAAATTCAGGAAGCCGAGCTGAACTTCCAAGCACAAGACAGCGCCGCAAATATCTGGAACCTTGGCGAGTACCCAGAGGAGTACGAGAACGGCAAGTTCGACGCGGCGCCGGATGTCTGGATCGCCGGAACGTCCGACACGGAGCCAGGCAACTCAATGGTGGGAAACCCGCAGCTTGGATCACCGGAGTATCTCCAGGGATGGTCGCCCGAGATCGAGTTCTTGGATTGCGCCAAGGTCGCTGAAATGCAGCAAAGGACCTGCGTGCCGGCCAGCTGCTACGAGAACGTCATGGTGACTCATGAGCGGAGTCCGCTTGAGCCGGAGAGCGGCTACCAGGTCAAGTACTACGCGCCGGGAGTGGGAAATGTCCGGGTCGGCGCTGTGGGTGATCCGGAAGGCGAAACGCTGGTCCTTAGCAAAATTTCCCAGCTGAGTCCAGATGATTTGGCTAAGGCTCGTCAGCAAGCGCTGGAGCTGGAAAAGCGCGCGTACAAGGTGAGCTCTGTCTACCGGAATACCCAACCTGCCGATCCGCCAGCCACTGTTGCGGGGTTCTAGCGGCTAATTACGCCGGCCTCTTTTTCCGGCCGACCTGCGCCTCGCACCTAAACCTGCGGCGTGGAATCTGAACCTCGAACTAGGAGCTACGCCGGTTGCGGCGTGCTGCGGTCGCCTCGGTCATCGCGGTATAGATCTCGATGAGAGCCCGACGTTGCCGTGCCGTCAATCCTGGATCAGTTGAAATCGCCGCAACGAGCGAGGTGTGCTCGTCCGGCCGATCTTGCTCTTGATGATCATGATCCTCGGTGGGGCCATGATCATCATGGCCAGTCCGCGGTCGCAGCGCTTCGGCGGGAATACCCAGGGTCGCGGCGATGGTGTCAAGTACGTCGGCCGAAGGGGCACGGAGTCCATGCTCTATCTGAGATAGGTAAGGGTTGGAGATGCCAGCCATTGCTGCGACCTGACGCATGGACAGCTCTGCTAACTCGCGTTGCCGGCGAATGATCTCGCCAACCAGATTCCCCGATGACTCCGGCTCTGGATTCATGCCAACCATCCTAGAGAGAACCACTGTGATGCATCTCGCACGAGCCCCGCTAGCCAAGCTAGCAGTTTTTGGCTAACATAGAAGACGTTGTACCCAAACCATCCAAGGAGAAACATCATGGCTACGACTACGAATGCTAAGAAGGGCACCGAGGTCTTAGGCGACTTCACTGAGGGCTTCGGCGATGTCAGCGAGCGCTACCGCGTCGTCAACGAGAAGTTGATCGAGAGCGGCAAGAAGACTGGCAATGCAGTCCTCGACGGCTACGAGAAGGCGATCGCTAGCTACGTCGACTTCCGGCAGCAGGTCGCGGAAGCCACCCAGCTCGACTGGGTGAGCACCGTTGTGAAGGCGCAGAATGAGTTCATCAGCGAGGTCAACGCGGCGTACGTCTCCGCTGCTCGCGACGTCCTGAAGTAAGCCTTATGATCAAGCTGTGACAATACAGCAGTCGACGGATGATCAGCTGCGACTCGGCGAGATCATCCGTCGACAACGAGAGCTGGCCGAGCTGTCGATGCGTCAGGTCGCAGCAATGGCAGGCATCTCTAACCCGTACCTTTCCCAAATCGAACGTGGGCTTCGTGCCCCATCGGAGGTGGTTCTTCGGGCCATCGCCGAGTCTCTCAACGTTTCCGCCGACCTACTCCGCGGCGATCAGCCAGCGGACGGGTCGGCGGAGGTCGTTGCGGCCATCCAATCCGATCCTGACCTGACTGCTTCCCAGCGGCGATCGCTGGTTGAGGCATACCAGGCACTCCGCCACGTCACCGTCAAACGCCGTAAAGGTCGGAGGACTTGATGAGTGAAGCAGCACGTCCGCAGCCCGGCGCGGATGATGATTGGGACACAATTGATGAGGCCGTCCGCGATGAGTATGCCCAGGTTCTGACACCTGGCGCTAACTTGCTCGATGGCAGCGACCTGATGGGTCGGCTTGACCCGCTGGCCGTGTTCTCTCCCCTACTTCAGACGAGCCTTTCCGCAGCCTCCCATCCGGATAAAGTCGCCGGCGCTCTGGGACGCGCGGCTGGCGAAATGTTCCGCGCGACCGCAGCTGCAACCGTTCGTGCTGTCGGGGGCACCCCGTCGTACGCGCCCAAGCACGGCAAGGACCGGCGCTTCACCGATCCGGCATGGAGCGAGAACGCCGGGTACTGGTGGCTGAGAGAGATCTACCACGATTGGGAACAAGCGCTCCTTGACATCGTGCGCGACACCGATACGCCGCCAGCCACCAAACAGAAGGCGGAGTTTGCGGTGCAGCTGATGATCGACGCGCTGTCTCCGACCAACTTCATCCCGGGAAATCCCACGGTAGTCAAGAAGGCGTTGGAGACCGGCGGCTTGTCCTTGGCCAAGGGCGCGCGCAACTTCATCCATGATCTGCGCACCAATCGGGGCGTGCCGCGGCAGGTCGTTCCGGATGCGCACAAGGTCGGCAAGGACATGGCCATCACACCGGGCAAGGTGGTATTCCGCAACGAGTTGATGGAGCTGATCCAGTACGCGCCTAGTACTGCCGAGGTGCACAAGATTCCGCTGCTATTCAGCCCGCCGTGGATTAACAAGTACTACATCATGGACCTGGCCCCCGGCCGCAGCCTCGTGCAATGGGCAGTCGATCACGGGCATACCGTCTTTATGATCAGCTATCGCAATCCTGATGAGCGAATGCGTCATGTCAAGATGGACGACTACTTGATCTCTGGACCTATTGCGGCTCTCGAGGTAGTACGCGACATCACGGGTGCAGAGAAGGTCAATCTCCTCGGGCTCTGCCTTGGCGGCACCCTCACTATGGCGACTCTTGCCTACCTCGATGCCGTTGCCTTGGACTTGATCAACTCGGCAACCTTTCTGAACACCTTGATCGATTTCAGTGAGCCAGGCCTGCTCGGCGTCTTCACCGATGAAGCGTCCATCCGTCGGCTGGAGCGGACGATGAAGCGCACCGGCTTCCTGCCGAAGGAGGAGATGCAGCGCTCCTTCAACCTGCTCCGAACCAATGACCTGATCTGGAACTACGCGGTGACTAGCTGGCTGATGGGAGAGGAACCGCCGGCGTTCGACCTGCTCAGCTGGAACAATGATTCGACTCGGATGCCCGCGGAGATGCACAGCTTCTACCTCCGCAGTTGCTATCTAGGGAACGAGCTCGCCCGGGGCATCATGGAACTAGCAGGACAACGGCTTGATCTTGAAGAAGTTGATCAAGATCTGTACTTCCTAGCTGCCGAACAAGATCATATTGCGCCGTGGCGGAGCTCTTATGCCGGTGCCATATTGCCAGGTGGGAACGTACGTTTCGTGCTCTCAAACTCCGGTCACATCGCCGGCATCGTGAATCCGCCGAGCCCGAAATCGATTCATCATGTCTTGGAGGGTGACCGGCCGCTGCCGGAGAGTTCAGACGACTGGTTGAAGCAGGCGATCGTGCATCCAGTGACGTGGTGGGAAGACTGGGCTCAATGGATCGGTGAGAGAGCTGGCGGGATGCGCAAGCCGCCGCGGATGGGCAACCGTAAATACCGACCGATCACCGACGCGCCCGGAACGTACGTGTTGGAGACCTGAGCGCTGCCCTTTGACAAGCTCTGGCACATCGATCTCCGCACTAACGCGGTTCGTCCAAGGTGACGAATCGGTAGCCGTGGGAGCGGTAGTCGTTAATGATCCCAACCAATGCGGCGACAGTTGCAGCCCGATTGCCGCCGCCGTCGTGAAGCAAGATCACGGGATGCTTCTGCTCGAGCCCGGCTGCCGCCCGTTTCTGGATGACGGGTGCAAATTTCTTATTCGGCGGAGCGGCCCAGTCCCGAGTATCAACTGACCACAAGATCATCGAAAGACCCGCGGCACGGACAACCCCCGCAGCGCCTTTGATGATTCCCCCAGGCGGACGAAACAGGCATGGCTCTCGCCCTGTGGCATCGGTGATTGCTCGACGAGTGTGATCAATTTCCTTTGTCAGCGTGCTGGCTTTCCAACCTGCTTTTGCGCTTGGAATGTGGTGCGACCAGGTGTGATCGCCGATGGCGTTGCCGGCCGCAACGATTCTTTGCAGCATTTCCGGCTCGGTGGCCGCATTCTGTCCGATCACAAAGAACGTTGCGGGTACGCCATTCTGCTGCAGCACATTCAGCACTTCCGGAGTCGATGGACCCGGGCCGTCATCAAAGGTCAGCGCCACGGTCGGCTGGCCTTCACCGGCTTGGCCATTGCCAACGGGTGCAGTCCGGATAACACCAGGCGACCGTGGTGGACATGTGGGTTGTCGGTTAACAGCAGGCGCGGCGGGATGCACCGTCGCAGCGGCCTCCACCCGCGCCGGCTTAGCCTCGGCGGGTTTGAGATTGTGACGCACTGCAACCACCACGGTGTGGGCAACGACCGTGACAAGCACAGCTACCAGGGCGACAAGTACGCTCACCCGATCCCAGCGCACCCGCAGCTGGGGACGGCTCATCGATGCACGATTTGCCGCATTCGGCGTACGGCCAAGCGGCGGCGTCGAGGCCATAGCTCATACTGCACCGTTGATCATCGGCTATCCGACTTCTCCTCAGCATGTCGTGCGGTCGTGGCGCGCCCAGGGTCAACGAATGAGGCCCTAGGGTCAGGGGATGAGGGAGTCGCAGCACATCAGCATCTGTATTGAGCGTCCAGCTGCCGAGGTCTATGCGTACGTCGCAAATCCGGCGAACCTGCCCAATTGGGCTGCCGGGTTGAGTGGCTCGATCGAGCAGCGAGACGGACGCTGGTTTGCCGAGTCACCAATGGGCGAGATTGAGGTCGTCTTCGTGCCCCAGAACTCCTACTTCGTGCTCGATCACGACGTCACGCTGTCCGATGGCACCACCTTCAACAACCCGATGCGGGTGATCGCCCACGACGCCGGCTGCGAGTTGGTGTTTACGCTCCGCAGACAGGCAGAACGGTCGGAGGACGACTACGAGGCGGACGCCCAGGCAATCCGGGCGGATCTGGCGACTCTGAAGCGCCTTCTGGAGCGTTGACATTCATGGTCCTAGACCCAATTGCGCTGTGGACCAGCAGCGCCTTCCGCGACGAGGTGCAGGCCTGGGTTTCGGCACAGCTCGCGCCGCGCGGCATCCGGCTTACTGGCGACTGGGAGCAGTCGCATGTCCGGGTCTGGTCGAGCGCGATCCGATTCGAGACGAGCGAGGGTCGCGTCTGGTTCAAGGTGAGCGGCAGCGGAACGGCGTACGAAGCTGCCCTGGTAGCCGTGCTGAGTGACCTATGTCCGGGCCTGGCGCCGGAGGTGCTGGCGTACGACAGAGCCCGAGCGTGGTCGCTCGCGCGAGATGGCGGGCCGATGCTGCGGTCGATCGCAGCGCCAGACGCCTTGTGGTGCTACTGGGAGCGGCTGCTGCCCAGATACGCCAACGCGCAGCTTGCTCTTGCCGAGAAGAGAGCTCGGCTACTGGCCACCGAGATACCCGACCGTGGGCCCGCGCAGCTACCGGTGGAACTCCGTCGGCTACTCGGCGAACTAGCCGCCCGTCCCATCGAGGACGGTGGGCTCAGCAACGAGGAAGCACGCACTCTGGAGCTCCTGCTGCCGGCGTACGACGACCGCTGCGCCGAGCTCGCCGCGTCAGGAGTTCCGGACAGTCTCCAGCATGATGATCTGCACTCCAACAACATCTGTTGGCCCGGCGCTCTGGACGACCTGTCCTCGGTCCGGATTGTCGACTGGGGTGATTCGTCGGTCGGGCATCCCTTCGGGACAATGCTCGCAACTTTGAACTCGATCGCCTTCCACGCAGGGCTATTGCACGACGACCGCGGCGTCATCGAGGACCCGCGTGTGTTGCGGGTTCGGGATCGCTTACCTCGAGCCGTTCACCGGGCTGGGCAGCCGTACGGAGCTGCTGCGCTGGCTAGACCTGGCCCGGAGCACCGGCTGCGTGAGTCGTGCGCTGGCCGAGGAGCGAGCCGTGCAGGATGCGCCGGCGACCATGATCGGCGAAGAGTTCCCGATACGAGGTTGGCTGCTGGAGCTCCTGCAGCCGTGGACGCACGTGGATCACCGCGACGAAGTAGGACGCGGAGCGTTTCCCTGAGCAATGGATCTCACCAGGGCGTAGGCGCGGCCCAGATTGACAAAGCTCGCGCATGCAGGCTGTCAACCATCGGAGCGTCCTCGTACGGCGCGTCCGCTGATCTTGCGCGGTTTGATCTCAATGAACAGGTTCCGAATTCCGTCAGCCCAGGGCACCGGACCGGTCTCCCAAGCCGACGCGAGCAGGTAATTGTGCGCCATCGCTTGGGCGAAGCCGAGCACGAGTACGCTCCAGCCTGACTTGTTCTGCTCGTCAATTCCATCGATTTCGAAGGCGACGCTGGTCCGCCTCACCAGTCCCGACAGAGCTCCAACCGGAGAGGTGCGGAAGATCACGCTGCCGTTTCGGTATTGATAGGTCACCGGCAAGATCTGCGGACCGTCCGGTGCCATGAAACCGACGCGGCCAGCGTTGTGTTGGGCAAGGAGCTCGTTGCATTCGGCCTCGGACAGCTCAGCGAAGTTGCTAGTCGAAGGATTTCCCTGTGATGAGGTCATTGGGGGACTACTCCATTCATCGATGGTGGCGGTGAAGTTCGCCAGCGTGAATGGCCTGCCCTCACTGCCCACATTTCAGCCTCCTGCCACAACTGCGTTGAACCCAGAGTCGAAGGTCCCGCAGCGTAAGGAAAGTAGGCCCGAGCGTCGTCGATGCACTCGAGCCGCATGTGTGCGAGCCGCTCGTCTTGGGTATGCAGCTTGGTGCGACATGGTGGATAGATGGGCGAGAACGACTCGCACAGAAAGGAGATCCGATGACCACGCAGCCTGAATTCGGTAGCACGCCGTCTGAATCCAGTGGCTCTGAATCCGGTGAGACCGAATCCGGTATCACGTCGTCTGAGTACGGCAGCACGCAGCCTCAATCCAGCGAATCCAAGGAAGGCCAGGGCGCGGGCGCCCTGACTCGCTGGCCGCGAGATCTGATGGACATGTGGAGTGGCTGGCAGCCTTTTGGTGCTGTGAACTGGCCGTTCCGAGACATTAAGGTCGAGGAATATGTCGAGGGCGACCAATTAGTCATCAGGGCCGAGGTACCAGGCGTTGATCCGGACCGCGACATCGATGTGTCCGTCGACAATGGGGTCCTGACGATTTCGGCGGAGCGCCGGGAAAGCAACCGGGAGAAGTTCGGCGATAGAGGCTTCCACAGTGAGTTCCGCTATGGCAGCTTCGTCCGTCAAGTGAGGCTTCCGGCGGGCACCTCACCTGAGGTGGTTTCCGCGACCTACAAAGATGGGGTTTTGGAAATCAGGATGCCCAAGCCCTCGGCTGAGGCGGCTTCGCGCCGTATCCAGATTCAGCGCGGCTAAAGCAAGGACTTTCGTCCCGCGCACGGGTCTCCTTGGGCCCGTGCGCACTGCTGTCGGTAACCGGGACAGTTGGATCAGCCGCCAACAGGGAGGTGATCATGTCTCCGATTGCCGACAACTCCGGATGGTCCCTGCTCGACCGGGGTGGTCGCCTCGAGGCGCTGGACCGCGATGAGTGCCGCCGCCTCCTCGAGTCCAGCAACATCGGCCGCCTCGCGTACTGCACTGACGCCGGACCTCGCATCGTGCCGATGAACTACACGCTGGTTAGCGAACAACTGATCTTTCGCACCGGCATGGATACCGAGGCATCGGGCTACCTGATCAATCGCCCGGTCGCATTTGAAGTTGATCAAGTCGATGAATTTCTGCAAACGGGATGGAGTGTGCTCATCGTCGATAACGCTGGGCTAATGGATGAAACGTCATTGCGTCTTCTTGATCTTCAGCAGTCGCCGCAGCCGTGGCCCGAGGGTAGAAGATCATTGGTCGTGCAGCTGCCATTGACAACAGTGACAGGCCGTCGAGTCCATCCGTCGTGACTTCTGCTGTCCCGCTTGTCGTAATCTGTCCTGGACATGGCGGCTAAGAACGGAGAAGGTGAACCTGGGCCCGCATTCCCAGCGGACTCCGAAGCCGCTCCGCGGCTGCCTGTCGAACTGCTGATGAGCCAACTCGTCGATCAGGCGTCGATGATCATGACAGCTCAACAGCGGCTGCGACAACTGCTGATCGCCAACCGCTCAATCGTTCAAGAGCTGTCCCTGCCGGCGGTGCTGCGCCGTATTGTCAATACCGCAAAGGATCTGTCGGGCGCTCGATATGCGGCGCTGGGAGTCATCGGCGCCGATGGCTCACTCGAGGAGTTCCTGTATGAGGGCCCGGAGGAGGATCCTATCCGAGCAAGCGGTGGGTCTTTATCGGAACCTTGCCACGATCTGCCCCGAGGCTGCGGCGTGCTTGGAGCACTGATAAAGGATCCCAAGCCGATCCGGCTGACTCGAATCGCCGACGACCCGCGATCATCGGGCTTCCCGGCCGATCATCCGCAGATGACCACATTCCTGGGCGTTCCCATCCGTAGCCGCGACGCCGTGTTCGGCAATCTGTATCTCACTGACCGCGCCGATGGCGGCCCTTTCACCGCCGAAGACGAGGAGCTCGTGCTAGCCCTGGCGGCAACGGCTGGGATTGCGATTGAGAACGCACGGCTGTATGAGGAGTCGCGGAGGCGTCAGGAGTGGTTGAGGGCCTCCGGCGAGATCAGTCGGCAACTGCTTGACCCGCAGGCCGACTATTCGGAGGTTCTGCAACACATTGCCACGAGTGTGAAGCGCCTAGCCGCAGCCGATGTAGTCACCATCGTCAGACCGGCTCAAGGTGATCCGATTCAGCTGGAGGTCGTTGCGGCGACAGGTGCCGCTGAGCGCGACCTGATCGGCCTTCGCTACGCCACCGAAAACAGCATTGGCTGGCGAGCCATGGAGGAGGGCCACGGGGTACGGGTGAACTCGGTGGATCAGCAACCGGAGGTCTATATTCACCTGCGTCCTTATGTGCCGGTCACCCAGGCTATGGCCCTTCCGCTGCGAGGTGAAACCGGTCCGCGTGGTGCGATCATTGCGGGCCGGATTGTTCCGCACCCGCCCTTCAGCGGAGCCGACCTTGACATGGCCGAGGCTTTTGCGGGCCAGGCGGCTATCGCCTTGGAACTCAGCGACGCCCGGGCTGATCAACAGCGGTTGGGTGTCCTCGAGGATCGCGACCGCATTGCGCGCGATCTGCATGATCATGTCATTCAACGGCTGTTTGCGGCTGGTCTTAGCCTGCAAAGCATTGCCGCGACGGTGGACGATGACGCTGTTGATCAGCGTTTGACGCGCACCGTTGCGGAGCTCGACGAGACAATCGGGCAGATTCGGAGCACGATCTTCGCGCTCCAAGACGACTCCTCGCGATCGTTGCGTGGCACAGTGCTGGCAGTTGTTGATCAACTAACGCCGCTCTTGCCGGCGCGTCCCGACGTACAGCTTCTGGGGCCACTGGACACGATTTCCGATGAAGCGATGATCGCGGATGCGGAAGCCGTCTTGCGGGAATCGTTGACCAACGTTTCCAAGCATGCGCAAGCTGGGCACATCCGGGTACGACTTCAGGCCGACAAGCACCGGCTGGATTTGACGGTCATCGACAACGGGATAGGTCTGGGTCGAAGCACGCGGCGTAGCGGCTTGGCAAACTTGAAGCGCCGCGCCGAGCGCCACGGCGGTTATCTTGATGTCACCGACGCACCGGAAGGAGGGCTCCGGCTGCAATGGTCGATCCCAATCCAACAGTGACCAGTAACCGGCTCATCCGAGTCTTCATTCTTGATGATCATGAGCTGGTGCGCCGTGGACTTACCGACTTGCTGACAACGACCGACGATTTGGTCATTGTGGGTGAGGCCGCCACGGCTGCCGATGCGCTCCATCGTATTCCCGCTGCGGCACCCGATGTCGCCCTGCTCGACGCCAGGTTGCCCGATGGCAGTGGCATCGATGTATGCCGGGAGATCCGCTCCTCGTATGAAAACGTTCGGTGCTTGATCCTGACCTCCTACGACGACGACGAGGCGCTCTTCGCTGCGGTGATGGCCGGCGCCTCCGGATATCTGCTCAAGCAAATTCACGGCAACAACCTCCTCGAGGGCATCCGGCAGGTTGCCGCGGGCCGATCCCTGCTCGACCCCGCAGTGACTGAGAAGCTGCTCGACCGACTCCGCAATCCGGTTGAGCCGGACCCCATGGTCGGCAAGCTCACAGCACGGGAGCGCGAGATTCTCGACCTCATTGCCGACGGGTGCACCAACCGGCAGATTGGTGAACGACTTTTTCTGGCCGAGAAGACGGTGAAGAACTACGTATCGGGCTTGCTCACCAAACTCGGCATGCAGCGGCGGACGCAGGCGGCAGTGTACGGGGCTACGCTGCGCCGACGTCCTGGCGGACCGTCTCCGCGGGGCTGCTGAGTTTGCTTCAGCGGCGCCGGAGGTAGCCCATCAGGTTCGATAGCAGCAGAGCCAGCGCAGCGAAGATGAGTCCGACGGCAACGGCAAGCCTGAGGTTTGTCAGAGCAAGGTAGATACCGGCCAAGATCAAAAGGAGCACCACCAGGCTGGCCAGAAATGGAAGCAGTCGGCCACGGAACGTAGCCTCGATGCCCGCAACGGCCGCGATGATCACTATGAGTCCGACCAGCAGGGCCGAGGTGGATTGGTAAAGGATCAACCATGCCATTGCCAACAGCAGAACCGAGACCGATATGGCCGCCCAGAGACGTAGTGTCCAGTGTGCCGGTCTTTGAGTGTCTTGATCAGGTAGTGGTCGATGCCGCAGGTGAGCATGGACGGGCTGGGTGGGCAGCGGCGTGACTAAAGCCTTTGACACTGCTTGGCGCTCCGCCCGCAGACGCGCAATCTCATCCCGGGTGGTATCGACGGCTGACTGCGCGGCAGTGTGGGTCGCTGGAACGGGCGTACCGTCAGCCGCGAGGGCGCGCATCCCTGCATGGAGCGACCGCAGTCGGCTTGTCTCATCAGCCAGCCGCACCTGCGCACTGTCAAGGTCAACTTCAATATCGCCAGCCCGTCGCTGCAGCGCGGAGATCTCATCCATTTGGGTTGGTGGCACCTTGTCCAGGCCGGACCAGGCGACTGGTCGATCCCAGGACCGCCTAATCGAGCCGTCGCGTTCATAGCGTGGCCCCGCCGGTGCGCGTTCCCCGCCGAACGGATCTCGGGTGTCATATCCCCACAGGCCGCGATAGTCCCGCACCCAAGGCGTTTCATCGTCGATCACAACGGGCGTCCAAGATTGTTCGGTGCCGGGCCCGACAGATGGACCGTCGCCGCGTCGGTAATCAATGAACGGCAGACCAATCCCTGAGCGCTCCTGGGTTTTCCTGGAGAGCGTGATCATGCGAGCAAAGCGGCGCCACCACTGAGTGAGTCTTTCGAGCGCTGGAGGGGCCACCGTAACGATGTAGTCGCCGGGCAGGTACGCGCCGCTGTGTGATCCGGCCCCTGCGTGAACAACCGGGTGTGTTCCGTCGACGAGCTGTAGATCGGGGTCGTCGACGCGTCGTCGCAGATCATCTCCGACCTCGTCGTGAGCAGAGAACGCGACCCAGGCGAGTTGCGGCTCGCCTTCGTCTGGCTCGGTGAGGAACAAGGTGATCTGCTCCCAGTCACCTTCATGATCATTTACTCCGGCGAATGTTGATCGCCAGTCGTTCATCGCGTAGAAGAACCAGTACTGCAAGATGAGATAGCCGGCATCCCGGACCGCGCGTACGTAGTAGGTGGGCGCGAGTGGTCCGGCCTTTTGATAGCGGATATGGGCCGCTGCAGCGAAGCCACCGGGCACCTTGCCGCGGATGATCAATGACAGCCGCATGATCGAGTCGATGATCCGGCCGAACATGCCGACCATGGCGAAGCGACTGCCACCCTGGAATCGGGTGCGATCTGGGCGACGTCGCCAGCGACGGTACGCCGAGCGATTCAGCGGTTTGTCGACGAAGTGGAGTTCGAGGTCGACACCACCGCGCTCGCTGGCGTAGCTGAGCAGAGTCGATAGGTCGAGGGTCGCGGCGGGTGCCACGAGCTCAGGGACCTTCCTGCCCACCGAACGGCGAAACAGAGCAGAGGCTTCGACATAGCGTTCTACCGGCATCGGGAAGAACAGCTCGCCCTGGGTATAACGCAGCACTGGTTCGAACCGTCGGGCCAGCCTAAGAACATCGGATACGGGCGACTGCACTAACAAACCGACGGAGTCCATGACCCACTTTCTTACAAGATCACCGTTGTCCACCAGGTTGCGTCAGGGCGAAACGGTGCCGCCGCCTGACCGGTCGCATCGGTGTCGAACATGTAGACAAGGCCAGCGCCGGGGTTCGCACGTCGCTGTTCGTCGGTCCAGTTTTCGGTCGCTGTCGTGACATAAAGCCAGTGCAGCCCAGGGCCTGCAAACGCGCAGCAGGTGGTTTGCTCGGCCGGGACGAACAATTCCTCGCGTAGCTGGCCGTTCGGAGAGTAGCGCCGGACCCTCCCACCGCCGTAGATGGCGACCCACAGGTCACCGTCAGCATCCACCGTCAGCCCGTCGGGCGATCCAATCTCCTCCGGCACATTTACCAGCAGGCGGTCGTCGGAGATCGTGCCTCGTTCGGGATCGAAGTCGAACGCGTGGATGACGCCTGGGCCGCTGTCGGCGAGATACATGGTGCGACTATCGGGGCTCCAGCCCAGTCCATTGGAGATCGTTAGTCCGTCGAGAATCACCTCGGGCCGCCCGGTGCGCTCCAGGCGGTACAGCGATCCGCCTCCGGGATGCTGATCATCGGCAAGCGTGCCCGCCCAGAACCGGCCCTGTGGATCGCAAGCGGCATCATTCATCCGCGTCCCCTCCGATGCGACCTCGGCAACGAGGCGCAGTTCGCCGTTCGGGCGCAGATAGGTAATCGTTCTGCCCGCGGCAAGCAGCCAACCCTCATCGTTCTCCACCGGGGCAATGGCACCGACGGTGCCCGGCACTTCATGCGTGCGGACCTGGGATAGCGAGCCATCGTCGTTGATCTGGTCGCGGTAGATCCGCCCGGCGAGTATGTCGACGTGCAGCAGCTCGCGATACCGGTCGTCCCATCGAGCGCCCTCGCCGAGCTGGGTTTGCTCGGTCGTGCAGGCTACTGGATTTGATCGAGTCATTGCGCTCCTCTCGCCGGTTCTAGGCCCGGCCTCATTGCCCAACCTCATTGCCCAACCTCATTGCCCAACCTCATTGTCGCGTGGTTAGGTCCCGTCATGGCGCGCGTGATCGTGGTACCCGGGCTGGCGGTGCACGCCTACGCGGAGCTGCCCGTGCGGCACCTATCCGACAACGGTCATGCCGCCACGTTGCTGGATCCGCCAGCATGGCGCGGCGTCGATCACGATCTGGAGCGCTACGGCCGTAAGCTTGCGGCGGATATTGATCATGACGGCGTGCCGGTGGATGTGTTGATCGGTTTGTCGGTTGGCACTCAGGCCGCGACTGTCGCTGCATCATTGACGAGCTTGGTAAGACATCTGGTGCTTGTCAGCCCGACCATTGATCCGGCGTACCGTTCCATGATCAAGCAAGCCGCGGTGTTCTTCCTACGCGGTGATCCGCGCGACAAGGCTGCATTCCTAAGTCAAGTACCGGACTGGTCTCGGGCCGGCATTCGCCGGATCTTCCGCGGATTTGCCTCCGCCATCGCGTTACCCATTGAGGATGTCCTTTCCCAGGTGCGCGCGGACGTGACGATCATCCACACCGAGTACGACCTGCTGACCACCCACGCGTACGCTGCCTGGCTGGCCGAAACCAACGGCGCCCGGCTAGTGCTGATGCCGGGTGTGAGTCACTCCTGGCCCAAGGCCGATTCAGCCAGATTCCTGCGGTTCATCGACGAGTTGGGGAGCTGAGTCCCGCTGTGAGCGATCTTGATCCCAAGCAGGTGGTCGCTTCCTTTGATTCGGCCAGTGTGCTGCACGCGGCCGCGGCCGCTGCGCTGGAAGGGCAGCCATTCCGAAACCTCGGTAGTTCAGCACTTGCCGGCCTGGCCGTACGCGCAGCCGGCAGGCTGCCGTGGTCAGTGCTCCGCGGTGTCTATACCCGCATCGGCGCCTCGGAGGGGATCAATCCTCGCCGGCTGGGTGATGTGGATTTGGCCGGTGTCGCGGCGTCGTTCGCTGAGCGCTATCCGAAGCGGCGTTATGCGGCGATCCTGCTCGGTACAAGCAATGGCGCGCTGACGCATCTTGGCGCGGCAATGCAAGTGCCGTGGCTGCCCAACACTGTGCTGGTACCGGTCGCACATGTGGGCGACACCGACCGTCCGGATGAGGCAATGGAGTTCGGTCGCTCCGTTGCCCCGGCGCTGCTGGACCGTAATCCCGATGTCGTGCTGCACCATATGCATGATCAGCTGCAGGACGTCTTGATGGCCGAGCGGATGAGCTACTTCCGAGTCAAGTGGCGTCGGCTGCCGGAGGCGTACGCACACTTTGTCGATAATCACCTGGCTGCGGACGGGACCGTGGTGTTGATCAATGACCACTCCCGCTGGCCGGTGACCCGGATCGGCCCTCGCCACGTCTTTCAGACGGGTGGTCGTGGCGGTACGCCTCCCGAGAGGTATCTGGCACGACCGCACACACCGACGCCTGACGATGACGCGGCCGAATCCGAATGGGGGCTTCACCCGGATTTCTGTGATCATGTGCGGGCCTGGTGCGGTCAGCGCGGCTATCGCTATGCCGAGATCAGCTACGACGGGCCGCAGGCGCCGGCTGCCGCGGTGGCGACGGTGATGCGGGACTGGTATCGCGCTCGCGGTGAGCCGTCGAGCCGCCTCGTCATACCGTGTTTCATCCTGGGCGACCCGTGGCAGACGATCTGCGCCGCAGCTGTTCCATTCTGGCTGCACTTTGCGGTGCAGCCGGCCTTGCAGGCCTTAGATGCCTACCTTGACAACACCGAGCCGTATTCCGATGTGAACGTTTTCTTGTTTGAGCACGGCACCAAATCGCCGGGGATAGCGACCCCGGAAGAAGTCGCCGAGGTCATTCGTCGCCACGGTGCACGAGCGCATTTCGATGGACTTGATCCAGAGCGCTTTCCCCACGACATCGGCACACTCGGTCGCTACGGCCGAGTATTTGATCAACTGCCACGGGCCCGGAAACCATGGAGTCCGCTAGGTATTCAAGACGCGCTTGGCGGACTTGCGGATGCTGGCCTATTCATAACGACGGCGACCAAGGCTCAGTCGTCAAGCCACGAACCGCCAGCTCACAAATAGAGCGCACAGAATCAGTGAGACGATGATGCTAATAGTCAACCATCCTGCGAAAAGCAGTTTCTTCCTGGCTAGCAGCCCAAGCACGATGAAAATTGGGAATGCCACGAGTACGTATCGCGGAATGCCCATCAGTGGGATATCCGGTGTCCCGTACAGTGCGGGAGACACGACGAGCAGCAAGCTATAGATGATCAGGGAGACGGGCAACTCGCGTAACCCGGCGAGCAATACGACTATTGCGAAGAGCAGAAATGCCAGGTTGTAGTCGGAGTTGGCACGCTCCAGGTGATCCGCCAGGCTCTGCACATCCGGATGAGCCCAGAGCCCAGGATCGGAAAGAATATTGCTGCCCTCGACGGCCGTGTCCCATGCTCTAGTTGCCGTGACGAGCGGCCCGGCTGCCTCACGTTTCCAGTACTTTTGGCTGGAGTAGAAGAGCAGCGGATCGCCAAACTTTATCCACAAATATCCCATATAGGCCATTAGTCCCGACGGCGCAAGTGCTAGATATAGCCCGCGCCATCTCTCCCGGGGGTTTTTCATCCCGCCTTGCTTTATCCATTCATACATAACCGGAACAATGAGGAAAATCGCCACATTTCTCGTCGCCGTCGCAACGCCCGCCAATATACAAGCAAGTAGCAGATTTTTTCTCACCCTGATGGCCCACAATGAGCCTGCGGAAAGAGCAAGAAACAGGCTTTCCGTGTAGGTGGCATTGAGAAAGAAGGTCGTTGGAAAGAAGGCAAGTGCGAGGAGCGCTCCCTTTGCTGTTCGCTCGCCCCATCCCTCATACGCGATCTGATAAATGAAGTAAAAGGCGAACGGGAGGAAAAGGAGCGACAGTAGAGAACCCCAGTAAGAAAAGGCTTCCTTGGAGAGAGGACCGCCAAAGACCGCTGAGAAGGACCTTAGAAGCAGCGGGTACATCGGGAAGAAAGCCGGAGAGATGTACCTCGGAGCCTGGAAGTATCCGTTCAGTACAAGCGCGACGTAGTGCTCACCGTCCCAATATGACCAGATGTTGAGTGTCCCCGGGGGTACGTCCGTGGTCGTGAGCTGGTGGCTCGAGGTTGGCACGAACTTGGCGAGCAAGAAACCTGCGATCAAGTAGAAGATGCGGCTCGTGGCATAGACGGCAAGGACAAAACCGACACCAGAGATTTGCCTGGTCTCTTTTTGCTCTTGCAGCACCGGCTCAGTATCCCGTGGGAAGAGGGGCAAGCCCTGCGGTTTAGCAAATGCGAGATCTCGGGGAGGCGCCACCTGGTATGAGCGAACATTTCAAAGAGGTGAGCAGCCGCCAAACTGGCCAGTTGTGCTGGGAATTCCGCCAGTACGACCGCCTCCGCGGCGACGGGCTGCACAGTCCCAGATCAGTCTTCCCAGGGAGGTGTGCGATCCATCTTGCGGTAGTACTTCCCGAGGTGGCTCTTTACTCGATCGACATCCGACTTCGGTATGTCGACGCCGCCGCGAGCGCCCTGCATGATGCCGCCGGCCGCCATCACCGCGCGCGGCACGGCCACGAGTTTGTCTTTGACGACATCGCAGATCAGCAGCTTGTATGCGGTGAAGTTGTCTTTGTTGTCAGCGTCGTACCAGACATGCGCATCGCGATACTTCTGATTCGGCTCGTCTTCCGCGCCCGCCCACTTGCGGACCCGTTTGTCGGCCGCATCACCGTCCCACTCGCGGTCGGCATCGGCCAGATTGAAATCCTGGAAGCTCGTAACGGCCATAGCGGCCTCCTTTCACTATGCCGGCGTCAAACTACGCTCCAGCTTCTTTCAGGCGCTTAGCCAGTAACTTCTTTCCCTCCTCGGCGCCCTTGCGGCTCTCGTGCTGCGCCCGGCGAAAGAACTCAGCAAGTTCGTCGTCTCCGGCAAGCGCGGCGTCTTCGATGTAGGTCTCCAGCCGCAGCACATTGCTTAGGCATGCTTCGGTGAACCAGATGATGTCGTAGTCCTTGTCCTTGGTCCCGGTCACATTGCCAAATTCCGGATTGGCGGTCATGGCTGTCTCCTTATCTTTCGTTCGATTCGAGGTCTCGTCGCCTTCGACTCGGGGATTCGGATCCTAAGCAAGATCAACATCGTGCGCCTCGGCGATCCTCGCCAGACCTGCCAACTTGAGGTAAGACCAGGACGACAACGCGATTCGTACGACCGGTTTCGGCAGCACGCGCCGAGGATGTGGCGCCGTGGCGGTGAAATGCGCGACGGCGCCCTGGGCTCCCTGATCCACCGTGAGACAGCAGCCCACATCACCGATGCCTCGCAGGTGGTGGTACCAGTGCACGGCATTGCCGCGCTCGGACTCAGCCATCCGACGCCAATGTTGCATCGTGTCGAACGCATAGTCGTCAAGAGGCTTCTGTCCGAGGTAGGCGGTTGCCAGTACGACCGACGGCGAGCTCCGGATGAAGCGGTGCTTAGTCATGGGAACTGCATTTCGTGACGGTTGAATGTAGGCGTGCCGCTGATTGCGGCTTGCCGATTGTCTGACTATGGATACCCGCCGCTGCGTTCGCAAAAACGCCCACGGTGCTCGGACTGCATTGGATGGCCGCCCCACACTGCTGCACTGCCCGGCGCTATCGTCGGCCGATGGACGCATTCGCGATTGATCGCTCCGATGGCCGTGAAGATGGCGAGGACTGGACTGAGAACTATGAAGAGCTGCCGGGCGGCGCCAACATCTCGATCATCTTGGAGTCGACGACCAAGGCTGGCGTAGGGCCACGGCTGCACAAGCACCCGTACGCCGAAACGTTCATCATCCGGCGTGGTTGGGCGACTTTTACGGTGGGCTCGGAACAATTTCGAGGTCATGCCGGACAGGTTCTGGTCGTGCCTACTGACACGCCGCATAAGTTCTCCACGGGGCCTGATGGCTATGAAGGTGTCCACATCCACGCAGGAGTCAAGTTCGTCACCGAATGGCTGGAGTAGGCATGCAGACGCCTTCACAAGCTCATGGCGCAAGTACTGCTGCCCCATGTGACAAGGAGAAGCGCGGTGAAGATTTTGGTTACCGGCGGCACCGGCACTCTGGGGCGACTTGTCGTTCCACGGCTGCGAGATGCCGGGCAGAGCGTCCGAGTGCTCAGCAGGCAGAGCCACGCGGGCGCTGAAGGCATCGAGTCTGTAACTGGTGATTTGGCCACGGGTGAGGGACTCGGGTCCGCCGTCTCCGGCGCCGAGATCATCGTGCATCTCGCGGGAACCAGGAACGGCGATGAAGACAAGGCTCGCCACCTGGTGGCGGCCGCAACGCGGACCGGGATGCCGCATCTGGTGTACATCTCGGTCGTTGGGGCCGAGAGAGTGCCCGTGAGCAGCCCACTCGATCGCGCCATGTTCGGCTACTTCGAGTCCAAGCTCGCCGCCGAGCGGGTTGTGGCCAACTCTGGTCTGCCCTGGACAACGCTGCGTGCCGCTCAGTTCCATGAGTCGCTCTTGAAGCTTGTGCAGCAGATGGCCAAGCTGCCGGGATACCGGTTCCGGCTGGGTGGAAGTTCCAGCCTGTCGACGCTGCTGAGGTGGCGGCCCGACTTGTCGAGCTTGCCCTTGGTGTGCCGTCCGGGCTGGTTCAGGAGATTGCTGGGCCGCACGTTTACGAGATGGCCGAGCTAATGCGTAGCTACCTGCGCATCCGCGGCAAGCATCGGCTGATTTTGCCAGTCTGGACTCCAGGAAAGGCGGCTCGCGTCGTCCGTGCTGGCGCGAATCTAGCCCCGGGCCGGGCTGTCGGCCGGACCTGGGAGGACTTCCTAGCAGGGCGGATGATCAGGCCGAACAGCGCATCTCAAGCATGATCAGCTAGACAAAAGACCAGCTGCCTGAACAGCGGATAGCCACATTTCACGGAACGCGGCACCATCGACGTCTAGAACAGCCCGAGTCGAGCGACCTTCGGCATGGGGCTGGAAGGACAACACGTCGTCCATCCGCACGGGTCGCACTCGGATGTCCTCGACCGTCGCTCCCGAGCAGCCGAGAGCAACCGCGCAAGCCACGGGATCGTACTGAAAGCGGCGGCTCAACCCAGCCACCCATGAGCTGAATCCGCACCTCGCCAGGATGCTCTCGCACCCCTCGCGACTCCACCACGGAGTATGTGTGTTACTGGTGCAGCAGGCGTATTTGGGTTAGAACGCTGCCAGAGAGGAATTAATGATCATGACACAGGTCAGCCCGCACGGTTTACACCACGTAACTGCGATAGCCACCGACCCGCAGTCCAACGTGGACTTTTACACCAAGGCGCTCGGTCTGCGCCTGGTCAAGCAGACGGTTAACTTCGACGCGCCCGACACCTATCACCTGTACTACGGGGATGAGAAGGGGAGCCCGTCAAGTCTGCTCACCTTCTTTCCCTGGCCCGGCGTGCCGCAGGGCCGTCAGGGCGCGGGAATGACGACGACTACGGCGTTCAGCGTGCCCGGCTCGGCGATCGGCTGGTGGCAGGAGCGGTTCAAGAAGTTGGGCATCGACTTCGACCCACCGCGGAGCCGCGACGAAGAAGAGGTCCTGACCTTTCGTGATCCCGATGGCATGGTGATCGATCTTGTGGCGTCGAAGGGTGATCATCGTTCCGGTTGGGATGGAGTCGCTGACATTCCAGCTGATCACGCGGTGCGGGGACTGCATGCGATCACCTTGTCGGAGCGGCAACTGGATCCGTCGGCCACGATGTTGACCGAGCTGCTTGGCATGAAGCTGGCAGCTGAAGAGGGCGACCGGTCACGGTTCGGGATGGCCGGCGGCAACTCCGGTGCCCTGGTTGATGTCTTTGCAGGGGTTCGGGACCGCGGCTGGCAAGCCGGCGGCACCGTGCATCACGTCGCATTCCGCGCGCCGGATCTGGCAACGCAGTCGCTCTGGCAGCAGGAGCTAAGAGCGCGTGGCGTCTCGGTGACCGACATCATTGATCGGCAATACTTCAAGTCCATCTACTTCCGCGAGCCGGGAGGGGTGTTGTTCGAGATCGCGACCGACGCGCCGGGCTTCGCTGTTGATGAGCCGCTCCTCGAGCTGGGACGCAGCCTCAAACTTCCGCCATGGTTGGAGCCGAACCGCGAACAGATTGCCGCCGCGCTGCCGCCGCTCAAGCTGGACCTGGACATTCCGTGAGCGCCGACTCCGGGCTCGAGCGGCCGCATGTCTTTCTGCCCGCTGAAGATTCTGCTGCGGGACCGCCACTGCTGCTGTTGCACGGCACCGGCGGCAATGAGCATGACCTGCTGCCGCTACGTGATCATCTTTCGCCCGGTGCCGCGGTGCTCTCGGTACGCGGGACGGTTCTGGAGAATGGCATGCCGCGGTTCTTCCGTCGGATACGCGAGGGAGTCTTCGAT